>JAAYJV010000043.1 GCA_012522755.1 Candidatus Hydrogenedens sp.
AGTTGCACTGTCTATCCTCAAAAAGGATAGCACGGCAAAAGTGGGGATTCAAGGAAGAAGGCTCAAAGCTGCATGGGATTATAAATACCTCGTAAGACTATTAAGACTTTAGATGCGATTGCCCTGGCTGCTTGAGGAATTCAATACTTGCTTTCATCTCTGATTCTTTCTTGTCAAAAGGCCACATGTCAGATCCCTTTCTCTTCGCAATCGCTGTAAACCAATATTAAAAGGCAACCGAGGAAAATCATGTCAAGATTAATTTCTAGTATATAGTATATGTAAACCTGGACTCCATGCCAATTTTAATTTATTAGCAGATAGGCATCAGTTAAAGAGAGTAATATTTATCCTTGCATCAGAACCAAAGTGCAGGGAGCTGATCGTTTTTCTACAACAGCATAAGGACTATATTCAGCAGGTCAGCCGCCGTCTCATTTCTCTGATTGGCCGCTTTTATAAGCCACTTTGAGGCCTCTTCTTCATCTTCTTCTATGCCGTCACCCTGGCAATAGCACCATGCCAGAACGAACTGCGCCTTTGAGTGTCCCTGCTCCGCCGCTTTTCGAAACCATCTGACGGCTTCTGCTTTGTCTTTCTCCACACCTTGGCCCCGGTAATAAGATATCGCCAGATTGTACTGTGCCTGAGAGTCTCCTGCTTCCGCACTCTTTTTGAGCACTTCAATATCCACTTCTCTTGGGGCTTCTTCCTTATCATAAAAATTCATTGCAGCTTCCTTTTTCGTTGCTACCGCTTTCAGCACGGCCTGAACAAGTGAACAAAAGCCAGTGCCGCAACCGGCTCTCTTAATCTATATAAACTCAGATCTGTCGAAAAATTTTATTATTTGACTGAGAATCACCGGGCAAAGAGAATAAGGGCCTGTCTTCTTAAAAAAACGGAGCGGAGCTGTCAGAATCTTTTCTCTGCAACAAGTGTGAACCTTCTCTTTCGAGCCCCTGGCACGGCACCATATTTTCAAAAGATTTGCTAAAGCCAGCCAAAAAGACTATACTGTAAGGTCATGAACGCTGTGAGATCGTTATCTTTCCATCCCGAAAAAGCGTTCCAGATACAGGCATGAAAACAACTGTGCCTCAGTAACCAATATGAATAGGAGATAGAACTATGTGGGCCCCTGGACTGGGAGAACTGCTGATTATTTTTGCGATCGTGCTGGTTATGTTCGGCGGCGGCAAACTTGCCGGTGTCGGTAAATCTCTGGGCACAGCCATCTCAGAATTCAAACAGGCTGTGAACGAAGACAAAAAAGAAATTCCCGCTGAAGAGAAAAAAGAAGACGCACCCAGCGAATAAGCCTTGTCGGTGCGCCCTTCGGGCGGAACTGATGCACACTGTTCTCAGCGTGACAGGCGTGTAGCAGCGATTTTCAACAGTTTGTAATTCGGGCGCATTTCCGGACTGGCTGTCAGTTCCGGAATGCGCCTTTTTTTTGTGTTTTTTGCCCCCAGGCAAGACTGCATGAAAGCAGGAAGGGGTAAAAGCAAGCCATACAGGAGAGTCTGACATGAAATCAGGCAGTTCTTTTTCCAGGCGCACCTTTTTGAAAAATGCCGGGAAAACGGTTGCGGCATTTTCCATTGTGCCGCGCCATGTCCTGGGCGGTGCGCAATTCACGGCACCCAGCGAAGAGATCACACGTGCCATCGTCGGTGTCGGTGGCATGGGAAGCGGTCATCTGGGCTATACAGGGGCACGAACCGTGGCGGTTTGTGATGTGGACCGGAAACATCTGGAAAGCGCTCTGGCCCGAACAGAGGCGGGCGTGGACGGATACCGTCATTTCCGCGAAGTACTCGCCCGACCCGATATTGATGTGGTCCATGTGGCCACGCCGCCCCACTGGCACGGTATCATCAGCGCCGAGGCCGTGCGGGCCGGCAAGGATGTATGGTGCGAAAAACCCATGACCCGGACTATAGGCGAAGGTCAGAAATTACGCGACGCCGTCCAGCGCCATGGTGCCATCTTCCGGCTCAATACCTGGTTCCGCTTCAAGGACAAGTTCTATGGATTCAATACGCCTGTTCAGCCCATTAAAAAAGCGGTGGAGCACAGGCTTCTGGGTTGGCCCCTTACGGTAACCATCGGCCCGGATACGGGCTTTGATTTCAAGTTCCAGTGGAGCGGTCGCACAGACCTCATGCCTGAACCCGTCCCCGAGGAACTGGACTATGATCTCTGGCTCGGTCCGGCTCCCTGGAAGCCCTATCACTCTCATCGCGTACATGGTAACTTCCGCGGATATTGGGATTATGACGGCGGCGGTCTGGGTGACATGGGTCAGCACTATCTGGACCCTGTCCAGTATTTTCTGGAAAAAGACCATACCAGCCCCGTATCCATTACAGTGGATGCGCCCTTGCAGCATCCCGAAGCGGCAAGCAGCTGGCGACGTATCGAGATGACCTATGCCGACGGTTGTAAAATCATCTGCACCTCCGAGGAAACAGGCGAAGATGTGCCCTATATCACCGGGCCGGAAGGCAATCTCTATAAAGGGATGCGCTCCGATATCAAAGGATTCAAAGAAAAGCTCGCGTCACTGCCCGAACCCGTCTGGCAGGAAACGGACTTTTACCAGGCTGTCAAAAACCGGAGGAAGTTCTCCCTCAACGAAGAAAACGGACATCGCTCCTGCACTCTCGTGAATCTCGGTGTCATTGCTGTGCGCCTCGGTCGGGATCTGCAGTATGACCCGGAAAAAGAGTGCTTTATCAATGACGACGCCGCAAACAGACTCATCCACCAGCCCATGCGCAGCCCGTGGACCATATAAGGGGAAGGAAAATAATCATGATGAACCATAAACGCTTTCTCGTAACCCTGTCTCTCCTTCTGCTGACCCTCGGGGGCCTGACCGTCCTTCCGGCACAGGCATTGACCGTGGAGGAGCTGCTCTTAGCCATGCCTCCGGAAAATGCCGCATCAGGCGCCCTCCTCTTCGAAAAGGCTTTCGAAGAAGGGCCTGAACTCATCAGAGCCCTTTGCAAACGCATCACTCCTTCCGCTGAAGGAGTGGACGCGGAAGCGAAATTCGCTTTGTACGGACTGGCGAAACATGGTGGACGCCCCGATAACAAAGGTCAGGCTCCTCTCATGGCGCGTATTCTGGAAGAGGCCATCCGGGCAAGTGATTCGGCTGAGGTGAGATCTTTTTTCATGTCCATCCTGCGTTTCTGTGCCGATGACGCTTCCATAGCTGTCCTGGCCGGTTTGATCTGCGACGAAGAAAGCAGCCTGGACGTGATCCAGACCATCGAAAATATCGGTGGCGAGGCCGCTCTCACTGTTCTCAGTCTGGCCGACTGTCCCCAGGCCGCTGAGGCCATCGCCCAGGCCAAAGCACGCCTCCGGAATCAGGCTCCTTATACCAGCGAAGAAACAGGCCTCTCCGAAAGCATGCTTCAACTCGTCCTGAATCCCGAAGGCTGCACCGACAAAGCAGCCGCAGCCGGTCAATGCCGGGAAGCCCTGGCCAATATGGAATTGCCCCGACCCACACGCTGCATCGTACTCCGTGCCCTCGTGGAGCTCATCGGCAAAGAGGCATTGCCCGAACTTCTGGACGCGCAAAACAGCACTGACTCCGTCTATCAGGGATGGGGCCGCGAACTGGCCCGGGCTCTCCCCGGCGAAGATGTGTCCCAGGCCTGGATCTTCCGCCTGGACGAATACGATGCTTTTCTGAAAGGAGCGGTCATCGCTCTACTCGGCGAACGCAATGATCCCTCCGCACAAATGGCCGTACTCAATGCTCTTGGCGACAGGGATGCGGAAATACGTCAGGCCGCCTGTATGGCCATCTCAGCCGCTTTTGGTGAACAAGCGGTGGCCCCTCTTCTGGATGCCTTTGAGCGGGCGGAGTCCGATGCGGAACTGCAGGCCATCAAAGGGGCGCTCCTTCGCCTGCCCGAACTGGAAGCCACTGTCCTGGGTCTTATGACGCCCGATGCCCTGCTGTATGAATCGCTTACGGCTGAACAGACCATTGCCAGCCTCGATATCATCGCCGAGCGTAAGGCAACACAATTCCAGGAATTTGTTCTGGACAAGATTGAAGCGGAGGATGCCAAAATACGCCGAAGTGCTTTCCAGGCTCTCGCCGTCATTGGCGATGAAGCTGACCTCGACCAGCTTCTGGCCAGTGTACTGAAGGAAAAAAGAGATGGCGAAGCGGAAGTCGCCGCAGCCGCACTGGTGAGCCTGGCCCGAGATCTGGAAAAAGGCGATGAGACCATTGAAAAACTGGCGGAGCGCCTGGATACAGCCGAAGAGGACCCGGCCCTGCGGCTTATCCGTGCTCTGGCCTCTTTTGGTGATGCACAGGCTGTCGCACCCGTCAAAGCAGCCGTGGAAAAACGCATTGCAGCTGAATCAGCCAATGCCAAATGGCTGCGCAACGCCTTCGAAACCCTGGCCGTCTGGCCGCAGGCCGAAGCACGTGAAGCGCTCCTCGACCTCTGGAAAAATACCGAGGCCGACGAGCACCGAAAAACTGCTCTCAAATGCTATATCACCTCTGTGGAAAGATCCATTTCCGACAAAAAAGCACAGATAGAAGCCTTCACAGCCGCCAAAGAATTCGCTGCAAACGACAAAGAAACAAAGAGCCTTGATGACGCGGCATCAAAAATAAAAGGTAAAAAATAACAGCTCATAAAAGACCCGCTCCCAGTGAAAAGATAATGAACCTTCAGAAAAAATACAGTCCTGTTCGTACACGGCTTTATGGGAAGCGGTGACAATTGGAATGATGTGGCAAAGGCACCGGGATCCAAGTTCCCGTGCCTTTGCCCCACATTCCCCGGTCCATGGACTTCTTCTTTTTTCACTACAATGGGCACAATGGGACACAGAGAACCACTGAGAAATTAAAGACCTTGGCGTTCCAGGTGCGCGACTCAAAGTCGTCAGCCCTATTCCCTATCCCTATCACCTATAATACGCCCTCCCACATCCGTCCGATCCGTCCGATCCGACCGATCCGACCGATCCGTCCGACTCCCCGGAGATGGCTGATCCCTTCAAGTCTCTTGTTTTGCCCCAAGACCAACCCCGCCCTGTGCCAATAGGGACATTGGCGGTCCCACGATACGACCTTCACCGCCGGAAAGTTTTCCGGGGAATGGATTTATTTGAGAAAAGAGAGATATCAAGCCGCAACCAAGTCAATATATTGTCTGAGGCGTCATACGCTTTCTGCCAATGTGGAAATTGGCGTTCCCAGGTGCGCGACTCAAAGTCGTCAGCCCTATTCCCTATTCCCTATTCCCTATTCCCTATCACCTACAATACGCCCCTCCCACATCCGTCCGATCCGACCGATCCGACCGACTCCCCGGAGATGGCTGATCCCTTCAAGTCCCTTATTTGCCCCAAGACCAACCCCCGCCGTCTGCCAATGTGGAAATTGGCGTTCCCAGGAGAGGCTCTCAACGACTTTCAAGCTTTCCCAAGGCATTCTTTGTTCGTGATTGTCAGAAGAGGTCTGTGGTTACATCACATGTTGAAATTAAATGACTTGCAGGGTCAGCAACATAAACTTCTTCGAAAAAACAGTAGAAGTTGAAGGGTAGTGGCGCAGAGGTGTAAAGTTGCGTGGAAGGGTGGCTGTGCTTTACAGTAAGTGGAGTTCCGGTGTTTTGCATCTCTGGTGCTTACAGGAGAAGGTGGGGCTAATTCTGGAGACTGAAGATGGCTGATTTATTGAAATTACTGGCTGATCGCAAGATTCTTCTTTCCGACGGGGGCTGGGGCTCTTATCTGATTGCGGCGGGTATGGAGGCGACGGAGTGTCCGGAGCTGTGGAATCTGGAACGTCCTGAGGAGATCCGTGCCATAGCCCGCATGTACGCCGAAGCGGGGGCTGATGTGGTGATGACAAACAGTTTCGGTTCCACAGCTTTGAAGCTTGCAAGCTACGGGCTCTCAGAGCAGGCTGATGCAATGAATGAGGCGGCCGCACGGTTGAGTCGCGAGGCTGTTGGTGAAGCATGCGTTGTTCTGGGTTCCATGGGTCCCACGGGCAAGTTGCTCATGATGGGTGATGTGACAGAGGAAGAGATCTACGACAGCTTCGCCCGGCAGGCCCGTGCTTTGGAGAGAGGGGGTGCCGATGCGGTGGCTGTTGAAACCATGTCGGCACTGGATGAGGCTGCGCTGGGTGTCCGCGCGGTCAAAGAGAATACGGGATTGGTTGTCGTGGCCTCCTTCACATTTGATGATCGGGGTGAGAAGGGCTATCGTACCATGATGGGCGTTTCTCCTGAGGAGATGGGCGCCGCCATGGTGGAGGCCGGTGCGGATCTGCTGGGAGTGAACTGCACACTCAGTGCGGGAGGAATGGTCGGGTTGGTGGCTGCTCTGCACCAAAGTTGTCCGGATCATGCGATTCTGGTTCATCCCAATGCGGGTCAGCCGCAATGCCGTGCTGACGGGCGTGTATATTATCTGGAAACTCCCGAAGAGATGGCTTCTCATATTCCTGAGCTGGTTGATGCGGGAGCCCGTATCATAGGCGGTTGCTGCGGCACCGGGCCTGATCATATCCGCGCGCTTCACCGGGCACTGGAGACATTCCGTGACTGATTCAAGCACTTCCGTGAAAAAAAGCACCCGTCCTTTTCATGTCATGGCGAAGCCGGCGGGAGCGGCCTGCAATCTTCGCTGTGACTATTGTTTTTATCTTGAGAAAGATCTTCTCTACCCTGACCGGGCGGGTATCATCATGGACGAAGCTGTGCTTGATGCCTATGTCCGTCAGGTGGTGGAATCGCAGTCCCATCTTCCGGAGATCAATTTCGCCTGGCAGGGTGGCGAGCCGACTCTGGCCGGTCTTTCCTTTTTTCAACGGGCCTTTGCTCTGCAGGAGCAATATGCGGAAGGTAAAAAGGTATTCAATGCCCTGCAGACCAATGGCATCCTCCTTGATGAGGACTGGGCCGGGTTTCTGAAAGAGCATGAGGTTCTTGTGGGGCTTTCGCTGGATGGTCCCGAGCGTTTTCACAATGCCTGTCGCAAGAATGTGCAGGGCGAGCCCAGTTTCAAAGAAGTCATGGGCGCTCTGAAAATACTTCATGATCACGAGGTCGATTTCAATCTTCTGGCCTGTGTGAACCGTTATACAGCGGCTGCACCCGAAGAGGTTTATCCTTTTCTGCGTGCTCACGGGGTGGGTTTCATCCAGTTCATCCCCGTGGTGGAGCGCCGGGTGAGTGAGCCTCAGGCCGGTGAGTTGAGCCTCATCGCTCCTGACGATGACCGTGCTGCGGAAGTGACGGAGTGGAGCGTGCCTCAGGGAAGTTACGGTTCTTTTCTTGTATCGGTGTTTGATCAGTGGGTGCGCCGCGATGTGGGCCGCACTTTTGTGCAGTTATTCGATATCACGCTGGAGTCCTGGCTGGGTGCGGATCCGAGCCTGTGTTTTTTCCGGGAATGTTGCGGCGATGCGCTGATTCTGGAGCGCAACGGCGATCTTTATTCCTGCGATCATTTTGTCTATCCTCAGCATCGTCTGGGCAATATTCTGGAAGAGGATCTGAGGGTGCTGAGCAGTTCTGTTCAACAACAGGCCTTTGGCGATGGGAAAAGGGACAATCTTCCCGGTCAGTGCCTGAGCTGTCCCATGTTGAAGCTTTGCCGCGGAGAATGTCCCAAGCATCGCTTCATGAAAGATGAAAACGGGGAAGAGGGGTTGAACTATCTCTGTGAAGATTACCGCCGTTATTTTTCCCATACAGCCCCCTTCATGCAGTTCATGGCTCAAGAGCTGCAGCATCACCGGCCTCCAGCCAACGTGATGGCGTGGATCGCCGGCAGGGAGGAAGGTGTGCAGTCCGGTCGCGGGCGCCCCAACGATCCCTGCCCCTGCGGCAGTGGCCGCAAGTTCAAGAAATGCTGTGGCTTTTCCGGGAAGCGCAGCTGAGTCCGCTTCTTATTCCCCCTGCCGCAGACCTGTGATGATGATGGCACGGCCCGCGTCTTCATCCCAGTCCAGAGCGAGACCGTAGCGGGTCATGGCTTTGACGATCGTGGTACCCATTCGTTTTTCCAGAAGAGTCGTATCAATCTTATCAGAGAGATTTTCGGGTGGGAAATAACAAAAACGCAGGTAGAGCAGTCCCGTTGCCTGAAAATACTCTTCGTCCTGCCAGTTCCAATAGCAGCTGTATTCTTTCTGTGATTCACGGGCGAGTGTGGCTATGCCCGCTATGGCGCAGGTCATGCAGCATTTATAACGGGCACGACAGACATAGCCGCGGCGGCGGAGCCAGGCAAAGCCTTTTTGAACCCTTGCCCTGATTTCCCTCAGTTCTTCTCTGGACGGTTCAGACATGAGCATCCCCTTTCTTTTTGGCCGGCTGAAATCCCGGAGCAAAGTCAGGTCAAGTATAGCATTTACTGTTATTTATGCACCAGAAATGCTTTTTTAATGAACCTGAAGAAATCTTCCGGGTCTCTGCGGTGTTTGTAAAAAGTGGTGAAGTGGATGCGGGCTTCTGAAGAAAAAGTAACAGGAAAGGCGTGCATTTGAAAAATGACTGCAATGCCTGTATGATATTTATGTGTATAAACTCGAAATACAATTAAACTTGGAGAGAAAGCATTCATGGAACCAAAACAATCCTTCAGTACTTCTGATGTGGCCAAATATTGTCATGTCACTCCCGATACAATCCGCAAGTGGGCGGAAGCGGGGCGTCTGCATGTGTTCAAAACACCCGGTGGCCACCGCCGTGTCCGTCGCGAAGATCTGATTCAATTCATGAAGTCCAACAAGATCCCGCTCCATGAGGATCTGAAACACTCGGCTACCAAAGTTCTTATTGTGGACGACGAAAAAATCGTGATTTCCGTGATCCGCAGGTTTCTGGCTCAGTTGGAATCCCCTTTTCATATTGAACTTGCCACGGACGGTTTCGAGGCTGGAAGTCTCGTGACCCTCTTCAAGCCCGATGTGGTTTTTCTGGACTTGCGCCTGCCCGGCATTGACGGCTTTGAAGTATGCCGTCGGATCAAGAGCAACCCCTATCTGCAGTCACCCCATGTTATTGCCATGACCGGCTATTATGAAGGGGAGACAGCGCAACGTATTCTTGAGCTGGGTGCTTCGTTGCTCATCCAGAAGCCCTTTACTCCTGAAGATCTTACAGCCGCTCTGGAACAAGTGGGCGTCAAGATTGAGTAGCCCTGTCCCTTTAATAATCTGAAAGGCGACATAAGTCTGTTCAAGCCCGGGAAAGATGCAATACCATGGCTGAGGCAGTGATTCTTGTTTCCGGCCTTCCCCGCAGCGGCACTTCGCTCATGATGCAGATGCTCAGTGCCGGAGGTATTCCTCTGGTTACGGACGGGCTGCGCCCGGCTGATGCGGCCAATCCCCGGGGCTATTTCGAATATGAGCCTGTTCGTCGCATGAAAGAAGATGCCTCCTGGTTGCCTTCTCTGGGAGGTCGGGCTGTCAAGGTGGTTTCCCCGCTGCTTGCCTGTATTCCTGAGCCCTGTCCCTGTAAAGTGATTTTTATGGAGAGGCCTCTCCATGAAATCTTGCTTTCTCAGGGAGAGATGCTCCGGGGTACTGCTGTTCCGGAAAGGCTCCGGGAAGAAAATGAACAGCTCTTTTTGGTTTATGAAAAGCATCTGGCTGCTTTGCCTCGGTATTTTGCCCGACGGCAGGATTGGGCTGTTCTGAGGCTGGCTTATGGAGCTATTGTGGAAGATCCTTTTTCTGCGGCTCGGGATCTTTCCCTTTTTCTGGGCAGAGAAATGGATGTGTTCGCCATGGCGGCTGCGGTGGATCCGGAGTTATACAGAAGCCGCCTCTGATACTGATCAGCTTGTGGAAAAAAGCAGCGGGGTGAATCTTCTTTGCTCTTTGGGGAGTCCAATGAACATAATGACTTGTGGGAGAGCATCATGTTCAAAAATATTCAAGCAGCCTTTGTGTGTCTCGTACTCTGTCTGTTATTTTTGTCTGCACC
Organism: Candidatus Hydrogenedens sp.; assembly: GCA_012522755.1. Lineage (GTDB taxonomy): Bacteria > Hydrogenedentota > Hydrogenedentia > Hydrogenedentales > CAITNO01 > JAAYJV01. The sequence goes on from JAAYJV010000043.1 coordinate 10,008, forward strand.
TCTCGGTGCCCAGGATTTTTTGCCGGGAGCCCGCACGGTGGTGGAGGCCCACAATTGTTATCCCTATGCGTCTTTCTGGCGTAATCGACTTGATCTGGCTCTGAGCTGTCCCTTTCCTGTGGGTGTTGAACTGGATCTGTTATGGCATTCATCTGGAAATAAGGGACAGGGCAGGGTAGTTGTGGCACATAACGGGCCTGCGAGTGACAGAGACTTTTCTTTGCGACAGTGGTTTTTTGATTCTGTCCGTTCTGTTGTGGAAGAGGCGTTGCAGGGTGATGATCGTGAGAAATGGCCACTCATCACCTTGAACCTGAACGATATTCGGGGACAGAGCCGAGCGCTTTTTGAAAGTGTGCGCTCTCTCATAGAGGAACACGCTGACTGGTTCTGCAGTGCTGTGAAAGGGGAGTCTCCTGATCCTCCAGCCTCTCTTGAGGTGGCTCCTTTGCTTGTTCTTTCGGGAGGTGGAGCCTTGGAAAAAGAATATTTTTATGATTCGGTTCCTGTGGGGGGTCGGCTTCGTATTTTCGCTTCGGGATCCATTGACAGGCCGTCGACTAATTTTCGTCGCTGGATCAATTATTCCTGGAGTGCTGTTGAGCCGGAGGGTCAAAACCTGGCGGGCGCCTGGACAGAGGCCGATGCGGCACGTCTGCAGGCTCTGGTCGGGAAAGCCCATGCACAGGGGTACTGGATCCGTTTTTATGCCTTGAATGGCCATCATCCTGTTGCGACGGCGCGTAATGGCTGGTCGCCCTTCTATAATTTCGGATCTTTGGAAGCGGTGCGCCAGCGCTGGACAGCGGCCCGTGATGCGGGGGTGGATTTTATGGCTACTGATCAATGCGTTGAGGCTTCCTCGTGGCTTTATCCCTGAGCAGTGGTGAAAGAGGCGGCTGTTCTTGTATGATTTTCGGGGCATATTATTTTTGTGATTGTGTACAAGAGAAGAAAGAGATGACGATGGAGCGTATAGTGTCTTTTGCCAGCGGTGCTTTCGACCGGCGTAGTCTGAAAATATATCTGTGTTTCATGAGCACCGTTTTCTGGGGCCTTATTTTTCTTGCCTGGCTGGGTTATCCTGCGGAGAATAAATATTCCATCATGACCCATACTTTCAGTTTTCTGGGAAGCTATGATCTTCGGCACAGTCCTGTGTGGTGGTGGATTTTCAGTCTGGCTCTCCTCTTCTGGGGTCTGTCCACTTTTCCTCTGGTTTTGTATATTTACCGTCATTTCCGGAAGCTTTCTCTTGCGGGAGCCCGTGCGGGTGCTTTTTTTCTTTGTCTCGGCGCCTTCTTCATCATTCTTGTGGGCATTTTTCCGGATGTGAAAACACCTCTTACAGAGACGATCAAAGTCACGGATATTCATGAGAAGGTGGCTATCATAGCGGCCTTGGGATTTGTTCTGGGCAATTTCACCCATGGCGCCCTTCTGTTGAAAGACCGTTTTTCAAAAGGGCCACAACTGTTCAGGCACCGTTATTTTTTGCCTCTCTACAGCATCTGGCTGATCATTCTTTTCACGGCTGTTTATTTTCAGGTAAAGTGGACCTTTGTTTATGCACAATTGAAGGAGGCGGCCCGGGCTTCGGGTGAACCCTTCGGCAGCTCCTGGTCCGAAGCCATGAACACCATTTATTCTTTTCCGCTCTGGGAGAATGTGCTCATATACACGCTCTTCATTTTTCTCGTGTGCCAGGCGCTGATTCTGAGTGTTGACGGCCCCGCATCGGATGACTGATTTCGTTGATCAGTCGGCTGCTGCTGTGGCGGCGCTCAGCTGTACCCGGGCGGGAGAGAGCTGGAGTACAAAGCCCCGTTTCGGCACTGTGCGGATAACCGTTTTCAAAGCGGGATCCACTTTCATGAGTCGTTGCAGCAGCATGCGTTTCTGATAATGGATCTGATTGTCTTCCACCACCAGATTTCCCCAGATCTGTTTATAGATGTGATCATAGGGGACACATTCACCGGGACGGGAAGCGAGGGTCCGGATGAGGCGATATTGTTTTTCCTGAAGAGGAACAACGCTGTCCAGCCATTGAATCTGACCCGGATGTCGATCGTCAATGACCAGTGCGGGCCGGGTCTCAGCTTTCGCCTCTTTCTGTTCTGCTCCTTTTTTCCGGCTTTTTTTCCGGGCATGTTTTTTCAGGCGGGTCGCTTCCTCTTCCGTCATCCACGATGTCAGGAGCGCTGTATCCGTTTTCGCCAGAGCCTCCCAGGTATCGAGTCTTTCTTTCGAAAGGGCGCGCAGTGCATTGCGTGAGAGAGAAGGAACAACTTCCACCAGCGGGAGCAGGCTGTCGCTGATGCCATATTGGAGGCGACTGGTGAAAGAGCGGAGAGCCTCGACAAAGGCCGGGTCACAATTTTCCGCCTCGGCCAGAACGGTTGTTCCATCGGCGAGCCAGGCGAGCTGATCGGCGGCTGTGCTGATCTGTCCGGCACTGACATTGTATTCCTCTTCCATGGATTCCAATGAGACTTCCTCAAGCCACTGATTGAGAAAGAGCGCGGTTTTGATGGCCCGTGCTTCGTCATAAAAGGGCATGATACGGCTGTTCCGCAGCCGGTTAATGGGAATATCCACCTGCAGCTCCCGGTTCAGGGTGGCTTCTTTGAGGCGGCGGGGATAGTCATCTCTCTCATATTCATGACGGGACAGAGCCACCTGCCGCAGTCGGGCATCAGGCAGAAGAGCCAGCATGACCAGCAGATCCAGCGGATACCAGTCGCGCCGCTCCGACAGGCGTAACCAATGTCGAATCTCACGCCAGGCCGGGAGAGTCAAGCCTTTGGAAGCAAGGACACGTCCGGCCGCTGTGGCTTCAAAAGTCAACCCACAGCCGGGCTCATTGGGATGAGGCAGCACCAGCGCGCCTTGTCTGTCTCTGGCCGTGGCGGCTTCAGATTCCAGACAGCGTTGTACGGCCGCCCGGATACGAAAGCGGATCTGTTCTGTGGAATAATAGCCTTCCCAGGCCAGCCGTGCCGACAGGGTTGTCATGAAAAAATCCGTGAGCTCCTCCAGAGAATGGGCTTTTTGTGAGGCCATCATCTGCAGCACGGCATCTTCCAAAGGAGCCTTCGCCAGTCGCGGTTGGATGGCTTCGCGCTGGCCTTTGATGTAGCGTCGCCAGAGAGCATCCCGTTCAAAGAGGGAAGTGGCCACGAGCACGGCCCGCCCGCCTTCACTGTCTTCGCCATAACGGCCCGCCCGTCCGCTCATGTTTTCAAATTCGCCCTGGGAGATGGGCGCCCGCCAGGGCAGATCCAGCCGGGGGTCATAGATCCATTTTTCTACGCTGAGAAAGACATTGCGTGCAGGCAGATTCATTCCGGCGGCCAGTGTACTCGTCGCCATGAGCACCCTGATTTCTCCACGGCGGAAGGCCTGCTCGATGATGCGCCGCTCTTCGGGGAGCAGATCAGCGCTGTGAAAAGCCACGCCCCTCTCCAGCGTTTCCAGAAGCAACGCACGAGCCCGGGTGGGCTCCAATGCGCTCAGGGTTTCCCGTGCTTCGGAGGCGGCCGGAAGCTGGAGGCAATGGCTCAAGAGCTCCGCTCCCCGGCTGGCCTCACGGCGGGCTTTGACGAAGATGAGGCAACTCTCGTCTTTGTTCGCGAGATGTTGCACGGCATGCACCACTTCGGACCAGCTGCTTTCTCCCCGGGCACTCTCCCAGATCTCCTCCGCCTCTTCCGTGTTGTTATGGCCGCAATAACGGTACCGGCCTTCAAAAAGAACGCCGTAATGCAATTCGAGAGGACGCCGTTCCTGTTCCAGCAGCCGGGCCTGAAGCCAGTGCGCCAGTGCGGAGGGATCGCCCAGAACAGCGGAGAGCCCGATGATGCGCACTTTTTCCTGAAGCAGACGGGTAAGGAGGAGTTCAGCCTGAGCGCCTCGATCCGGATCGGAAAGGAGTTCCAATTCATCGGCAACGACCAGTGAAATTTCGCGAAGCCGTTCGGGTCGGGTCACAGCCAGGCGCTCCAGTTTTTCATAAACGGCCACGGCAATATCAAAGCGCCCTTCTTCAAAGGCGTTGTCAAAATGCCGGTGATCGCGGGTGCAGATAATCGTCCGGATTCCGTAGGCATCGTATTTCCTGCGGAAGTCGTGATACTTCTCTTCGGCCAGGGCTTTGAGAGGCAGGAGAAAAGCGATTTTCCCTCCGGCCAGAGCCGTACGCAGTGCAGCCATTTCGCCGACAAAGGTTTTCCCGGAGCTGGTAGGGGCCTGTACCAGCAGATTTTCATTTTCGAAAAGCCCGTGGGAGCGCACGGCTTTTTCCTGCAAGGGCAGTAGTTTTTCGCCTTGTAGCTTCTGCCATTGTCGCACCAGAGAGACGGGAATCCCGTAGCCACCCAATTCTGTCATGTTCATTTTTTCTTCTCCTCTGTTCCTTGAGATATCTGAAGTATACTGAAAATTTGTTCAGGTGTCAAGAGGAGGGGCAAGGAAAAGACGGCGGGGGTTGGGGATAGGGGGATATAAGAGACATGAAGGGATCGGTTGTCTCCGGGGAGTCGGTCGGATCAGTCGGATCGGTCGGATCGGACGGATCGGACGGATGTGGGAGGGGCGAGGGTTAATTCCGGGTATTGATTCAGTGTCAGTGGACAAAGTGGACAGAGTGGATCAAGGGTAAATAACACACGGAAAAGGGCGGTCATACCCCTCACAGTCTTCCCAATCTGGATCCCGGTCATTTTTTGCGTTGTTTGGGCTGAATACTTCGATACGAGTGCCGGGTCGCAAAAAAACCGGGATGACGGCGGGGGTATATCTTGAGGCATATAAGAGACTTGAAGGGATCGGTTGTCTCCGGGGAGTCGGTCGGATCAGTCGGATCAGTCGGATCGGTCGGATGTGGGAGGGGCGAGGGTTAGTTCCGGGTATTGATTCAGTGTCAGTGGACAAAGTGGATCAAGGGTAAATAGCACACGGAAAAGGGCGGTCATACCCCTCATAGTCTTCTCAACCGGGATCCAGATTTGAAAAACAAAAAAAGCCCCGCAGCCTTTCGACTGCGAGGCACGATGATCTTTCAAGATATTTTCTGTCGCGCTCTTATTCTTCGGCCGCTTCTTCGCTTTCTTCTTCATCCTTTTCCAAAGTAGCCGCCACGGCCTTGGCTGCTTCAGTCACTTTTTTCGGAGGAACACTCTTGACCTTCGGTTTGTAGATATTGAAGGGAATATAAACTTCCGGATGTTCCGGTATATTGGTTTTCAGAACAACCTGTTTCCCTTCAAGATCATCGTTGCGCGGCATGTTTTTCAGCATGAGTCTGTACACATTGGGCGCAGGGTTATTCAGGTCGAATTCCATACTGTCCAGAGGAAGCACGACTTCGTTGATTTCAAAGGTGGAGACACGTCCTTTTGTCAGAGAAAGCTGCTGATTCTCCAGAGCTCCTTCCTCATCCGTATAGCGAAGGTTCACCACAGGGGGCATGATCTGAATTGCACCGATAACCTGCATGCTCACAGACATCCAAATCACAGGTCGTTCCGTTGAGTCCGTCCGAATGATAATACGGCCCGTATGGTGGCCTTCAGGAAGAGCCGGCTCTGTTCTGATCAGAAGCTGGTATTCTTTTCCGGGCGTCACTTCTTTGAGTTCATGTTTGATGAATTTCATGTTGTCCGCTTCCACGGAACGAATGGTGAACTCCACATCTTCCTTGTTGGATTTGATGGTTACCGTTTCTTCACGGGCATCATCATCTTCAATGCGGCCAAAGCCCACATTCATGGGATCAATGGAAATGGAAGCTATGGCTTCTCCTTTCATTGTAAGACGGTAACTGGGGTTTTCAGGGTCATTGGTGAATAGGGTGACAGCTTTGGTCTGAGGGCCTTGCCGTCCTCTCAAATTCGTGTTCGCCTGAATGCTCACCTCTTCACCTGGCTGCAATTCTTTCTTTTCCAGCTCCGTAGTGGTGCAACCGCAGGAAGCGCGGACATTTTCAATTTTCAAAACGCCATCGCCTTCGTTACGAATTAAAAAACCATGGCGAACCGTTTCGGAATTATCCATTTGGCCGAAATTATATTCCGGTTCAGGAACGACGAGCTTAGGCGTGCCGCCTTCAACAGCAGCTGCGACAGGAGCGGGTTCTTCTTGCACTGCTTCCTCCTCGCCGGGCTCTTCCTCTTTTTCAGCCGCACTCTCTTCTTCAACCTCGGCTGCTTTTTCAACCACAATCTCTTCTTCGCCCACAGGCGTGGCTTCCTCCGAGGGCACTTCAACAATGGCCGGAGCCTGCACAGGGGCACTGGCCTGAGGAGCCGGAGCCGACTGAGGACTACCACATCCAACGGCAATAACCGCCATCAGCAACAGAGTCAGCAGTGTGTTTACAGAACGCATGAATATTCACCTTTCTTTCAATACGGACAACTTGCCCATACCAACAAACCAACAAAGCAGCCATACATATTCCTTTCCCGTTCAAGCAAAAAGAAACATATGCGGCAACAGGGTAAAAAGCCTGACAAGCGTATCAGGCAAACAACATTCCAAAAGGATAACGTTATTACTTTACTTTATTGGGACACAAAGTCTCAATTTTTTACCACGGATACACATGACTGAGGGACCGTTCCCTTTCCAGAAACTGAGCTTTCTCCAGCATGGCAAGAGAACGCTCCATATAACTCTCAGCAAGATCCTCATCTCCTTTTTCGCCATACCATTGGCTCATTTCCTGAAAAGCATAGGAATAGGCACGCAGGTGGTGAGGGGAGATGGGACAGTATTGAAGCATTTCCTCAAAGCTGATTTCCGCACGTTGGAGATAGCCACGGCGTATATCATCGTCTTCATCGTAACCCCAGATACCCATCCACAGACAGGCATTACCGAGAAAGAGATGAAGATCTGCATGGTGTGGATTGCGATTCACAACAATTTCCGCCCATTCAAGATAACGGGCTTCCCATTCGGAGCGGAGATCCATAAATTCTTCGAAAACAACATGCCTGGCAAAAAGCTCATACCATTTGACAATATGGAGAGCGAGCTCTGTGGAATGGGGGAAACGCTTGTCCTGTTCTATGAGTCCTTCAATACGCTGAAGACCGAAAGGGACGGCAGCCTTTACAAGGTTCCAGGGTCTCCGCACAATGGCCAGAGCATTGTCCGGGATGGGATCTCCCTCATCGATTCGATGGAACTTACCGGGCTCCAGGGGATTGGGCCGATAAAACATATATCCCATATTCAAGACTTCCGGATCGTCGATCAGCATGCGCGCCATGGCCAGAGGGAGCCTGGGCGGACGCTTGATCTCCTCGCCGCGGTCACGGGCCAGAGCATAAAGCGGGATCTCCAGAAAATAGAACTGAGCATTCTGCAACCGACTTTTCTGCTCCTCTTCCCAGGACAGATTGAACAGACGCAGACGGTTCAGAGCCACGTGCTGTTTGAACAGGCGAAATTCAGCGCCGGCCGCAAGCAGCACAGCAAGCATGAGAGCCAGGGAAAGGAGTCGCGGAGCCAGAGTCGCTTTCTCCGGCAACAGATCACTGTCTTCCTCTTCCGGCTCTCGTGTAATGAAGGAGGCCCGGCTGTAAAAGGCACCACAGAAGACAAAGAGAACCATCATCAGAGACGGATGGCTGAAGTTGATATCCAGAAAGGCATGAAGTAAAAAAGCCAGAATGCCGGCATACATGCCTGCAAGAAGGCGCCTTTCCATCCTGTCTCGCTGTTGAATAACACGCCAGGCTCCCCAGAAAAAGAAGAAGAGCCAGAAGCTCAAAAAAAGGAGCCCTCCCGCCAGGCCGCTTTCACAAAAGAACTGCAGAAAGCCGTTGTGCGCTTCACGCACATCGCCAGCGCCCAGAAATTGATATTGTGGATAACCCACATGAAAATTACCCAGACCAACCCCGCACTTCCAATTGGCCAGAGCCATACGCATCGCAACGCGCCAGTAGCCCAGTCGAAAACCGAAGGTAGTGGGGTCAATCAGATCCGATGTGCTGACCGTCATTCCTTCTGAAGTCACTTCCATCGCTTGAGGAGCCTCGCCGGCTTCCGTCTGAGCCCAGGAAGGCGAAGAGATCATGATGCCGGTAATCCAGGGCGAAAGGCTGAGAAGCGCCAGCACACTTAGCAGAGCCGCAACACTGCGTCCTTTGAACAGACGGCGCTTCAACGCCGACAGCCGCTCCGCTTGTATTTTGTAGACTGTGAAAGTGAAAATAGAAGCGAATACCAAAGCGAGCAATGCTCCTCGCGAATAGGTAATCCACAAGGTGTACAGCAAGAGGCCGGACAAGATCACAAGCAGCGGAAAACGTATACAGATCCAGAAATCGCTCAGACGATCAAAACGGCGGACAAAAGAAAATATCGCCAGAGAGGCACTGCAGGCGAGAACCAGCCCTGCAAGTGCCAGAGCAGTTGTGGAGAGGTACCACGGAAGAGGTGTTTCAGCTATGCGGTACTCTTTGGGAAAATAACTGATGATCATGAATGTCACGAAAACAAGCATGCCGAAGAAAGTGGATCCACCAAGAAGCAGGGCCCGATCCCGAAAGGAGCTGAGTTCGCGACTCCGACGATATCTGGCCTTCCAGGCTTTCTGAAAAGGAAGCCCCTGCACTGTACACAAGGCCACGGAAAAAGGAATGCCCAGAATCAGAAAGCCCGCCAGCGTATTGGGAAACAGCATGGTTCCGAAGGCTCGGTTCACCATGAAACGCCGGGCCAGGTCGGGGGTGATCACATCCGTATTGAAATAACGGCGCAGAACCAGAGGGTTTTGAACAATGGTGCGCAGGTAAGGCAGGAGAAATTCAAAGTGCAGTATACTGAAAAGCGCCTGGGCACCCATGGCTGCAAGAAATACAAAAAGGAGCATCTTCCGGAGCGCGACTTCCCGGGTCACATGGAAGGACACAACAAAAAGACACAAATAGCCGGCCCAGAGCCACAGGATCGGGTAGCTGTGCCCATATTGCCAGGAAAAGCGCAGCGTGGCCAGGAGATATACAAACAGCACGGACAGCATCATCACAGGTACTGACAGGCTCAGCTTTTCCTTCCCCTGAAAAACACGCGCCAACCACAGAATAGTGATGAAATAAATGCTCCACACAAAGTAGATATTGTCCATCTGAAAGGTATAGCCATCCAGTCAGGAACGGGCCGCCAGAAGAAGCATCAGACC
>JAAYJV010000044.1 GCA_012522755.1 Candidatus Hydrogenedens sp.
CGGATGTGGGAGGGGCGGGGGTTGGTTCTGGGCATTACTGCGGGGTCAGTGGACCAAGTGGATCAAGTGGGCACGGCATGCCGTGCCCCTACCTGCCGTCGCTCCTCGCTCCTCGTTCCTCGCCCCTGGCTTCTCGCCCCTCGCCCCTCGCTCCTCGTTCCTCGCACCTCACCCTATCCCCTATATTCCTCCCTCTGTTCCGAGTCTGCTGAAGCGCTTGCACGGGTAATGCTATGATAATCCATGAACGGCACTTGATCATTATCTTGCTGATCAAGATTGAATCAGCGCGAAAAGGAACCCAGCCATGAAAATAATTCAGCAGACGAAAAACTTGCGGAAAACTCGCCCATCTTTCTCCCTCCTTTGTCTGATAGTTCTTGCGTTCTCCTTCCTTGCAGTTGCCGCTGAAGAAAACACCGGTTCCGATGATGATCTTGTTCTGGATGAATCAACAGCAGGGAGTGCTCTGCTTCGGCATTCAGGGGCTTCAGACGTGAATGGAGCTCTCCGGGAAAACCGGGATATCTGGGGCGAGGCGCTCATTGCAGCGGGAGGCGCAACGGCCGAAACTATCGCCCCTTATCTGCCGCCCCTTCTTTACTCCACAGGCAAAGTCAATACCGTCTGGGGCATGCATCATATTCTTTATGCCGCTGACGGCGGTGAAGGTGGTTGTATCGTGGCTGTGGCCGACGGCAGCCGTCTTGCAGCAGACGCCTATGAATCCTCCACAGAGCTCACCCTGGCCGTGGGCAAAGACGGCGAAGAAGTTTACGGAAGCCATCTGGAGCGGCTGGAAGGGCCGACACTCGTCGGAGGCTGGTATCCCCAGCTGCAAAGCGCTTATACAGATGCGGAGGGCAACCGCTACGAACAGGAGTCTTGTGCGCTTTTCCTGCCGGGACAGGATTCATTATCCGCCCTGATACAATTGCATATAGTGCCGAAAGCTTCGGCATCGGTCTGCTAGCGTGTCGGAGAAGGAGACAACACCCATGCGGCCGCTTCTCACCAACTGGAATATGATGAAAGCTGCTTCCGGGCACAGGTACAGGAAAAGACAAGGCTTTATCTGCTCTGGTCTCCCCGGGGCACCGTACCCGCCGATCTTGCCCTCAACAAAGAATTTTATGAAGCATCACGTGCCTCCTGGATAGCATATTGGGAGTCCGCCCTCGGAAGAGGGGTACAGTTTCAAGTCCCTGAAAAACTCGTCATGGATTGTCAGCGCAATCTGCTCATTCAGAATCTGATGCTCCGGTGGCGCTATTCCATGGGCGCAGTGGTTTACAACCAATCCTGGTACCAACCGGAAAGCAGCGACGCCATGTCTTTGTTGACCATGTACGGGTATCCGCAGGAAGCCAGGGCCGGACTGACCACACTATTGCATAAAACCAAGGGAGCGGGCTTTTATACCAATTGGGAAGCGGGCGAAAAACTGTCCCATGGTGCTGAATACTATTTTCTGACCCGAGACAACACTTTTCTGGAAGAACATCTGGATGCGCATACCGCCCTTTGTGAGACCTTTGCCAAACAGATACAAGAGGATCCGAAGGGGCTCCTTGAAAAGCAACGTCATTGCGGCGACATTCCGGACGTGGATTACTGCACCTTTCATCAGGCTGTCGGCTGGCAGGGGCTGCGTCATATGGCATCGGCCTGGCAGCTTGCCGGCTTTTCTGAAGTGGCCGACACTTACGCCGCCGTGGCCGATCAATTGCGTGAGAGTCTGCTTCAAGCCATTGAACTCTCCTCCACAGGCCTGGCCGACGGTACGCTCTTCGTTCCGAGCATACTCTACGGGGAAGAAAAGGAAGTCTACTCGCCCATCACCAAAACGCGCATGGGCAGCTACTGGAATCTGTGTATGCCTTATGCCTTCGCCACGGGATTATGGCCCTTTGACAGCGCAGAGCTGACGGCTATCTCCGACTTCATGCACGGTCATGGCGCCACGCTGCTCGGCCTTCTCCGCTTCAATTATTATCCTGTGGAAATCGGAAGTTACAAGGCTGACGGCCTGCCCGGATACTGGTCTTCAGGGGTTGACAATGTTTATTTGCCTTCCTATCAGCGGATGCTGGCGCAACGGGATGACGCGGAACGGCTGATCCTTTCTTTTTACGGGAAACTCATGCACGGACAGACGCGCGGCACCTTTGTGAGCGGGGAAGGAGATACCCTCGGCCCTTATCCCGGGCTGGAATACCGGAGCAGTTACGGTGCCGTATGCAGTGCAAACAATACAGCCTTTCTCTTGCCCCTCAGGCTCATGCTCGTGCGGGAATCAACGGATCCCGCGACAGGTATCCCGGAAGGGCTTCACCTCGCCCATGCCACACCCCGACAATGGCTGGAAGCGGGAAAAGAAATTCGTGTGGAAGAAGCGCCCACAGCTTTCGGGCTTGTCTCTTTTACGTTGAAGGCGAAATCAGACGGCAGTGCAATCGAAATAAGCATCAAAACGCCTGAAAGAAACATGCCGGAACAGCTGCGGCTGAAATTGCGCCTTCCCCAAGGGAAAAAAATCAAAGCCGTCCGGAATAACCAACAGAGCAAAAGCATTGAAACAGATGCTCCTGTCTCCTTTGACGCGGAAACAGAGATTATTCACCTCGACGGTTTGCAGGGCAACATCCAGCTCACAGCGCTGTTGGACTGAGCTTCTGAAGGGATCACGGTCTCAACATAGAGGCATAATACAACACAGCACAACCAAATAATTCTTTTTTATTCACCAAGTCAATCAGATCACACACAGAAGAAATTCCTGCGATACAAAAATGCTCTAGTCTTAACGCGTCCACTCTGTCCACTTGGTCTACTGATTCACCATAAATGCCCCGACCCAAACCCGAGCCCCTTCCACATCCGACCGATCCGTCCGATCCGTCCGATCCGCCCGACTCCCCGGAGACCACTGATCCCATCAAGTCTCTCATATGCCTCAAGCC
>JAAYJV010000045.1 GCA_012522755.1 Candidatus Hydrogenedens sp.
CTTTCACAGACATCATGGAATTGTGGGCCCCTTCAGAAGACTTCCCAAAAACGGACACCACGTTGCACGTGTTAGCGTTGCACGTTGCACGTGGTGGGCCCCTTCAGAAGACTTCCCAAAAACGGACACATAACGTGTAATGCAAGCAAGCGTTAATGTTAATGCAGTGGGCCCCTTCAGAAGACTTCCCAAAAACGGACACGAATATAATGACAATAATGCTTTTAATGAATTTTAGTGGGCCCCTTCAGAAGACTTCCCAAAAACGGAAACGTCGGTTGGATCTTTCACAGACATCATGGAATTGTGGGCCCCTTCAGAAGACTTCCCAAAAACGGACACTATATTACATCGCATACACGAGTCCCATACACTTCAGTGGGCCCCTTCAGAAGAAATGTTGGGGAATCGCTGTTTATAAAATCTCTACGTATTAGACCAGCTGTCTGCCAATGGGGACATTGGCATTCCCAGGAGTGACTCTCAAGATCTTTCAGGGTTCTCCAAGGCGTTATGAGTTCGTGATGATCAGAAGGTTCAGTGCCGCAATCAAGTCATCGATTCTCTGAGTCATCACGCGCTGTGTGCCAATGAGGACATTGGCGCTCCCACGATGTGCTCATTCTCTGGCGGAAAGTTTTTCAGGCAATGAATTCAATTCAGGCGATCTGATACAAAAAAGACTCTTTGCCACTGCCTGCTCAATATGTCTTCCAAGTCATCATGCGCTGTCTGCCAATGTGGAAATTGGCGTTCCCAGGAGTGACTCTCAAGATCTTTCAGAGTTCTCCAAGGCATTATGAGTTCGTGATGATCAGAAGACGCATTATCGAATTGGCGGTCTCATTATAAATTAAAGTTCATGAGCGTGCGAAGATAGCGACATCAGTTTTTTTTGAAATCAGATGCAAGTTTACGGATAGTTGCATAGAAAACTGAGAGCACTTTTCAACCACGAAATCAGACCAGTTGCAAAGAGGGAGAAAGAAAGATTCATGTCTGTGGAAAGTTCCATCTGAGTCTCAAAAAGAGAACCCCCGCCGGTGGCATTCCTGCGAAGTCAGGAATGCCACCGGCGGGGGTAAATTTGAGACTGAGGTTGTTTATTCTCGATTTTTTTCGCTTTTTGTTCACCAAAGAGAAAAATTGTGTATTCAGTAATTTTTTAGATTTTGATTTCAGACTATATTGATATTGAACGGGATATAGATCTGAAAAATGGGATTTTTCAGCTGAGATAAACAAAGCGCCCGGGTCTGATACCTACAGATCCGGGCGGTTATTTTTTTTCAAGGTATGTTAAGCGCTGATCAGAACATGTCGGCGATAAGGCCACCCACTTTTCGCTTGCCCACGAATACGGGGCCCTTCAGCGGATCAAGGCGTTCCAGAGGGGGACGGTTGAGATTGTTGCTTCCGCTGTTCAAATGCAGTTTTCGGGTCCAGAGGAATCCGGACATTTTGAAGACCCCATAGTTGCTGTAGGATCGTTTGCCGAGATCCTGATCATTGATGGACGTGATCTTGAAATCCACATGACCGGGCGCCTGGAAATTGCGTTTCACTTTATAGGTCCCGGCTATTTTCAAACGTCCCGTAAAACCGAGGATAGTGGTGTCAGTAATCCACACAAAGGTGTTATTGGGAAAGAATTCACGCACCTCATGGGTCACTCCCTCTTTGCCGTTTGTGTATATGGAACCTTCCCATTTTCCGGTTAGAAAACCCTGCTGGCAGCCGGAGAATGTGCCGACCATGAGCAAGAGGGCTATTAAAAGAAATAGGTATCTGGTTTTTGTCATTGTGCTGCTTTCTTTCCTGTTTTGTGGTTGCGTCACGGTAAAAAAAATTGCAGCGACTCCCGCCTGGTTCATGTTATGCGAAATCGCCTTCTGATTAATCGCGATCTTCAAGTCATGGGGTCACTCAATCATCATTATCAGTATACCACAAAACTTATTGTGCCAAACAAGGGCCGAGACACATAAAGAAAGAAAGTCCTCTGAAATCAGAGGACTTGGTTGAGACCAGCCAGTCCCATTCGCCGACAATGATCTGTCAGCGCCCCGAGGACTATCTTTATGCGTTTGTCTGCAGGACATCTCACCGGTGTCTCCCCACGGGAGTCGATACCCGGATCTTTGTTTTGCTTTCATGATTGAGGGCGCAGCCCGACCCTTTCTCAGCTTGTGAGAGCAGCCATCATCATGATAAGGAAAAATTGAAAGAAAAAGAAGAGGACAAAGGCTTCTTCCATGGTCATATCCTTTCGTGGTTCTGTTTTACTTTTTGTTTTCGCCCGAATGGCCGGGCATCACATCAACATCTATTATGACAGACGAGTCTGCGCACTTTCTATTCACTTTTATTTTTTGAACGCTGTTATTTTTTTGGGGATCTCTCGGGACTTTACTGTTTTTTGTTTTATTGTCTCTTTATTTCTTTATTTTCTTTTCTTTTGGTAATCTGTTACCCCTTTTCTTCGTATAGAATTTGCACCAAGGAGGTGCTTCGGGTAAAATTAGAAGGCGCTGGAAAGGGCGTAAGCTATGGACAACCCAACAAATCAAAATACCCCCACCCCCTCAGAGCTTCGTCGGGAACGGGAACGTGCGGAACTTACAGAACGTATCATGAACGTTGCCCGTGACATGTTTGTCAATGACGGTTATGAAGCGGTGACGCTTCGCAAGATCGCGAAAGCGATTGAATATTCTCCGGCCGCCATCTACCAGTATTTCAAAGACAAACAGGATCTTATTCTTGCCATTATCCGGCGTGACTACCAGGATCTTCGCGAGCATCTTGTTGAATGTCTGAAAATGGAAAGTCCTCTGGAACGTTCCATTGAGATGGCGTACCGTTATGTTGCCTGGGGCCGAACCCATCCGAATCATTACCGTTTGCTCATGGTTCCACATCCGGCCTGGACGGATGCGCAGAGCCGTGCCTGGGCCCAGGATGCGCCACCACTGGAGCGCGATGCACTGGCCTTATTGAAGACCATTGTGGAAGATGCGATCCGTCGGGACATGCTGAAAGAAGGGTATAGCGATGCGGCGGCTATTGCAGCGACACTCTGGGCGGGGCTGCACGGGCTTGTTCTTCTGGAAATCACCATGGGTACGCCCACGCCCTATACGACTCCCGCTATCGATTCGAGCACCTTCGACAACCGCTTCAATATGATGATTCATATTTTCAAAGAAGGGTTGCTGAAGAATTCCGATCAATAAGAAGCCTGCTCTTTATTCGGAGACGAGCGTTTCGATCTGTACGGAGGCTGTTGCGCCGTCGATATTGATCTCACGGTGTTTTGCATCCATCCCGGTCTTGTTGTAGCGGCATTCCACAGCGAGCACTTCACCGGCAATCTCTTTTTCATGTTCTCTGATAGCCTGATTGAGTGCGCTGTCTTCCGTGCTCACATACAGTCTGATGCGTGTATCATAGGCGAGGCCGCTTTCTTTGCGGAGCTCCTGGACACCGCGGATGAATTCTCTGGCCCAGCCTTCACGTCGCAATTCGTCGGTGATCTCTGTGGAGAGCACCACGACCATATCCTGTCCCTGTGCGGCTGCAAATCCTTCTTTCGCCTGAAGGCGCACGGCCACTTCATCGCCTGTCAGAGAGACGGTCTCCCCGCCCAAAGGCAACTGAATGCTTCCTTCCCGCTGCAATTGCGCATAAAGAGGGGCCGCTTCTTCTTTGGCCAGAGCCGCAGCCACCTGTTTCATCTTCGCACCGAAGCGGGGCCCCAGCACTTTGAAGTTGGGTTTGATTTCATAGGACACATAGTCTTCGGGATTTTCCGCAAATTCCAGAGCCTTGATATTCAGCTCTTCCAGGATGAGAGCCCTATTGCCTTCCAGCGCCTTCTGCACAGTGGTGCTTGCGGTGATGACACGGCACAGCCCCAGAGGCTGGCGCACTTTGATATTTTCCAGGCGGCGCGCACTGAGTCCCAGGTTGACGGCATCGCGCGTGGCGGCCATGGCTTTCAACAGGACTTCATCAACCTGATCCGCTTCGGCTGTGGGATAGGGTGAGAGATGCACGCTTTCGGGCGCTTCCAGAGGCCCTGTGAGATTTTTCCAGCTGAGATCAGAAAAGAAAGGCGTGAAGGGAGCCATGAGCTGGGCGAATTTCAACAGGCATTCATAGAGTGTCCAATAGGCATCGGCTTTGTCGGCTGACCAGTCGGATGCCCAGAAGCGGGCGCGACTCCTGCGCACATACCAGTTGGAGAGGCTGTCAAGAAAGCCGGTGAGTCCTCTGGTGGCGGGATAGGTTTCAAAATGATCCAGAGCGGCCCTGCATTCCAGAACAACACGATCGAGCTCGCTGAGAATCCAGCGGTCCAGTTCGCCGCGCTCCTCAGCTTTGCGCCAGGGTGCCACGGTCTCTGTGGCTGCGTCCCCCGCTTTCACGGCTGAGGCGCCCAGAGCTTTCAGCAGCGATTCGGGCATGTCCACAGGTGCAAAGCCGTCAAGATTGGCATAGATCACGAAAAAGCTGTAGACGTTGTACCAGCGCAGCAGAATCTCCCGTTGCGCTTCTTCCACATTGCGTTCCATGAGCCGGTTCGCCGTGGTGGGCGGATTCTTCGCCAGCAGACTCCAGCGCAGCGCGTCAGCACTGTATTTGTCAAAGAGTTCTGCGGGATCTTTGTAATTTCTCAGACGTTTGGAAAGTTTGACTCCGTCTTCACCGTGAACCAGCCCCAGACAGATACAGTTTCTGAAGGGTCGGGGCCAGGGTTTGTCAAAGACCAGGGTGCTGATGGCCAGGAGAGCATAGAACCATCCGCGGGTCTGATCGATGCCTTCGCTGATGAAATCGGCGGGGAAATTCTCTTCGAACTGTTTGTCGGAACCGGGCAGATGGGGGTAGCCCCACTGGGCGAAGGGCATGGCGCCGGCATCATACCAGACGTCGATGACTTCAGTCACCCGCCGCATGCGCGCATCGGGATCCCAAGGGCTCTGATAGGTGACCGCATCAATATAGGGCTTATGCACTTTGAGGTGTTCGCTCAGTCCGGGATCGTCGGCCTTCGCCTTTTCCCAGACATCAAGACCCGCCACATCGGGCCTGGCCAGCAATTCCTCATAAGAAGCGATGCATTCCCGGTTGCCTGTTTTTTCGCAGACCCACACGGGAAGCGGCGTCCCCCAGTATCTTTCGCGGGAGAGGGCCCAGTCCACATTGCCTTCCAGGAAATTACCGAAGCGGCCGTCGCGGATATGTTCGGGCTGCCACTGGATATGGCTGTTGTTTTCAAGAAAATCCTTACGGAACTGAGAAGTGCGGATAAACCAGCTGCGACGGGCATATTGGATCAGAGGATCCTGATCCGCCCGGGGACAGAAGGGATAGGAGTGGCGCAGTTGTTCATGGCGCAGGACCTGGCCCCGTTCTTTCAAAACCCGGATGATATGTTTATCCGCATCTTTACAGAACAGGCCGGCAATGGGCGTTCCGTCAAAGGGGTCCTGGTCAGTCACCCGCTCATCAAAGGTACCATCGGGTTTGACAAAGCACAGAAATCCCACGCCCTGTTCACGGCAGATACGGTAGTCATCTTCACCGAAGGCGGGCGCGATATGAACAATGCCCGTACCCGTGGAGAGATCCACAAAATCACCGGGAATGATTTCCCAATGTTTTGCTGAGGCTTTGCCCGTTCCCAATTCCTCAGGTGTATCATAATCAAAGAGAGGCTCATAGCGGAGTCCGACGAGATCGGCGCCTTTGAGTCTGCGGACCACTTCCGCCTCTTCACCGAAATTGGCTTCAAGAAGATCCTCGGCCAGAATCAGCCAGGCCTCTTCATCATTATCGAGCGTCACCCGGGCGATGACATAATCAATCTCAGGGCCCACACAGCAGGCACAGTTGCTGGAAAGGGTCCAGGGCGTGGTTGTCCAGATGACGAGCGACAGATCTTTGTCGGCCATTCCCAGGCTTTCTTTCGCCTCAGCCGTCAGGGGAAGCCGCACGGTTATGGAAGGATCATCCGTGTCGCGGTAGGCCTCGCCCACTTCTCCAGCGCTCAATGCCGTACCGCCCTGAGCCCACCACCAGACGACTTTATGGCCCTGATAGAGGAGTCCCTCGTCGAAAAGTTTCTTGAGAGACCACCACACACTTTCCACATAACTCTGATGGTAGGTGATATAGGCTTCGTCCAGATTGACCCAGAAACCGATGCGGTCCGTCATCTCTTCCCATTCGCGCTGATAGCGGAACACGGATTCGAGACAGGCGCGATTGAAGCCCTCCACGCCATAGTCTTCAATGGCGGCCTTGCCCCCGTCAATGATTCCCAGTTCCTTGCAGACTTCAATTTCCACGGGAAGCCCGTGGGTATCCCAGCCCGCTTTTCTTTCGCAGAGAAAGCCGGCCATCGTCTTGTAACGAGGAAAAATATCCTTGATGGTACGGGTCAGACAGTGACCGGGATGGGGCAGACCGTTGGCTGTGGGCGGCCCTTCGTAGAAGACGAAACGGGGTGCGCCGGAGCGTTGATCCAGACTTTTTTCATAGATCTTGTGCTCTTTCCAGAAGGCGCGCAGTTCGGCCTCTGCTTTGGAAAAAGAAAAAGGCGTGGCAATGGATTCAAAAGATTCTCGGTTCATAACAGTTTCATTTCCTGACATTTGCTGCACAAAATAACAAGGGCTCTGCATAGAATAATGAGGGGGCTCTTTCGCAGCATGCTGTACTGAAAGATATAAGAGGAGAGTTGAATTGTGTCGCATTTGAGCCCGACAAGTCAACTTTTTCAGGCTTTGGATGAGAAAAGGGGCATGACGGCAGGGGTATGTCTTGAGGCAAATCAGAGACTTGAAGAAATCAGTGGTCTCCGGGGAATCGGTCGGATCAGTCGGATCGATCGGATCGGACGGATGTGGGAGGGGCTCTGATGGGGAGCCGAAAATAGATCCTGATGTGAGGGCTCGTAGGGGCACGGCATGCCGTGCCCACAAATTCCACGGGCAATATGAATAACTGGAAGACATAGGGAACTTCAAGCTTGTTATCCAACTGGGCACGGCATGCCGTGCCCCTACCTGAACCACGTCCCATGATTTTTCCTATCCCCACCGTCTTTCCGGTTTTTTTGCGCTGACGACGGCGGGGATATGTCATAAGAAATATAAGAGACTCAAAGAGATCAATAGTCCCCGGGGAATCGGTCGGATC
>JAAYJV010000046.1 GCA_012522755.1 Candidatus Hydrogenedens sp.
CAGACAGGCATATTCATCACATTGGCCAATGTCTGCATCCAGACATCACTGGCTGAACCACCGCCAATGGCGTTGAGTTGAGTCGGCCAGACATATCCTCGACTCTCTTTGCAGTGCAAAGCACCGGTTTTCAAGGTATAGCAAATGCCCTCCATAACGGCACGCGTCATATGGCGGCGGTCATGCTGGGTGCCCAAATTCCAGAAAGAACCGCGTGCATTCTCACTCAACAAAGGCGGGCGCTCTCCATAAAACCAGGGCATTGCCAACAGATCCTCACAGCCGGGCGGGACCTGTGCCGCCTCTTCATTAACGAGGCCAAATACGCCGGCCCCCATTTCCTTGAATTCTTCATAATACAACCGGGAAACGGCCCAGTTCAAAGATAGTCCGATGGCATTCAAGCCGCTGATATAAATGTCTCTCTCTGCATCAAAGGGAGAGATGTACAGTTCTTCGGAGGAATGGGGCACGCTGTACCCCACCCAGCCGGAAGAACCAAAATACACATGGGTACCACCGATATCGGAGCAACCGGAACCGATGGCAATAGCAGGAATGTCGCCACAGCCGCCAAAGACAGGGATTCCGGGCACAAGGCCCATTTCCTCTGCGGCACGCTCAGTTACATGGCCCGCCAAATCTTGGCTTCTGATAATCTTGGGAAACTTTTCAAGATCCAAGTTGCCAAACGCTAAAATTTCCTTATACAACTTCTGAATCTTGGGATCGTAGGAACGCACGAAGCTGTTGGTAATATCCACGGCTGACTCACCGGTGGCTTTCCACTTCAGGTAGGAGTTGGCCTCGAATATAATCTCTGCCTTTTCGTAGGCTTCCGGACGATTCTCGCGCAGCCATAAAAGCTTGGGCCAATAATCATTGCCTGCAAAGGTTCCTTCACCAAAGCGCTCGTTCAGGCGCTTTGCCTGATCGACAGCACGGGCATCCAGCCAAATGATGCTGTTATGCAGCACCCGTCCTTCAACGTCGACAGGAATGATCCCCTTCCATTGTGTGCCAAAAGCAAGACCAATGGCATTCGCAGGATCCAGCTCTCTTTCGGAAAACACCTCTTGGGTAACGGCGCAAACCCCTTCCCAATAAGCTTCCGGATTCTGTTCTGCCCAGCCGTCCTGGGGCACAATCAAAGGATAGGTCGCCGTAGCGGTGGCGATCACTTTGCCCTCCGGTGTAATAAGAGCAACTTTGACACCGCTGGTTCCTATGTCGTAGGCAACTACAAATTTACGATCCATTGCTTCGTTACGCCTTTCAAGATTTCACGCAACCACCCTTGCCGTCCGCACAGCCTTCTTGCGCAAATTCCTTGGCCGTCTTGGCCTTGTGGCAGCAGGCATAGTGCCCGGGGCTGATTTCCCGCTTTTCAGGCACCTCGGTGCGACATCTCTCATCCGCATACACGCACCGGGTATGAAACACGCAACCGGAGGGAGGATTGGCGGGATCGGGTGCGTCGCCCACCTTCAAATTCAGGTGGAAATCTTCGTTGCGCACACCCCTGGAGATGCTGGGTGCGGATTCCAGCAGGACCTGGGTATAAGGATGGTGGGCATTGCTGTAGATCTCGCTGCTGGGAGCGGCCTCCAAGATGTGACCGGCATACACGATCATGATATAGTTTGCGATCTGACGCACAACGGCCAGGTCATGAGCCACGAAGAGCATGGCCAGTTTGTACTCGTCCTGCAGATCCATCAGAAGGTTCAGCACCTGTGCCTGCAGGGAGACGTCCAGTGCCGAGATCGGCTCGTCTGCCAGGATCAACTCGGGACGCTCTACCAGAGAGCGGGCGATCAGAACACGCTGACGTTGACCACCGGACAGAGAACCGGGGCTGCGAAAGCGGTAACTGGCATCCATACCCACCTTCTCAAGGGTCTCGCAGACACGTTTTTCGATCTCGCGTTTATTCTTCATTCCGCCCAGCAGCAGCGGCTCGGACAAGGACTCCATGACGGTAAACCGGGGGTGCAGCGCAGAGGCCGCATCCTGGAAGATCATCTGAACCTTCTTGCGGATCCTGCGGCTCTCCTGCTTGCTCATCTCCTTGGTGTTTTTGCCATAGTAGTAGATTTCACCTTCGGTGGCATCCTCAATGCCCAAAAGGACACGAAGCAGAACACTCTTGCCGCAACCGGACTCACCGACCAGAGCAACAGTTTCACCGGGCATGATCTCAATATCCACTCCATCTACGACATAACGGGTGGCCACTTGCTTGTTAAACATACCCTTGCGGATAGGATAATGCTTTTTCAGATTAACAACCTTCAAAATAGGTTCTGACATTGCTCTTCTCCTCAATCCAGACGCGTGTCCTGCGCCGTCTCGTAATCCATCAGTGGATAGTGACAAGCCACCAGGCGGTCTTCGGAAATTTGAACCAGCTCGGGCTGCTCCCGGAAGCACTTCTCCTGCGCCCACTCGCATCGGACCGCAAAAGGACAACCTTCCGGGGGATGCGCCATATCGGGAGGGAAGCCGGGAATGGACTTCAGCCGCCTGGTCTTGCGGACTTCCAACAAAGGCACGGAACGCAGCAGACCAACCGTATAGGGATGGCGGGGAGCCACCAGCAGATCCCGCTTGGGAGAATACTCCACACAGCGACCTGCATACATCACGAAGATATCATCCGCGAACTGAGCGACAACACCGAAGTCATGGGTAATGATGATGACGGAATTGCCGACCTGATCTTTGATATCGCTTAATGCCTGAATGATCTCAGCCTGAATGGTAATACCAAGGCTGGTGGTGGGTTCGTCCGCAATCAGCAAATCAGGCTTGAAAATCATGGCCATGGCAATGAAGATTCTCTGACGGAACCCGGCAGAATATTGGCAGGGGTAGCACTTGCAGACCTCTTCCCAGTTGCTGATACCCACCAGTTTCAGAGCGTCGCGGACAGCCTCCTCGCATTCCTCCTTGCCGGCGCTCCTTCGATGGACACGATAGGCTTGCCGCAGCTGGTCGCCTATGGTCATGTAGGGGTTGAAAGAGGTGTTCGGGTCTTGGAAAATCAGTGAGATCTGAGATCCGCGCAGACTCGCCATCTCTTTCTCGCTCTTATCCAACAGGTTTTCGCCCTTGAAGTAGATCTCACCGGTCTCGATCTTTCCCGGCCTGTCCACAATCTGCATAATGGCACGAGAGGTGACGCTCTTGCCGGAACCGGATTCCCCGATGATACCCAACACCCTGCCTTTTTTCAGCGTGAAGTTTACACCGTCCACAGCCTTAATGGTTACACCGTCCGGCATATGGAAATAGGTACGAAGGTCTTTGACCTCCAACAGGATGTCATGATTTGTCTGCTCCATAATTGCCTCCACTCATCAGTTTCTCAACTTGGGATCAAATTGCTTGTGAAGTGCGTCGCCGATCAGGGTCAAGGCGATAGCCACAAGCACAATCACAATACCGGCCATGGCAGTAATCCACCAGTGGGTTGCAATGTAGTTCTTACCGTCACCCATGATGTTACCCAGGGATATCTCGGGAGGCTGCACACCCAAACCCATATAACTCAACAGAGATTCGAGGACGATGGCTGCGGACAGATCCATAGGCACCATCGGCAGAACACCGGGCACCACATTTCGACCCAGATAACGGACAGCGATTCGACCGTTTCCGGCGCCCATGAGTCTGGCAGCGGAAATATAGTCCATGTTCTTTTCTATCATAACGCTACCGCGGACATTACGAGCGTATGGCGCCCAAAAAGACAGCGCCAAAACGCCGATCAGTGCCGGAACCGAGGAACCCAGAAGGGAAACAAATATGATGACCAACACGATAAAGGGAAAGCCCATCTGCACGTCAACGACACGCATCAAGAGCGTATCAAAAGGGCCGGGGTAGTCCATGCCGGAAATAATGCCGATCAAAATGCCCAAAGCAACAGCCAGGACCACCGCAGTAACGCCGACGGTGAAGGAAATGTTCAGGCCATACATCATACGGGACAAAAGGCAACGCCCCAGAGTATCGGTACCCAGGGGATACTGCGAATCAAAAAAAGGTTTCATCAGCATGATCTTGGGGGTGTTCAAATAGGGATCATTCGGAGCCAGCTGTTTCGCAAAGACTGCAATAAAGGCAATGACCAACATGAAAACAAAGCCAATCGTAAAGGTGGGATTCTTTCTGCAGAAATTCATGAAGCTTTTGAACCCAGTCGCAAAGTTGCTGCCTTTCTTTGTGTTTACTGCTTTCTCAGTCATAATCACAGACCTCCTTGCGCTTTACGGATTCTGGGGTCCAGGTACATGTATGATATGTCCACCAGCGTATTGATGGCAATAAAAACCGCAGCCAACAACGCCACAAGGCCCTGCACCAGAAAGTAGTCGCGGCGTAAAATGGCATTCAGGGTCTGCAGACCCAGGCCAGGATAAGCAAAAATATTTTCAATGAGCAGGCAGTTACCCATCATGAAGCCCAGCTGAGAAGCAACCAGAGTTAGGAAGCCCACCAGAGTATCACGGAAAGAATAGCCCATCAGCACATTGAGATACGGTACGCCACGGGCTTTGGCTGCCTTGGAAAAATCCTGCTGCATCGCACCGATCAGATTGGTGCGGATACTTCTTGCAAAGACACCCGTCAACGGCAGGCCCAGAACAAGGGCAGGTAAAATCGCATGACTTGGATCTTTATAGCCGGAGGCTGGAAACCACCCCAGTTTCACGCCGACGATCTGAATAAGCATAATTGCCACCCAGTAGTTTGGCATCGACTGGAAGAGAACGGCAATGGATGTCAAGATTCGATCGAATGGGGTTTCCCTGAACACTGCACAAAGCAGTCCTATAAGCAGTCCGACGATAATCGCGCTCGGCAGCGCGATCGAAATCATCACAAGTGTTGGTTTGTAAGAATTAGCGATAACGTATGCAACGTCATTCTTGGCAAAATAAGAAAAGCCCATATTGCCGGTAAACAGACTGAGCATATAGTCCTTATACTGCACAAGCACGGGTTTTGTCAAACCCATTTCCTCGCGAAGTTCCTGAACTACGGATTCTTCTGCATTTCCGGCAATGAGGCGTGCAGGGTCGCCGGGAATCAATCGAAGCAGAAAAAATGTTACCGTCAAAACCAGGAAAATGACCAGTACACCCTGCAAAAGTCGTTTGATAATGGTCAGCATAGCAGATCTTTGTGCCCGAAATGTAATGGACACATTCTCCTTTCGCATTATCTAAGATAGCCCGCATAGCACAGCTTTGCGGGCTATCTTAGGGAATTTAACAGTATATGCTATGTACGATCTGTTGTCGCCTGACGCTCCCTTACTCGAAAGAGATGTCAGCGAAACGGAAGTTGGAGTTGGGCAGATACTCAACGCCGGAGACGTTAGCACCTCTGGCGTATACCATCATGGAATCATACATGGGGAAGTTGCTGCAGGTCTCAACCAGGCGAGGCAGCAGTTCGTTGGTGACGATTGCCTTACGGGCAACAGGATCCGTCTCTTGAGACTCTCTGGCCAAAATCTCGTCGATGTCAGCGTAAGAAGAGAAGTTGACACGGCCTCGAGTCAGGTAGTGGACAGAAATGTAAGCATTGGAATCGCCGTGCATGTTCATCCATCCGGTATCGGTGACAAGGCAGGAGTCTTCCATATAGAGATGGGATTCCCACGCGGCGGTCTCTTCGACCGTCAGATTTACATCGATGCCGATGGCTTCCCAACTGGAGGCCACAAACTCTGCGATTTCCTTGGACTTGGGATACAAGCCTGTGGAGGAGATGTATTCGATGGTGGGCAGGCCCTCGCCGTTGGGATAACCGGCTTCAGCCAGCAGTTCCTTTGCCTTTTCAACATCATACTCCAGCATGTAGTCAATGGGCTCATACAGGTTGCTCACGTGAGGCATATAGGAATTTGCCAGATAGCCGTAGCCCTGGAGGATGTCGTTCACGATGGTCTCACGGTCGATGGCGTGAGCCATGGCCCGACGGAGCAACTCATTGCCCATGGGACCCTGGGTGGTTTTGAAGACAATATAACGCTGTTCCTCGGAGGGGACCTTGTCAACAACAACAGCGTCATCAGCTTCCAGAATGGGAACCTGCTCGATGTCAACACGCTCGATTACATGAGCCTCGCCGGCCTGCAGAGCGGCCATACGGGTGGAGGATTCCGCAACGTACTTGTATTCAGCATAGGGGATCTTTGCCGCGCGCTCGGGATTCCAGTAATCGGCAAAGGCTTCCAGATAGCAGGTCTCGTTTTCATACTTGACCATCTTATAGGGGCCGGTGCCGTTCATCGTGTTGTCCAAAGTGCCGGCAGCGATGTCGTCAGCAGAGAGGATGGCTTCATGAGCCAGCAGGGTCAACAGGGAAGCGGAAGCAACTTTCCCGGTGGGCCAAACATCGACGGTATAATCGTCAACCACTGCAGCTTCCAGCGTGGTGCCAAAGTCACCATGGAGAGAAGAATCTTTTCGAGACAGATAGACCAAAGACGCTGCCACGTCCTCTGCGTTGCAGTCAGAACCGTCATGGAACTTGATCCCTTCGTTCAGATAGATACGAAGCGTGTAGCCGTCTTCCAGATACTCCCAGGATTCGGCCATATTGGGGGTCATTTCACCTGCTACGTCATAGTTCAGCAGGCTGTCATAAGTGTTATACTCCAGATGCTTGTTCGAAAGGATGGAGTTCTTGCTGGGATCCCAGGAACCCTGGAAAGCGCCGGAAGAATAAACCACCAGAGTGTCGACAGCAGTAGTGTCTTCGTCACTCGCACCACCGCCGCCGCAGCCGGTCAGCAAGGATGCGAACATCATCATTGCCAAGACCAGTGCCAAGTATTTCTTCGTCTTCATCAAATAGTCCTCCTTATTCTCTCAGTTTTTATTAAAGATCGGGATGGCCCCGTATCTCCCATTCAAAACGGTCTCTTTGATGATCTGCCGCATATCCTGTGAAAACTACACACATCGTGTGATCGGAGTGGCAATTTTATCTCCAACGCTTCCATGAAATCCAATTTTGTCAAACACGCGTCCATTTTCGGGCGAAACGCAACATTCGGCAACATATTCACAATGCTTTTGCATATTGTATCATAATATTAGTAAAACCTCGTCATAAAATGTGGTATCTACCGCATTTTATGTGTAAGTACACGCTTATGATATTGCGAAGCAGCAAATAAGTCAATACTTTTCTGGCCGTTTTCTTTTCTGCCGGGATTTTGGGAAACTACTTTTATCTGCCCTGGCCTTCACATGAATACCGCCCATAAAGATGGCGGAGGTGCCGGCCCGGAAGTTCAACATTTCAATGCTTTCTCTCCTATTACCCACACCCAAAACAAAGACAAACTCCGCTTTATCGCGGGGTTTGTCTTCACTTTGAGAGAATGCATGCCGCATTCTCTTTTTTATTTTGCACAGTGCTGGGATCTGCGGCGGATCGATTACACTTCGCAGTCCAGAATATCCAGGGCGTATTTTTCGGAAAAAGTTTTGAAATTCGTTTCAAACTCCGGATTGGTGCCGCTCTTGACCGCCTCGGTGTACTCGTGGGCATCGTAACGTCCCAGAGACATGTTGAGTACGGCGATGGCCAGATTGGAACAGTGGTCGGAAATCCGTTCCAGGTTGTTGATCAGATCTGCGTGGGCAAACCCGAACGCCAAATTGCACTGACCGGTCTGAAGTCGCTCCACGTGGCGCTTTTTGATATCCACGATCATAATGTCGATCACCTCTTCCAGAGGCTCTACACGAATCGCCAGAGCGTGATCCCCTTCTTTATAGGCTTTCATCGTCATCTCCAGGATCTCTTTGATGGCGCTGATCAGCACTTCCAGTTCTTTGTTGGCCGCGATCGAAAATACGATCTCCTTTTCGTACAGTTCTTTCGCCACGCCCAAGATGTTCACCGCATGATCGCCGATCCGCTCCAGATCGCCGATGCCGTGAAGCAGTTTCCCCACGTACAGGCTGTCGTTGTCCGAAAGGTCCTTCGCAGCGATCTTGACCAAAAAAGAACCCAGTTTATCTTCCGATTGATCCAATTTGTCTTCGAAATCCTCGATTTGATCCGCCGCTTC
The DNA here is from genome assembly GCA_012522755.1 of Candidatus Hydrogenedens sp. Taxonomy (GTDB): domain Bacteria; phylum Hydrogenedentota; class Hydrogenedentia; order Hydrogenedentales; family CAITNO01; genus JAAYJV01. The sequence continues at coordinate 8,105 of JAAYJV010000046.1, forward strand.
CTGTCGATAGTGATAGATCAGCGAAATGGCCCGCAGTACATTTTCATGGGCCATATCCGCCATCTTCATCACCAGGTCTTCGCACTCCTGGATGGCAAAGGAAGGAGACTGCAGAAGCCGTTCATCCAGAAATGCATAGGTGTCCTGATCGTGGTCTTCCCGGACGAGGAACATGGCAAGCCGCTCCAACTGTTTCGGAAAAGGCAGCAGTAGAAACGTGGTGATCAGGTTGAAGGCACTGTGACAGATCGCGATCCCCAGGATCGAGATGGGTGCATCGAAAAAGGTGAAGTGCAGAATGCCGTGAAGACCATAAAATACAACAAGACAGATGATCGTTCCGATGAGATTGAAAGAGATGTGCACGGCAGCCACCCGTTTGGCCGACCGGTTGACGCCGATGCTGGACAGCAGCGCCGTGACGCAGGTGCCGATGTTCTGTCCCATGATGATGGGAATGGCCATCCCGAAGGAGATGGCCCCGGTCAGGGCCAGCGCCTGCAGAATACCGACCGATGCTGCGGAGCTCTGGATCAGGCCCGTGAACACCGCACCGACGAGGACCCCCAGTATGGGATTCTTGAACATCGTGAGCATCGATGTGAATTCCGGCATGTCTCCCAGCGGACTCACGGCTTCACTCATGAGCTGCATCCCGTACATCAGCACGGCAAATCCGACCATGATACCGCCGATATCCTTGCGCCGGCTTCGCTTGGACACCATGATCAGCACGATCCCGATCAGCGCCACGATGGGTGAAAAATTCGTCGGTTTCAGCAACTTCAGAAAGAAATTGTCGCTTTCGATGCCCGCCAGGCTCAGGATCCACGCAGTGAGCGTTGTGCCGATGTTGGAGCCCATGATGATGCCCACAGTCTGCCCCAGCTGCATGATACCCGAGTTTACCAAGCCCACCAGCATGACGGTCATGGCTGACGAGCTCTGGATGGCAATGGTGATCCCGGCGCCGAGTACCAGGCTTTTAAAGGGATTGGACGTCATTCGCTTCAGCGTCTGCTCCAGCTTTCCCCCCGTCACCTTCGTAAGGCCCGAAGACATGACATGCATGCCGTAGAGAAAAAAGGCCAATCCGCCACACAGTGTAATGATGTTGAAAATATCCATGTTGTCTCCCGTAAAAATGACAGCCCATACAGGCTGCCATTCTTTGAGTGGCACCCCCAGGCGGAATCGAACCACCAACAAAGGTTTAGGAAACCTCCGTTATATCCGTTTAACTATGGGGGCCTATCGTCTGTCAAAAGTGCACTCCTTAAAGTATGGATTAGAAAAAGATTTGCGTCAAGAGAAATATCGGGTTGTTGTCGTAAATCCGAATCGCGTACGTAGACTCGTACAATTGATCGATCAACACATCGCTTTGGAAGAAGTTGGCCAGGGGCAAAAAGAATGCCAGAAGAATGCAAATGAACAACATGCCTTTGACCGCACCGAAAGCCAGTCCCAGCATCCCGTCGGAAAAAGCGATGATCCCGCCCCTCTTTTTCTTGCTGAAGAGCAGGGTGATCAGGAAGAAAATCAGTTTGATGACCAGGATGATGCAGAGGAGCGCCAGGATCGTCATGATGATGCCGACCAGATTTTCCACCGTGTTGCTCTGGATGACGCTTACCGCATCGGAAAAATAATCCGACAGGATTTCGGGGATCCCGCTGAGCAACCCCTCCTGGCCTTCGGCTCCGGCTTGGGCAAGACGCTCGTTGAAGATGGTTCGAAGGCTTTCTTCCATGGGTGTGTTGCTGCGCAAAAAAGCGGCTACCGCCGGCGTCCACACAAACCCCAATACGATGGCCAGGATCCAGCCGATCGTATGTAAAAAAGCTTCCGTAAACCCTTTGCGATATCCGACGATCACAGAAAGAAGAAGTATGATGCCCAGGCAGATATCCAGTATCAAAATGATGTCCTCCGCGTCCGACTACAGTCCAATTTTACCAACGGGACCGACAAATATCAACCCCAACTGCGGGAATTCACAAAACCGTTGAAAATGAACAAGCGCTATGATATTATGAGTAGTACATTTTGTCAGAAATCAGAGAGGTCGGCATGGATCAGGCCCGGTACTACATGGGCATCGCTTTGGAAGAAGCACAGAAGGCATTCGATCGGGGAGAAGTCCCCGTGGGCGCGGTGGTCGTCCGGGGCGACAACATCATCGGCAGAGGCCACAACCTGGTGGAAACGGCCAAAGATCCCACCGCCCACGCAGAGATCCTGGCCATCCGTCAGGCGGCGGACACGCTGGGCGGCTGGCGACTGAACGGCTGCGACCTGTACGTTACGGTGGAACCCTGCGCCATGTGCGCCGGCGCCGTCATCTTATCCCGGATCTCCCGACTGTTCATCGGAACGCCGGACCCCAAAGCCGGCGCCTGCTTTTCCGTCAACGATCTGGTTACCGATTCCAGGCTCAACCATCAGGTCGAGCTTTCCGCCGGCATCCTGGAAGAAGAATGCCGGCAGTTGATGCGGCAGTTTTTCCGGCAGCTGCGACAATAATACCCGACACATTGGAGGAACCCCACGAATGAAACGTATCACCGCTTTAATCAGTATGATCCTGATCCTTGCCGTCTATACCGGCGCTGCAGTCTTCGCATCGGGACTCACCGTTACGGACATCACGCCCAAGGACGGAGAGACCGGCAAGCAACCCCAGAACATGGCAGTCAAAGTCACGTTCAGCCAGGAAATGATGGACGAAAAAGCTATTGACTCAAACAAAGCGTTTTTCAAGATCCGGGATGCACAAGGCACCGATCAGCCCTTTGAAATCATGTACAGCGCAGAGAAGTACCCCGATCAGCTCTGGCTGGTCCTGGAGCAGACGCTGGAGTCCGATTCTGAATATACCGTGGAGATCCTTCCGGGCGTGCTTTCCGCAGAAGGCGGCACCCTGGACGAAGGAATGACCACCACGTTCAAGACCCGTAATACGGCCACCGATGCCAAAGTGAGTCTCGGTCTCATGGCCGTCATGATGGTATTCATGTTCTCGGCCACGTCCAAGGCCGCGAAGAAGTCCGCAGAAAAGGAAAGCTTTGAAACGTCCGGGAAAATCAAGGAAGAAAATCTGAATCCCTACAAAATCGCCAAGGTCAAGGGCATTTCCCTGGAAGAAGCCACCGCTTATGTGGAAAAAGAAAAGGCGAAAATCGCGAAAAAGCAGCGAAAGCTGGAAGAGGAACGTCTGCGGCTCGAAGAGGAAAAGGCTGCGGAGCTGGCAGCCATCGAAGCGGAACTTCAGGCTGCGGAACGGGCCGAAGGCAGATTCCGGGTGACCGGACCCCGCTCCGTCAAAGAAGCAGGCGGAAAGATCCCCCGATCGATCGTCAAAAAAAATAAAGCGCGCAGAGAAGCGGCGAAGGCGGCGGAAAAAGCGAAGAGCAACAGCAGAAACAAGCGGAAAAAGTAAC
>JAAYJV010000007.1 GCA_012522755.1 Candidatus Hydrogenedens sp.
GAATAGGGAATAGGGAATAGGGAATAGGGAATAGGGAATAGGGAATAGGGAATAGGGAATAGGGGATTCGTGCTGGGTCAGTGAACCAAGTGGACAGAGTGGACGTGTTAAGATTATAGATCTTTTTATATCACCTGTATCTTTTCCGTGTGTTCAGTGATTTCCGTGGTTCAATTAGAAAAGTTCATTTGGTTGCGGCTGTGCTGTGTTCTCTGTGCCCCTTGTGGTAAAAAAAGAAAAGATCTCTGGTCTTCGCCATGGGGCACTGCGAGTATTGCGGGGAAGAAGGGGATCAGTGGTTCCGGGGGACAAAGGATCTGTAAGTCATGCAAGGCGCTTATTCGCGCAGCTGCTGAGGCCTTACATAGCCTGTGGGCAGATAAATTGTTTTTGCAAAACGGTGGACATGGGTGGCTCCGCCCGTGGTTACAGCTTCCTGCAAAATCCACAGACAGATATCCAGCGATACAGGTGCACGACCCTGCAGGGGATTGCCCAGATCATAGAAAGACCGCTTCTCTGTCAGTTCATACCCGAAATTATCCACCACATTCTGATTCTCCAGATTGCCCATGAGATTCTGGATAAGGCTCGGGCCCGTATCATTGGAGTTGAAATTGATATTGAACAAGGTGTTGAAAAAAGTGCTGCGCTGACCACTGTCTTCAACGGCATAGCGGAAAAAGGGATCAACTGTGGGGCCCAGTATTTCCACAGGACTTCCATCGGGAGCTATAATACGCTGACCTGTAGAGGGATCGAGCAGATAGGCATGGAGCACAAAGTTTTCGGCAACAATATACTGCTGCAAATGGTGACGCCGGCCGTCCGGAAATGAGCCCACAGGAAGATCTTCATCAAACCAGAATTGATCCTGCACAGCTGTGCCCGAACGTTCCCGCCACCAGATATCCGTCCGATCCCATCCCACGAGAGGAGGAATCCCGGGCCCATTGAGCATCTGCATCCAATAATGACATTTTTCAGCGGTTCTGAAAGCATTATAAGCATAGGCCGAGGTATTCTGATGATTTTCTCCGGGCCATATATAAAATGTGAGCCAGGGAAAGTCTCGGAAATGGCCCAGAGCTTCCGAATCAAAAAAAACAGGACGGGGCATTCTGGATCCGCTGCCGGCTGCAATCAAATTATCAAGATGCGGAAAATTCTCCAGAGCCTGCCTGTCCCGTTCATAAAAACGCAGCAGCATGCCCGTGATGACTTCCACTTCCACATCCACCGATTCCAGCCACTCGGAGACCCCGAAGGAACTCACGGCTGGACGGTGGTAATAATCGCTGAGATCCACATTGTAGCGCTGTCCCAGTTCATTGGAAAGCTCGTCCCAGAGGCGGGGCAGGGTTACGGCCGCACCGCGGCCGGAAAGACTTGCGGGCTCATCCATACTTGATGCATCGCGGTGAATGGCATAGGTGACCCTGCTCAGCTGGTTGTTTTCATCAACTCCCACAGCCACAAAGCCATAAGGCTCTCCATAAAAGCGTATGGCCTGACCCGTGGACGGGTTGTTGAACATGGTCTGGATATCCCGTTCCATGGCCTGGAGAGCACTGTTGGCCTGTTCATAAATATCGATTGTGCGATAGCTGCGCCGGACCGTGTTGGTGACACTATTGAACATAATCACCACACCGCTCAAGATAGTGGTGAAGATTGCGATGGCCACAATCAGTTCCACCAGCGTCATTCCGCGCCTTCCGGCGCTATGAACATCAGCGATCCGTAACATAGGTTGTAAAATACTCCACAGAGTCATCTTTCAAACGCAGACCGAGGGTCACACGGTAAAAACCGAGATTGACCTCACCCATGGGCTGCCAGCTTACCACAGTTGCCTGGATAAAAGGATTTGCCAGGTCGCTTTCATGAACCGCTTGAAAACGATTCTCTTCAAGCCATTGTTGAAAATTGCCGCTTGTTCCGACAGCCTGAATCTTTGCCAGTTCAGACTGGGCGTGGGCCGTTGTAATCGTACGTTGTGTATTGATCCGTTGCCTGTCCAGAGTCACCGGAAAAAGCAGAAGAATGGCCACCATACCCGTGGCTAGAATCACCAGAGCCACGAGCGTTTCAAGAAGCGTAAAACCCTTTTGTTCCACACTTATCCTCTTTATCATTGTCTGACCCTCACATAGCCTGTTCCCCGGTTGATCTCCACAAAAGCACCCAGAGCCGTCACATTATTGTTTCCATCGGTAATCACGCGCTCTTCCGGATAAGCACTGGGCAAGGGCGCCACCATGAGGCGGTATCGCTCCTTAGCGCCCTGCGTGCGTGTTTTCAAAGCGCCTCGTGGCGTAAAAACATGGGCCATATGGGGCCGGATCAGCTCCGGATAAAACTCAGGTTGCACATAGGACACCTCACTGTCGGGAATTGTATAGGTCTGATCCGCCGGCGTCTCCGGATAAACATAAACAGGGCGCATCCCGATCTCTTCCAGAAGGGGATTCGTACCCTCCGACCCTGCACGCTCCATGAGCCGATTGTATTGAAGCAGATAATCACCCTGCGTAACCATATACTCAGGATGAGCCATATCATGATCCATCTGATAAAGAACCCGGTTGAAAGCATTGAGAGCCTGCTCTTCAGGCGTTGCATTCTGCGCGTACTCATAGACCTCCAGAGGGGTATTGAGCAGCAGAGAGTAGCCCTGAGGAAAAGAAACGATGTCGCCCATACCGGGAGCCGGGACAAAAGTGCCCGCTTCATTCCAATTTACCGCCTGGGCCGAACCGACTATGAGTACTCCGGTATCTTCGCCCATCCCGTCAGGATGCACTGGCCATACGGGCATGTCAGCGGGAAGACGATACATGACTGTAGCGGCCACAATGGTCCGCACCCACCTGTTTGTGATGGAATCCTCCAAGGGTGAAAATTCCAGAGTGCCATCGCCACTCACGGAGAAGGGATTGTCCAGAAAATAGACGACGGCCGTCTCCACATTATGATTGACAGCATAGACACGGGCCGCCTTCAGCAGTGTACTCAATATGCGGGCACTGTCTCGAAGGTCATTTCTCCCGAACATATTCATGACAGGAACAGAGAAGGCCGCCAGGATGCTGATAATGGCGATGACCACCATCAGTTCGATCAAAGTCCAGCCTGACCGGCTCCGGAATCTGCATGTATTTGTGAAAGATAACTGCGCCACGCTGGCACCTGTCATTATGAATTTCGGCTTCTGCTGCTCCTGTTACCCCACCCGGGCGCACAGGAAGTGATTCAGCACACATAAGGAAAAAGCTGCAGGCGGATCATTCCCGAAGGAAGCCGCCTGCAGCAGAAGATCTTATTGATAGAAACGCTGCCAGCTGCCGCCGTTGTCCCAGTTGTTCACATCGTCGCCACCGGCAATATCTTCTTCCGATTCAGGGTAGAACCAGTCGTTTTTATCAGGACCATAGGCCGCCTGATACAACATCTGGCTGCTCCGGGAGTTGCCGCCATAGGACCAGAGGAAGGCCGGTTTGTTGGGCTGGGCCGGGCGGTTCACTTCGCTGGGCCAGGTCGCCGCATCTTCTATGGCATAAAGCATTTCCTCCTGCGGGGAGAATTCGTAACCGTCCGGCTTGACTGTGAATCTTGAAGCACTGTCAGTGTTGCTCATATCGATACTGAAAATACGGAAGGGAATGGGCCAGCGTTTTCCGGGGTCGGCACCAACTGTGGAAAAACGCCAGGGTCCCGGCCAGGCACGGTATACCTGTCCCCAGGGATCCAGACCGATGTCCATGTAATTCGTGCCCAGTTTGGCCAGTACATCACGATCAATATACAGAGGCGCAATGGAGTCATCCGTTGCCAGAGAGTCGCGACCGAGACGCAGCAGATCATAGACAACACGGGCATAGACATTTGCCGCCCGTTCAAAGGTTTCATAGTTAAAGGCATTGGGGTTACTCATATCGGCGGGCCAGCCGATTTGAATGATATCGTCTGGAAAGGCTCCTTGCGCTGCGGCAATCGTTGCAGGTAGCGAGTCAGGACTGTCCGAACCGACGGGCTCGCGGACAGCATTCTTTTTGAACATCTGTCCGAAGTTTGCCCGACCGGCGTCGGTTGTAATCGCTGTAAGGGAAAGTTCCATGCCGTTGAGTTCCGCCACAGCGCGGGTCACCCGGGCACGGACAATATAGCGCTGCACATTGGGCACCACGATGGATGCGAGAATGGCGATGATCGCCATGACCACAAGCAGCTCCACCAGGGTAAAGCCACGGTTCTGCTTCATCATAACTGTTCTCCTTTGACACGCTTCATCGAGCGTAACGCCTGCAAAAAAATATTTGAATCCAGCATACCTGACAGCCTTTTAGGGTCTGCCAAACATTTCGTCTGCACTTTACCGCATAATCCTCAGTCAGAACTGACACATCAGAATTTCAGTCTTATGCGGATAAGTATACTATAGTTTACCTTATTCCTGTGAAAAAGTGTGACTTTTCCCTATAATTTTTCAACATAGCGATCTTTACACTTCTTTCCATTGGAAAAAGCATATTCCAGAGTACTATGGCGATTTAGCCGCCTGTAATCGAGTCGCCCAGTGTGAAAATGGGCAGATACAGCGCCACGACAATGAACCCGATGATACCGCCCAGCACGATAATGATGAGCGGTTCCATGAGAGCGAGCATGCCTTCCACGGCCGCTTCCACTTCAGCGTCATAAATATCGGCAACCTTCATGAGCATGGAGTCCAGAGCACCGGTCTCTTCACCCACGTCGATCATATTCACCACCATGGCGGGGAACACTTTACTCGCATCCAGAGGGGCTGCAATGGTTCCGCCATCCTGCACACTGTCATATACGGCGTCACAGGCATTTTGAACCACTTCGTTACCGATGGTTTCACGGGTAATTTTCAAAGCCTGAAGGATAGGCACACCCGAGGTGACCAGCGTCCCCAGAGTACGGGCGAAACGGGCCACGGACACTTTTACAATCAGGTCGCCCACAAGCGGAACTTTCAGAATCACCCGGTCGAAAACCCGTTTCACCTGCTTGGAGCGCATCAGCAGCTTGATAACGATGATGAACCAGCAGATCCCCGTGACGAGGGTCCACCATTTGTAGATCATGAAGTCACCGGCCGCAATAAGTATCTTGGTTGGGCCGGGAAGATCTCCACCGAATTCCAGGAAAATATCCGCGAAGACCGGAACAACTTTCAGCAGAAGGAAAGCCACGATACCGGCTGCAATGAGAAGCACTGCAATGGGGTAAATCATGGCGCCCTGCACGCGGCGTTTCAGAGCCTGACGGCGTTCCATGAACAGGGCCAGTCGCTGAAGAACCACCTCCAGCATACCGCCCACTTCACCGGCACGCACCATGTTCACAAAGAGACGGTCAAACTGCTTGGGATGCTTCGCCAGCGCCTCGGCAAAAGTGGCGCCGCTCTGAATATCAGCGGCCGCTTCACGCAGAATGTCACGAAGTTTACAGGGTTTCAACTGGGCTATGAGAACGTTGATACAACGCAAGAGCGGCAGACCGGCGTCAATGAGTGTGGAGAGCTGTCGGGTCATCACCACGATCTCTTTCATTTTCACACCGCCGAAATACAGCTCTTCAATGCCCCCTTTGCCCTGGCGCAATGCACGGCGCTCATCAGCGCGGGTAGCTTCTTTGATATGGGTGGGAAAAAGACCCAGTGCCCGCACGTCATTGAGGGCAAGCGCCTGGGTATCCGCCTGAATAATGCCAAACTGCTGCTTCCCTTCACGATTCAGCGCTCGGTATGCATATTTAGGCATGGTTGCTTCTCCTAATCTTCATATTTGTCTGTTTTAGCGATCACTTCAGCGGCACTGGTAATCCCCTGAATGCATTTCACGAGCCCCTCCTCACGGAGGATGACCATACCCTGGTCTTTACGTGCATAGTTGCGCAGCTCATGGGCCATGGCTCGCTCAAGAATCAATTCGCGTACGAACTCATCAACAAGCATGATCTCATAGAGACCCGTACGTCCCATATAGCCCACATAGTCGCAGGCTGCACAGCCTTTGGCACGGAAAAATGCAAATTTGGGATCACTGCGCCAGGCTGTGGGAACACCCAGCTCGTCCATTTCTTCCTGATCGGGGCTGTAACGTTCCCGACAGGCTTTACAAAGAACACGCACCAGACGCTGCGCCAATACGGCTTCCAGCGATGCGGTGATCATGAAAGGCTCCACGTCCATATCCAGCAGACGGGTGATGGTTTCGGGAGCACTGTTCGTATGAAGGGTGCTGAGCACGAGATGGCCCGTGAGCGATGCTTCCACAGCGATCTTGGCTGTTTCCAGGTCACGGATTTCACCGACCATCACAATGTCGGGGTCCTGTCGCAGAATGGCACGCAGACAGGCGGCAAAGGTGAGGCCCACCTCTTCATGAACCTGACACTGAACCAGACGTTCAATCTGAAGTTCCACAGGATCTTCCGTGGTGATGATCTTCACCTCCGGCGTATTCAATACATTCAGGCAGGCATACAGGGTGGTCGTTTTCCCGCAGCCCGTAGGACCGGTAACCAGCATGATTCCGTTGGGTTTGTTGATCACCGTATCCACTTTTTTACGTGTGCCCGGAGACAGACCCAGACTGCCCAGCTCAATGCGCACCGCTGTACGGTCAAGAATACGCATCACAACCCCTTCTCCGTAAAGAGAGGGCAGTGTTGCCACGCGGACGTCAATGAGACTGTCACCGATCTTCAATTCAATACGGGCGTCCTGAGGAAGACGGCGTTCACCAATGTCCATATTCGAAATAATCTTTATTCGTGAAACAATGGCGATGGATGAGGCTTTGGGCGGTCGTACAATCTCATGGAGCACACCGTCAATACGGATCCGTACGCGAAAGTCATCTTCATAAATCTCAAAGTGAACGTCTGAGGCGCGTTTTTGCAGGGCCGTCAGAAAAACCAGATTCACTATTTTGATGACTTCAGGCTGTTGCGCCAGCTCGACCAGATTGTCAACATTGGAAATGATTTCCTGCTGGCCCAGCTCCTCCAGAGAGAGTTCTTCCGTGCCCACCAGGCCTTTGAGCTCTTCGAGCATGGAACCGACAGAACCGGTTTCGAAAGAGTAATTCTTTTTCCAGGCGTCGCTGACTTCTTCAGGCGTGCTGATGGCGCCCTGCACTTCAAGTCCGGTAATCTGCCGAAGATCGTCCAGGCTCTGCATATTGAGCGGGTCGGCCATGGCAACGGTCAGTATATCATCCTCGAAACTGATGGGGATCACGCTGTAAAAGCGCGCCACATCGCCGGGCAGCATTTTGATGATCTCAACAGGGATATTACGCTTGCTGATATCGACGCGAACCATCCCCTGCTGAATGCCCAGCGCTTCAATGATGGCCTGCTCCGTGGCATGCCCCATGGAAACCAGAATACGCCCGATCAAATCACCCGTCATCCGCTGGCGATGCAGCGACTCGTCCAGATGAAGGGGGGATATGACGCCCTGATCAACGAGGATCTCACCGAGAAGGCGTGTTTTTTGTGCAGTAACTGACATAAAAATATCCGTACTTTATCAGCGTTCAATCATCCTGCGCGCTGGGCATGTCCGGGTGCGCCGCCGCCAGGCAGATCACCCAGAAGTCCCAGAGCACGGGCCTGGTTTTCAAATTCATCGGCCATCTGTGCCTTGGAAATGAGATCTTCGTATTTACAGACGCCTTTGCGCAGCAATGCGAGCAGATGTTCGTCCAGAAGGTTCATGCCGTATTTATGACCTGTCTGAATGGAAGAGGTGATACGGTAGGATTTGTTTTCGCGGATCAGGTTCTGAATGGCCGGAGTGGTGATCATGATTTCAAATGCGGCCACACGCCCGAAACCGCTCTTGCGCGGAATCAGGGCCTGGGAAATCACAGCCTTGAGGTTACCGGAAAGCTGCGTACGGATCTGTTCCTGCTGGTTCGTCGGGAAAGCGTCCACAAGACGGTCAATGGTACGCACGGCGCCGGTCGTATGCAAGGTGCCGAAAACCAAGTGACCTGTTTCAGCCGCTGTCACAGCCGCTTCAATGGTTTCCAGGTCACGCATCTCACCCACGAGAATCACGTCCGGGTCCTGACGGAGCACTCGGCGCAGAGCCTCGGAGAAACTGGGTACGTCCACACCCACCTCGCGCTGCATGATAATACTCTTTTTGTGGGAGTGATAATACTCAATGGGGTCTTCAATGGTCACAATATGCTGGTCATAGTGGATGTTGATATAGTCAATCATCGTCGCCAGAGAAGTGGATTTACCCGAGCCCGTCGGCCCGGTCACCAGGATCATGCCGCGAGGCTGTGTGATCACTTCTTTCAGGGTATTGGGCAGACCGATCTCCTCGAAGGTCAGAATCTTGCGGGGAATCAGACGAAGGACAAGACCCACATAACCGCGCTGTTTGAAAATGGATACACGGAAACGGGCCACGTCTTCGAAAGCAAAACCGAAGTCAGCACCACCGACTTCCTGCAATTCCTGCTGATTGTCCACGGAAGCGATACTTTTCATGAGCCGCTCCGTATCTTCAGCCGTACAGGGGTTGTCTCCGAAAAATTGCAGGTGACCATGAACACGACCGATGGGCGGAACGCCTTCGGTAATATGCAAGTCCGATCCGTCACGGTCCACAAGCATGCGCAGCAAACTTACAATTTCATAGGCCATAAATGATTACCTTTCAGCTTCCGCCTCTACCTCTACCTCAGCCTCGGCCTCTGTCTCTTCAGCCGGAAGAGGAGCGGAAGTTGTTTCACTTGTCTGTTTCTTTTCCCGGATCAGAGGCTCATCCACACGGGTCCGGCGATTGACCTCCTCAATGGTGGTCAGGCCCCGCAGCGCCTTGTTCCAGGCATCCTCGCGCATGGTCATCATACCATCAAGACGCGCCTGACGCCGCAAACCCGTGGCACTTTCCCCGTCCATCAGAAGGGAGCGGATCGCATCAGTCGTCAAAAGCAGTTCATAAGCGCCCAGACGGCCCTGATAGCCTGTTTCGTTACAACTCTCACAGCCTGCGCCATGCTCCAGCCGGACGGAGCTCCAGTCAATATCCATTTCCATCCGTTCTTTTTCCACTTCAGCAGGCTCATAAACCGTACGGCAGGCATTGCACACGGTACGTACCAGGCGCTGGGCCAGAATGGCGCGTACACCCGATGCAACCAGGAAAGGTTTGATCCCTATATCCACCAGACGGGTGAAAGAACTGGCCGTATCGTTCGTATGCAGCGTGGAGAAAACAAGATGGCCCGTCAAAGCCGCTTTAATGGCTATTTCAGCCGTTTCTTCGTCACGGATCTCACCGACCATCACAATGTCGGGGTCCTGACGGAAAATGGCACGCAGCGCACGGGCGAAGTCCCAGCCGATTTCGTGGTTGATCTGAACCTGGTTGATACCCGTCAGCTGATATTCCACAGGGTCTTCCACGGTGATGATTTTCGTGTCAGGAGTGTTCAGCGTGTTCAGAGAACCGTAAAGGGTCGTCGTTTTACCCGACCCCGTCGGGCCGGTAACAAGAACAACCCCCGTCGCATGGCGGATCAGCCGTTCCCACTGCGCCTGATGTTCCGCACAGAAACCCAGCTGACCCAGCCCCAGAAGCAGACCGCTCTTGTCAAGAATACGCATCACGACACTCTCGCCGTAAACACCGGGAAGGGCGCTCACACGCAAGTCGATATCCTTGGTGCCCACGCTCATCTTGATTCGGCCGTCCTGAGGAATGCGACGTTCGGAAATATCCATGCCCGCCATGATTTTCAAACGGGAGATGATAGCGGGTTGAGCGCGCTTGGGAGGGGTAGGCATGATCTGCATGACACCGTCAATGCGGTAACGGATGGTCATGGTCGTTTTACCCGGCTCAATGTGAATGTCACTGGCACGGAGCCGATAAGCTTCCACGATCAGCTGCTGCACATAACGCACTACAGGACTGTCATCGTGACCATCTTCAACTGAGGCCATGCTTTCCTGCGCATCACCGAGATCAATACTGTCGATACTCAGATCATCAGCGCTCAGGGAGGCGAAAGAGGCGAAGGAACTGCTGGCACCCGAACCGATGTTCGAAAGGCTGCTCAGAGAACTCACGCTGGAAGCACTGCTCGCAGAGGAAAGCATGGATTCCACCGTATCTTTCTGGTGACCGTAATAGCGGCCCAGTGCCTCCGTAATGGATTCGGGTGTGGCAAGAGCCGGCTCAACAGGGCGATCCAGAAGACGGGAGAGATTGTCCAGCGTATTGATATTGGTGGGATCTGAAGTGGCGACAACCAGCACACGACCCCGCTCTTCAAGAGGAACAACACGATACAAGGTCGCAATGGACCCTTCCATGAGTGCCCGGATGCGCGGTGCAATATCGCGCTCGGCAAGATCAATGAGAGGAAGACCCAACTGTTCCGCAAGCGCTTCAATAATCTGGGACTTGCTGAGATACCCCAACCGTACCAGAATTTCGCCCAATTTGCGGTTGCTCATGGTCGTTTGCTGGCGGTGAAGCGCTTCATCCAACTGCTGCTGGGTGATGATCTTCTTATCAACCAGCTGTTTGCCAAAACTAGTATACGTAGTCTGCATGCGAGGTTACCTTTGAGTCACTCGCTTAAACTGTACCAAAAAACCGCTTCCGTGTCAATATTTACAGATAAAAACAACCCCGGCCGCCGATGAAAACAACCCGCCATCGGAGCTTTCTCCGGCAGCAAAGCGGCTCTTCTATATGAAAAATTCTCTACTTTATGTCAATAATTAACTCGCAAGAACTCCTTATTGAAATAAGAACAAACTTGCCCTCAACACTATTGTCCCTTATACATGGGTCGGCTGTCAACCCCTGAGAAAAAATAAAACCCCGTCTGTGTCATTCCGGTTTTTTTGTGACCCGGCACCCGAACCAAAGCATTCAGCCACAACAACGCAAAAATAGACGGTCATCCAGATTTGGAAGACTATGAGGGGTATGACCGCCCTTTTCCGTGTGCTATTTACCCTTGATCCACTTTGTCCACGGACACTGAATCAATACCCGGAACTAACCCTATCACCTATCACCTATCACCTATCACCTATCACCTATCACCTATCACCTATCCCCTATCACCTATCACCTATCCCCTATCCCCTATCACCTATAATACGCCCCTCCCACATCCGTCCGATCCGATCGATTCTTCCAGACACTGCTAATCCCTTCAAGTCTCTTATGTGCCTCAAGACATACCCCCGCCGTCATC
>JAAYJV010000008.1 GCA_012522755.1 Candidatus Hydrogenedens sp.
ATCTGAACCTCAAGAGAACACTCTCGCCTGCGTCATTCCTGCGAAAGCAGGAATCTTAAGGTGACATGAGGACTTGAATATACGCAAGATTCCTGCTTTCGCAGGAATGACGCGGGTGCTGGCGAGTCTTTGGATAATATTAGAATAAAAAAACTTATGTGGCTTTTTGAGTAAACTTCTTCGTACAAATAATGGAAGTTAACGGATAGTAATACAGCGCAGCATAGCCGCAAGCAAAGTGTCATTTCTTTGGTTTCACCACAATGGGCACGGCATGCCGTGCCCCTACCTGAACCACGTTCCACTGTATCTCCTATCACCTATCACCTAAGCCCTATCCTCTACTCCCATTCAATCGTTGCGGGAGGTTTGGGGCTGATATCGAGGAGGACGCGGCTGATATGCGGTATTTCTTCGCAGATGCGCAGTGTGATTTTCTGGAGGATGTCGTCGGGGATGGGAACGGGTTGTGCTGTCATGGCATCAACGGAATGGACAGCGCGGAGTGTACAGACTTCTTCCCAGACACGTTTGCCGTTTTTGATGCCCACGCTTTTTACAGGAAGAAGGCAGACGAGGGCCTGCCAGATCTGATCATAGAGTCCGGCGGCGCGTATTTCCTCAATGAAGATGGCATCAGCTTCGCGCAGGGTATCCAGGCGTTCTCTGGTGATGGCGCCTATACAGCGCACACCGAGTCCGGGGCCGGGAAAAGGATGTCTTCCCACAAGAATCTCGGGGAGCTTGAGTTCTCTTCCGAGAGCGCGCACTTCGTCTTTGAAGAGGTCGCGGACAGGTTCGAGGAGTTGTATCTGCATGCGCTCAGGGAGGCCGCCCACATTGTGATGACTTTTCACGGAGACGGCATCGCCGCTTCCTGTGACCAGGCTTTCAATGATATCAGGGTAAAGGGTTCCCTGAGCCAGGAAATCCATGTGTCCGAGTTTTTTGGCTTCTTCCTCGAAGATGTCGATGAAGAGCGCTCCGATGATCTTGCGTTTTTCTTCAGGTTCGCTGATGCCTTGAAGCGCGTGGAGAAAGCGGTCTTCGGCGTTGACGGCAATGAGTTTTATTTTGAAGGCCTTGTCGAAAAGTTCTTTGACGAGATCGGCTTCCCCCTTGCGCAGGAGTCCCGTATCAACAAGCACACAGGTGAGCTGGTCGCCTATGGCCTGGTGGATGAGAGCTGCGACAACGGTTGAATCGACGCCGCCGCTGAGTCCGCAGAGCACTTTTCGGGAGCCGACCAGCCTGCGTATCTCTTCGAGTGCTACGGGCAGAAAACGGTCCATGGTCCAGGGCGGTGCCTGACAATAGATCTTTGCGAAATTTTCCAGCAAGGTCCCGGCGGTTTCATCGTCAAGAGACTCAAAGTTCTGAATCAGGACATGAAAGGCTTCGTCCTGGCGAACAAGTATGAGCGGGTACTCCGCTTCCGTATCCGTGTCTTTGTCGCAGTGATCTTGTGTCGGGCCGAAAAGTTTTTCATTGACTTTCTGCGAGGGTCCATAGTCTGGGGTGGCCTCTTTGGCTGTATCGGCCTGAAGCTGTATGAAATGGCGCACCGCTCCGCCCAGAGCGAGGACGGGCCGCCCGAGAGTGATTATCCCGGGTTGAAGCGGGGGCTGCTCGCTGCGGTACTGATCGGCATCACAGAGGATGAGTCCTGCTGGATCAAGGTTTCTGAGGGCGTCAGTACTGACAGAGGCGGGCACAATGAGGCTGTAAACTTGTTTTTCCCTCAGGAGCCGTACAAGCTGGCGGCTTCGTGGCGTTCCAAAATCCAGGATAACAAGAGGCTTGAGACTCTTTTTCATGGTCCCTGTCCTTCTCCTTTTCTTCAGGAAGGAATCTGATAATTGGGTGCGTCTTCTGTAATGGTGACGTCGTGGGGATGGCTTTCGCGGAGCCCTGCGGCGGTCATGCGAACAAAACGCGCCTCACGCTGCATGGAGGGGATGTCCCCACAACCGCAATATCCCATGGCTGCACGCAGTCCGCCCATGAGCTGGAATACATAATTTGCCAGATTGCCTCTGTAGGGGACCCTGGCTTCGATACCTTCGGGAACGAGTTTTGCCGCATCCGTTTCAAATTGCATATAACGGGCTTTGCTTCCCCGCTGCATGGCTTTGAGGGATCCCATTCCCCGGACGAGTTTGTAGGTTCGGCCTTCGTAGAGGACTTTTTCACCCGGGCTTTCTTCAGTGCCTGCAAAAAGGCTTCCGATCATGATGCTGTCCGCGCCGGCCGCGATGGCTTTGGCAATGTCGCCGGAATATTTGATTCCACCATCAGCGATGACGGGGATATCGGCTTCACGGCATACAGAAGAGACATTCATGATGGCTGTGAGCTGGGGAACACCTACACCGGCAATGACGCGGGTTGTGCAGATGGCGCCGGGCCCGATACCCACTTTCACGGCGTGCACCCCGGCATCGATGAGATCTCCGGCGGCTTTTTCCGTCACGATATTTCCGGCCACGAGCTGGACAGAAAGAAAAGACTGTCTTATCTGTCGGACCATTTCGATGACGAGTTCGGAATGTCCATGGGCTGAATCCAGCACGAGCACATCCACTCCGGCATCAATCAGGCCTTTGGCGCGATCAAGTTCATCTTCGCCCACACCGATGGCCGCGCCCACGCGGAGTCGTCCCATGGCATCGGCGTTGCGGTTGGGGAAATCGCGGGCTTTCATGATGTCTTTGATTGTGAGCAGTCCGACGAGTTTCCCGTGGTCATCGATGAGAGGGAGTTTTTCGATGCGGTGTTTGTGGAGCAGTTTTTTGGCCTCTTCCATGTCCGTATTGGGTTTCATGGTAACGAGCCGTTCCCGAGGTGTCATGATGCTTGCAATGGGGATGTCCATATCCTCTTCAAAGCGCAGATCACGGTTTGTGAGTATCCCGACAAGAAATCCTGATTCGTCTGTGATGGGTACGCCGGAGACGTGATATCGCGACATGAGCGCTTCGGCATCGCCGAGTTTCTGGTTGGCGCGCAGCGTAAAAGGATCAGTGATGATTCCGGCCTGAGAACGTTTGACGCGATCCACCTCTTCGGCCTGTTCTTCGTTGGAGAGGTTCTTGTGTATGATTCCCATCCCCCCTTCCTGGGCGATGGAAATGGCCAGCTTGGATTCCGTGACAGTATCCATTGCAGCACTGAGCAGGGGTATGTTGAGCGGCAGACTTCTGGTGAGTCGTGATTGAATCTGCACATCCCGGGGCGTATATGCGGAGCGTGCCGGAACCAGAAGTACATCGTCAAAGGAAAGACCGTCTTGAATTTTGTTTTCGAAAGTCATAGCGCCTCGATGGAAGTTTTGAGTTGCTGTTGCTGTTGTGTCTGAACCAGAAAGTATAAACCACTCAGGAAGTCGGGACAAAACAGGCGCCGTCCGGGTAGAAACGGCGCCTGCACATTATGTTCAGGGGAAAAGATATTCCACGACTTTATCAGCTTCCTTGAAATCGGGCACGAGAATATCGGCACCGGCTTTCATGAGTCGCACACGCTTGGCCTCATCCCAGCCTTCTCCCTTGACTTCGTCTGAAGCGATGCCCAGAGCGATGCCGCCTGCATCACGCACATTCTGAAGTTCCACGGGACCATCACCGATGGCGAGTACCTGGGGCCCTTCGAGTTTATGCTGGGAAATGATTTCGCGGATGATTTTTTCTTTGGAGTATTCTTCAACACTGGGCAGGGCACCCCAGATCTCATTGAAATGGGAGGCCACACCGAGACAGGCGGCTTCATTGCGCACATCTTCTCTGTCCGTCCCGCTGAAGACATACATGGTCACATCGAGTCTGGAAAGGAGCTCAAGAAAGTGGAGTGACCCTTTGACAGTGAAGGATTCACGTGTGCGCTCGCCCTTTTCGATGGCTGCCAGACGTTCGCGGACGGGAACCATGAGCCTGTCGTTATAGACTTCTTTGTATTCTTCGGGTGTTCTGATTTCACTTTCGGGAACGAAACCATGGCTGCGTACCATTTCCTGAAGCCGCTGCATCTGGAAAATGGTCTGGATACCCGTGGTCTCGTCAATCATGACATTGACTTCTTCTCTTATGGCATCGGTGGGTTGGGTATCGCCGCAGATCATTTCCACACATACGGGCGCCATGATGGCCTGCCATCCTTCGCGCAGCAGACTGATGGTTCCATCGAAATCGAAAAGAATATGTTTGATTTTTCCACGCTCCACCTGGCGGATGATTTCGATCTGTGTTCCCTGCAAATACTCTCTGGTCATGTCGCTTTCCTTGCATTTCAATTTCAGTTGAAGTTTCTGTTAAGAAAAAACCGCAGCGCCCGCCTGATATAAGGGCGCCCGGGCTTTGATTGTTTCGGGAAAGACGAGTCTGCTGATCGGACGACCGCTCCTAAAAAGGAGGAGGAATATCGTCTTCTTCTTCGTCATCGTCTTCGTCGTCCTCATCATCGCCCCCAAGCTCCTGGCGATAATACTCTTCGATCTCGTCCACCGTTTCTTGATCCAGCCCCAGTTCTCTGTAAAAGAGTTCCGCCTTGAGTCCGGCCTCCTTCATCACCTCTTCGGCCACATAGATGGGACATTGAGTACGTACACTGAGGGCGATGGCGTCACTGGGACGGGCGTCTATACGGAGTTCCTGAATGACTTCCTCCTGATCATTGAACTGTTCCAGTCTCAGATAGGCATAAAAAGTAGCGTCTTCAATTTTATAAACAGTCACTGACCGGAGCACTGTATTGAGTCCGCTCAAAATATTGACAATGAGATCATGAGCCAGGGGCCGTGGCAGTTTATGCTTTTCCAATGCCAGCTGTATGGAAGTAGCCTCTGCGATTCCGATGGAAATCAGCAGCACATCATCGGAACTGGTCAGGACAATACTGGGTGATCCCGGTTCCGATACTTGAATAAGTCCTCTTATTTTTACTGGCACCATGACAGTCGCTTTCTGATCCCTTTGATGAGTTTCCGCTCTATTTTACCTTATACAGAGGGATGAGTTCTAAATAATATCGTTTTGCGGTGCATAGAGACAGAAAAAGCCGCGGCAAAACCGGTCTGGTAGTGGCGCGGCTGCATGAACACGGTTTGTAGCGTTTCAGGAAACTTTGGCGGCTGTCTTTCTGCTTCTGAAAGCGAGCAGTGCGAGCAAGGCCAAGGCGGGGAAGAGATCGGCCAGAAGTCCGGATCCTGACCCGCCTTCAACAGAGCCGCAGCCGAAGACAGCGTTCTGTTTTTCATCCGGGATCACCTCTCCGCTGCCAACGTAGCGGAAGGCATTGCTTTTTGAAGTTGCACCGGCGAGGGTTTCGACTACAATGGCGACCCGGCCTTCAGCATGAGGCGGGCTCGTCACTTCTATATGCCCGCTGTTTATGAATACGATTTCCGTAGCGGCAATACCGCCGAAAGTTATTTTCTGGGGATAGTTCAAATACTGGCCGCGAATGGCAACACGTGTTCCACCACTGGTGGAGCCCTGAGCGGGCTCAACGCTTGTAATCACGGGGATGCTCACGATGGATACGGTTGCGGAAGAGACGGCCGGCCCCGAAATGCCGGAGGCACTTTTAGGATATACCAGAAAATACCATTCATCGCCGGGTTGGGTCACATTGGAGGGTATGGACAGCCTGTTTGTGTAGGCGGTACTGATCAGGCCCTTGTTAAACCAGAGAATAAGTGTTTCTCCTTCACTGAAAGCTTCCAGGTTATTCTCCGCAAGAGGATGCACATAGGTGTATGAGCCGAATAAAGGTTCTCCGGCCAGAGCTGCATGATCCTCACGTGGGTCAGCACCACTGGTGTAACTTTCAATTTCCAGATCAACAGCTCTTGGAAGGAGGATCTGCGGATCGGCTGCACGTACATCCAGAATGAGATCCTGAAAGACCCGCTCTTCACCGTGAATGGCGACGATGCGCAAGAGATACAATCCGCTGTCCGCCCATCCCGGAGTCCATTGGAAAAATCCGCTTCCATTGCCCATATCCGTGAAAGGCGCTTCGCCGGGGCCGGTCCACAGCGCATGGAGTTCGGGCGTTCCTGAGAGGAACAGAGGCATTTCGACATTGGCCTCTATGGTGATGGTTTCCAGAGGATCAACCATCGGCCAGGCTATGGGCTCGAGACTGATACGCTGAGGGTTGTTTGGCAGAGACAGGAAAGGCATCCAGTCATAGGCGCCGCTCAGTCCCATGCTCGGATAAAGTGCGCCCGGTTCCTGAGGAATACCACGACCGTCGGAAATACCCACAACCCCGCTGTTCATGGCGCCTTCGAGCCAGGTCATGCGTATGTGTCCGCTGAAGAACAATTCCACTTGTGCCGTTACTTTGTCGGGATTGATGGCACTGCCGCGTGGTTTGACAGGCACCTCTTCGAAGGTGAAGACGATCTTCTCTTCAAAGAGACGTGCCCAGATCTTTCCTCCATACTCAGGCTGAAGTGCTGTATTGAAGAAGGCGATACGGGGTTCGGAAAAATGCTCCTCATCCATCATGGCTTCATTGAAGGAATCGCTTTCCGCACTGCCACCGAGAGCAATATAACCATTTGCACTGAGTCTGATGGTTGCATAACGCTTTCCGAAGAAAGGGAAGAGAAAAGAGGTCTCTTCGTTTGTGAGGAAAAGGGGCAGGAGAACATCGTTGGTCAGGGGCAGGTCCAAGGCAAATCCGTCTGCGTCGCTTTTGGCTACAGGCAAGGCTGTCACATCCGCCAGGCGCGTCACTTCATAATCGGCATAAGTCATATCCGACAGATCGTCCGACAGACTGGGCGGGTCGGCCTGAACAGGGCGGAATTCCACCTGAGAATAGTTCAGATCAAAGGGATTTGCCGCATCGAACAGTTCCGTATATACGGGCATGGGCTCATCACAGGCCACGGCTGTGCTGATGGCAAAGGCTTCGGGCGCGAGAACATTGTCTCCGGCGACTACCGTGTAAAAATAACGCTCACCGGAAAACACATTCTCGTCCAGCCACGTGGATTCTTCAGCCGTACCGTAATGGACAATCATGCCATCACTGACGTCGTTTTGGAGGGGATAATCGTAAACAGAACGATAAATCGTGACCGGCTCCCCAACAGAGAGCCAGGTGAGGCTGATATAGCACTTATCATCTTTATCCCGGGCGGGAGTGGCACGCAGATTGAGGTCTGTTCCTGAACAGGAGCCTGATACCGTATCAGAGATGAAGTAGATGGTCCCGTGTACGCCGATGGCCAGTGTGTAGTAATAATCAACGCCCAGCACAACATTCTCATCGATCCAGAAGTTTTGTGATGTTGTCCCGCTGTAGACAAGCTCTCCGCCACTTCCGTCATCTCCGGGATAGCTGAGTTCTGAGCGGTAAATGGCCACGGGCTGGGGCGGCAGACCATTGGCAATCAAGAGTGCTTCCACATCGAGCCAGAACAGCAGGAGCGCACAGGTATCTTCCTCAGAGAATGCTATGACCTGAAGGTTCAGATCAAAGAGTTGCTTTTCCATGAGGGCGGCACTGTCGGATGCCCGGGCCTGAACAGCCATGAAAGCAATGATCAGGCTGACAGCCACAGATACAGCCAAATTTGCCTTGTTTGCGCGAAACGCCTTGGTCTCAGGCATCATGATTCTCTCCCGTTGGACGTCACAAGCCACTGGCCCGTTTTTATGCGAAGCCTGCGATGCGGCCCGGTGGCATGTCCGCCAGCCTCATGGGTTATGGCCCAGGCATACCGTCCGACGCCCGCAGGCACCTGGAACATTACATGGAGCTGTAGACACGCTGCCAGGGCGTATCTTTCTGAGCCTGCAGTTCACGTTCAGCCAATCGCTGCAGGTGTCCTTCAAAGTCGGGGATACGTGCGCTGACAATGTGCGCTTCAATGGCGAAACGCGTGTCATCGGACAGATCCTGCCTGAATCCCCACTTGGGTGTTTCAGCCGTGCCTGTATTTTCGAAGCTGCCTATACCTTTGCCGTCCAGAGAACGGTAGTATACGGCCCAGTTACCGCGCATGAGACATTCGGCCCAGCACATGGAGGTGTGTCCGAAGCGGTCGGTTACGGGAACACAGGCGAAGAAATAATCGTTTGCACGGGCCAATTCCAATTCTTTGAGATAGAGGCTCGTGTATTCATTCTGCAGTTCGGGGGTGACCCATCCGGCTTGAGCGGCATTTTCACGCAGCGCTTCCACTTTCGCCAGGCGGGTGGCATAATCGTATTTTTCCGGTGTGAGGGGAATGCTTTCTTTCACCTGAATCACAAGCCGGTCAATATTATGTTCGAGCGCTTCTTTGGTGGCGATGCGTCGGGCATTGGCTTCATCGAGCTCGCCCACATAGCCGGTGAGGCGATCCACTTCGGCGATGAGTCCACGCTGACGCGCCTGCACGATAGCGGTTTCGCTGCGCAGTTCTTCGAGGAATTCGCGGGCCGCAATGACTTCATCATTACGTTCGCGCAATTCTCTTTCCACAGAGGTCAGTTCGCTCTGCTGTGCGGAAAGGGTCGCTTTGGTGGAATCGAGCTGCCCTTTGACAGCGTCGAGTGCCTGGGTACGCACGAGAATTTCATTTTGCAGTTCGGCCACACGCTCAGGGCTGATATCGGCCGGCTGCTCGGGTGTCGCCTGCAACTGCTGCAGTGTATTGATCTGACGGTTCAGATTCGCGATGGTGGAATCTTTCGTCTGCATTTCAACCATGAGGGGGTTTCCGGGCACAAAGGACAGGTATCCGGAAAGGGGTTGCGATGCGATCATTCCGACTCCAAGCGAGATGAGTCCGATGAAGATGACCATGAGCGCCCCGGCACCCTGTCGTTTTCCGGGCTGTGCACCGGAGGCTGACGGTCCGCCAGCGGCTTCGGCGGCCATGGCTTCAAATTCTTCAAAGCCTGTTCCACCGGCCATTTGAGGCATGGGAGTTCCACCGGGGACGGCACCGAAACCACCGATCTCTTCGCCTGTATCGCCGAAGTCTTCAAAAGTGGGTGTGGGCATGGCCTGGGTGGCCGTATCGCCCAGTCCCGGTGTGAACAGATCACCACCGGAACCGCCGAAAGCGCTGTCGTCCCAAATGGGCGTGTCCAGTGCGGCTCCCGGTCCGGGTCCGATATCGGGCGTTTCAGGAGAGAAATCGCTGTCGGCGGCCAGATCCTGGAATCCGCCGATGAGAGGCCCTGAATCCTGCTGTCCGCCCGGTGCCGAATCGGCCTGCAGACTGAAGGCGCCTGCATCGAAATCGCTTGTCAGATCGCCCCCTCCGAAGGGGATGTCTGCAGCGGGCTCGCTTGGCGGCGCATCCAGCGTGGTATCGCGCGATTCAAAATCACCCAATGGCGGCAGGTCGGAATCTGAGTCAAAAGTGCCCTGCGAATCGAAGTCGCTCAGGGGCGGCAAATTTCCCAGTCCTCCCGTATCTTCAGCACTGCCAGTGTTGTCTTCATTTTCGATTTCGGGGTTTTCGTTGTCAAACTGTTTATCGTCGGCCATTGAACCCACCTCCGTATTGGTGACGGTTAGGAGAAAACACTACTCTCATACTGCGCATTCTATCATGAACGCAGCTGCTTGTCAAGTAAACTCTTTACAAAATTGCACAGACATTCTCAGATTGCCAAAAGGTGGCTTTCACCCGGGAGTCGGCCCGGGCTTCCATCAGGTCGGGACCCGGCTGAAAAGCAACAGTCCCACGGCTAAAAAGAGCACGTTGGCTGTCCAGGCGGCCACGGGTGGCGGCAAGGTGCCCATATAGCCCAGACCGGCGCCCAGCGTGAAAAGCACCAGATAGGCAATAGCCACCATGGTGCTGATTCCGAAGCTGATCATGATGCCGCCTTTGCGCAGTCGGATCGCAAAGGGAATAGCCAGCCATATAATGACAAAACAAAGGGCCGGCTGCGCAAATTTCACATGGTAATTGACCAGATGATCGCGGACAGGCACACCCAGGCTCCGGGCATCTTCAATATCTTTTGCCAGATCTGTGGCGGTTTTTTCCTGTGCGGAAACGGAGAGGGCGAAAAGTTTTTCCGGCGCTTCCTGAAAAGGCGCCTCTTCCTGGGTGATCCGTGTGGAGATGATTTCCCATTCTTTGTCCTGATCGAAGACGGCACGGCGTCCTTCTTCAATAAACCACCTGCTTTGAGATTCGTCCCAGAAAATCCGTTTCGCCCGGATCTCTTCCAGTCGTTTGTCGCGGAAAGCGTGGAGGTATACATCCTGGCCGCTGTTGGCTCTGGTGTTGAATTTGAGAATATGGCAAGTCCAGCCGTCACCCAGATTGGTCCAGCTCACGCCATGTCTGGTGCGGTCGGTGACCTTGGAAAAGAACTTGCCCTGAATGTGGCGGTGCAGCTTCGAGGCACTGACACCGTAACTTTCCTGAACAGCAAAGACCAGGAAAGACACGAGCAGGGCGACGAGCACAGGTGCCCGGACAATACGCCGCAGACTCACGCCACCGGCCAGCAGCGCCAGTATCTCATTGTCCTGGGCTGCGCGGCCCAATACAATCAACGCGGCAACGAGCAGGGAAATGGCGGCCGCATGAAATTCAAAAAGGATCGTAGGGGCAAAGGTGAGATAAAACTGAAGCACCACCGTCCAGGGCACCTGATAACGGACAATGACATTTTGACGGGTAACCACCAGATCGATGAGGCTGACGAGAAGCACCAGCGACAGGACCACTTTGATGAAAGTGGATAAAAGACGTCCGGCAAGATAACGGTCCAGTACAGTCATACTCTGTCCACCCTCCACAGCAAAGTCAGACCCAGAAGACACAGAAGCAGATTGGGGGTCTGTCCCAGCGCAACAGTGAGAGCCAGTGGCAGCAGCGCTTCCAGCTCCACGAGTTTGCGCAAGATGAAATAAGCTCCGATAATACCCAGACCTATGGAAAAGGCATAGGACTGTCCGGCTTTCCTGGAACGTGCTCCTATGGGCGCTCCCACAAAACTGACGGCCAGACACATGAGCGGAAAGGCGAGACGGTTTTTCACTTCCCGCCGCAGGTTGCGCAGCTCCCCGCCCACAGGCAGCGCACCCGTTTCGTCAAAGCGTTGTGAAAGCCGCTTTTCTTCCGACAGGAGATCGGCGAGAGTCATCCCTTCTCCGGAGAGGGCGCGTTTGAGCATTTTCGGCATGGGCGCGGCCTTTACCAGCGATTTGAACATGAAATGCTGACGGGGATCGCCCGGGATGAAATAGCCGTCCTGCAATTCGAGATGGAGCACCCCTTTTTTCATGACGAGCCGGGCACGGTCCGCATAAAAGGCATTGGCGCCCTCTTCCGAAGGCTGGAGAATGACAATGCCGTGCAATTCCCCTTCCTCCGTTCTCTCGGCAATATAAACACGCCAGTCCCCCACTTCGTGCATCACACCGGCCGGGAGCGATTCCAGAGTCATGCGCATGGGCAGTTCCTGGCTGATGAGCCGGACAAGACGCTCATAGGCCCAGGGTTGCATGCGGTCGGCAATGAAGAAAGCGGCCACACTCAGAAGCAGCCCAAGAATGACCACGGGCATGACGATTCTTTTCAAAGAGACTCCGGCGGCTTTCAATGCGGTGAGCTCGTTGCTCTGGGCGAGACGACTGAAGACATACATGACGCCCATGAGGAAGGTGATGGGAAAGATATAGCCCCAGAGGGTGGGCAATACATACAGACCCAGCCGCAGAATATCCAGCACGGCCATCTGGCTCACGGGCACGCTGTCGGTGATGGCGCGCATTTCCGTACGCACCGAGCCGCCCACCACCACAAAGCTGATGATGAGTGCAGCGAGCAGAGCCGGTGGCCATATTTTTCCGAGAATATATCTGTCAAAGAGTTTCACGGATGAATCCTGAACAGCACCAGAGCTGAAGTTGATGTCATGACTGCGCTGTAACCACAAAGGACAGCCTGTAAGATTATACGCCCAGGGTATGGATTACTTGTAACATATCAGGGTCAAAAAGATTGCGGCTTGTCCAGGTCTCTTCAAAAGGACGCTGAACCATGACGTTATTCTCCGAGGCGATCATGACGCCGGACGCACCATCCAGGAGGCTTTTCACAGCGACAACACCCATACGGGATGCCAGAATCCTGTCGAAAGCCGTGGGGGTGCCGCCCCGTTGCAGATGACCGATGACGGCCACACGGCTGTCTTTGAACTCGGAGAGCTCCGCCACTTTGGCCGCTACGTCGTAGGCGCTGCCGCCGTCGCCGCCCTCGGCAACAACGATGATCATGGAGGTCTTGCCCCGGGCCGCACCGGTTCGCAGGGTTTCCACCAGCGCATGAGCATCAAAAGCTTTTTCGGGAACGAGCACCTCTTCGGCACCTCCGGCAAGACCGCTGCACATGCCGATGTATCCGTTATGCCGACCCATGACCTCCACAAAGAAGGTACGGTCGTGGGCCGCCGCCGTGTCGCGCAGTCTGTCGATGGCTTCCATGGCCACGTTCAAGGCCGTGTCGAAGCCGATGGTATATTGCGTGCCGCCGATGTCGTTGTCAATGGTTCCGGGAATCCCCACACAGGGTATGCCGGAATGTTTCCACAAATCATGAGCGCCCCGATAGGAGCCATCGCCGCCGATGACCACCAAACCTTCAATGCCATGGGTTGCGAGCATGCGCGTCGCCTGTTCACGGCCCGACTCTTCACGGAAGGCATCGCATCGGGCTGTGCGCAGAATCGTGCCGCCATGATGGATGATACCGCTGACAGAGCGCGCATCCATGGGGATGATTGCGCCATCTATCAGGCCCTGGTATCCCCGTTCAATACCGTATATTTCCACCTGGTGGGCAATGGCTGTCCGGACAACAGCGCGAATGGCCGCATTCATACCCGGCGCATCCCCTCCACTCGTGAGCACAGCGATCCGTTTCATCTTTTCTCACTTTCCTGCTTCCCCGCCTGTGGGGGAACATTTTGTATGTCCTTCAGGCGGATCAGGCGCCCACCTCTGCAACAATTTCCATGAGCCGACGGCCATAATCGGTATAGGACTGATACAACTGCTCTTCGCTGCCCGCTTTCTGGCCCGTATGAATCACGGCGGCCAGATGAGGCTCAATGGACAAGCCGCCGTCATAGCCCTTTTTCAGCAGATCAGCCACGACCTCTTTCACATAGCCGTCGCCGTCGCCGCACATGCAATAGTGATCCACACCGTCTATTTTCTTCGCGTCTTTAATATGTATATAGACAATGTCCTCTTTGACGGCTTCATAATACTCCCAGGCGTCCTGACCATAGGTGACGGGGTTGCCTGTATCAAAGACGACTTTCAGGGCCGGGCTGTCCACTTCGCCCAGAAGAATATTGCTGTTTTCTGCGGAGAGACCGCCCCAGCCGCTGCAATTTTCGTGAACGAGAATAATGCCGTTGTCTTCGGCGATACGCGCCAGTTCTTTCATGCGGCGAATAGCCTCACGACGCCAGCTCCCTTCGTCAATGGGTTGATCGGGATCGTTGGGATAGCTCATGACACGGATAAAAGGCGTTTTGAAACGATGCATCCGGGGAATGGCCTGTTTCAAGTCGTTGATGTCGATCTCTTCCGGGCAGGTGATGGGCCGGGCCCAGTTGGCGATGGCGCTGCCGAAGCACGACACCTCCATGCCCGCCTCGCTTACCGCCGCATAGACGGCGTCAAACTCCGCATCGGGCAGCTGGGTGAGATTCACATTGTCCACAAGACGCAACTCAAGATGCTTCCAACCCAGTTCGCGATGGGCTTTGATCTGAACAGCAATGGGCTGACCGGCTTCGTCAGAAATTCCAGAATAAAACATAAACCAAGCTCCTTATGTGAAAATACGGCATGAATCAGAAGGCTACAGCTCTGATAGTACGCAATGACCGGCAAGCGGTGCAACTTGACAGCGGATTTTGAGGGACGAGGGGCGGGCTGGTAGGGGCACGGCATGCCGTGCCCATTTGGTTCACTTGGTCCATTGACCCTGCATGATGCCCAGATTCCAACCCCGGCCCCCCGCACATCCGACCGATCCGACCGATCCGACCGATTTCCTCCGGATACTGCTGAGGACTCGACCCCGACCACAGCCCCTCGCACATCCGACCGATCCGACCGATTCCCCAGAACACTGCTGAGGACTCGACCCCGACCACAGCCTCTCGCACCTCGCCCCCTCGCAGCTCGCACCTCTTCCCTATCTTCAAATTCTTGAAACTATAACCACCCCTTCATGCGTCTATAAGAATACAGGAAGATTTTCTTTTGTATTACATTGAGGAAATAAACATGAAACTCTCCCCCTTCTTTTTGTCCCTGTCCATTTTGCTGGTTCTGGCGCTCTTTGCCCACAGCCCCTGTGTATTCGCGGATTATCCCCATGCCCGCGCCACGGAAGGACTGACAGCGCTGGACCGTTATGTTGCCAAGGAGGATGATAATTTCGCCTGGGATCTCGCTCAGACCGATGAGACCGAAGAAGGTATTCAGTGCTATACCCTGAGCATGACCTCTCAGAAATGGCGTGACAGCAGCGAAGTGAACCGCACTGTCTGGGATCACTGGGTAACCGTGTGTATCCCTGAAACAGTGACCCATAAAACAGCGCTCATGTTCATAGACGGCGGCAGCAACCGTCCTCGCCAGGAACCACGAGAGGCGAGCCGGGTGATCAAAGACCTGGCACGGCAATCCAATTGCATTACCGCCACAGTCTATATGATCCCCAACCAGCCGCTCACCTTTTCCGATCAGATGGGAATGGGCCGGGGCGAAGATGCTCTCATCGCCTATACGTGGAACAAATTTTACCGGACAGGCGACGAAGAATGGCCTTTGCGGCTGCCCATGACCAAAGCGGTCGTTCGTGCCATGGACGCTGTACAACTCTTTGCGGCATCGGAAAAAGGGGGCGGGCATAAAGTGGCGGACTTCATTGTTGCCGGAGGTTCCAAACGGGGATGGACCACCTGGACCACCACCATTGTGGATGCCCGTGTCCGTGCGCTGGTACCTTTTGTCATTGACCTGCTCAACGTGACCCATTCTTTCCGCCATCATTTCGAGTCCCTCGGCCGCTGGTCAGCCGCTGTGGGTGATTATCAGGCTCTCGACATATTGAAATGGCTCGGCACTCCCGAGAACGATGCGCTCATGGATATCGTGGATCCCTTCAGTTATGTGGATCGGCTCACCATGCCCAAACTGATTGTCAATGCGGGCAACGACCAGTTTTTCCTGCCCGATTCCTCGCAGTTCTATTGGGACACGCTGGAAGGGCCCAAATGGATCCGTTACATGCCCAATGTGGGCCATGGCCTGAACCGTCGTGAAGCCTACAACAGCCTGGCTTCCTTTTTCATCGCCAATATACAGGAGCAGCCCATTCCGGTATACAGTTTTTCCTTTGAAGGGGAAAACGGGATCCGGATACAGTTGCTTCCGGCGGCCAATGGTGAGGTCTTGCAGCCTGTGAATGTGGCCCTCTGGGAAGCCTATAATCCCAAGTCCCGTGATTTCCGG
Organism: Candidatus Hydrogenedens sp.; assembly: GCA_012522755.1. Taxonomy (GTDB): domain Bacteria; phylum Hydrogenedentota; class Hydrogenedentia; order Hydrogenedentales; family CAITNO01; genus JAAYJV01. The sequence goes on from JAAYJV010000008.1 coordinate 15,514, forward strand.
GGACAGGTCATCGCCTATGAGCCCCGTACTCTGGAAGCAGCGGAAGAGGGAGTCTATGAAGCCTTCATCGACGTGCCCGAATCAGGTTGGAAAGCCTGCTTTGTGGAACTCACCTTTGAGGGTCCCCAGGAAGACATCCCTTATAAATTCACCTCTGGCGTCCGTATTCTGCCGGAAACAGGCGTGAAAGAATATGTGCCCAGTTCAGCACCGCCCAAAGGATTCTTGAGCCAATAGGAACGAAGAAGACCGGAAGATTATCTTGTTATCTCGAGGGAGTCGGTCGGATCGGTCGGATGCGCGATGGGCTCGGGTTGGAGTCTGGACATCATGCAGGGTCAATGGACCAAGCGAACCAAGTGGGCACGGCATGCCGTGCCCCTACCTGCCCGCACCCCCAGCTCTCGTCCCTACCTCGCCCCTCGCACCTCGCACCTATTTCATCACACAAGTGCTTTTATCCGGCCTTTTCCTATACAATTCAAGAATGCTGAGTCCTGATACAAAAATCTTAACCGTTTCACAACTGACCCGCACCATCAAATCGCTGCTGGAACAACAGGTGGGCCGGATATGGGTATCCGGTGAAATCTCCAACTGGTCGCGAGCCGCATCGGGTCATGCCTATTTCACCATCAAAGACCAGAGCAGCCAGTTGGATGCGGTCATCTTCAAGGGTCGGCTGAACCGTCTGAATATCAAGCCTGAAAACGGTCTGGAAATTCTCGCTTGTGGCGACATCACTGTCTATGAGCAGCGGGGCCGTTATCAGATTGTCGTGACGGATATGCAGCTCAAAGGAATGGGCGCCCTTCAACTGGCTTATGAAAAGCTGAAGAAGAAACTGAAGGAAGAGGGGCTCTTCGACGAGAAGCATAAAAAGCCGCTGCCCCTGCTGCCGCGCCGTATCGGTGTTGTGACTTCCCCCACGGGCGCAGCCATTCGCGATATTCTGCAAGTGATCCGCCGCCGTTTTTCAAATGTGCACATCCTCATTTATCCGGCACGGGTACAGGGCACCGGTGCGGCTGAAGAGATCGCCGCGGGGATTCGTGTACTCGACACGATGGATGTGGATGTCATGATTGTGGGTCGTGGCGGCGGCTCGCTGGAAGATCTGTGGGCCTTCAATGAAGAGGTGGTCGTACGTGCCATACACGCTGCGAAAACTCCCATCATTTCCGCTGTGGGCCACGAGATCGATGTGACGCTCTCCGACTTTGCAGCCGATAAACGGGCTCCCACGCCCAGTGCCGCGGCGGAAATCGTTGTGCAGGAACAGGAAGCGCTCAGCAAGCAACTGGAACAGAAGGGGCATCGGCTGCAACGGGCCATGACCCGGGTGATCGAACAGGCCCGGCACCGTCTGAACCGTTCGGGCCAGCATTATTTCATGGAAAATCCGGAGATTCTCCTGCGGGATTCACGTCAATTCCTCGATGAGTTGCAGGCTATGATGGGGCAACTTATTCAGATCAGGATGCAGCAGGCGGGCCACAGGCTGCAACAGAATACCCGGGCGCTGACCCTGCTTTCGCCAAAGCGGCGCATCCAACAGCAGCGACAGGCCATGACGGCGCTCGTGGAACGTTTTCGGCGCATGAGCGGCACCCTGATGATTCCATACAGAAACCGCATGGCTCCCCTTATGGCGCAGCTCAACAGCATGAGCCCGCTGGCCGTGTTGTCCCGGGGCTATGCGCTCATCTGGAAAGTTCCGGAAGGAGAACTTATCCGCCAGGCGGAAGATTTACAGGTTGATGATGAAATTACAGCTCGTTTTGCCTCCGGTCAGATCAAGGCCAGAGTCACAGAACGAATCAAGGAAAAAGAGGACGAAACCTCATGACACAGGACAAGAAAAAGCAACCGGGTTTTGAAGCGGATCTGGAAAAGCTGGAAGCAATCGTGCAGCGCCTGGAAGATGGCAACCTGCCCCTGGAAGAGGCGCTCAAAGAATTTGAGGCCGGTATCGCCCTGACCCGCAAATGTGAAAAGACCCTGAAATCGGCGGAGCGGAAAATCGAAAAACTCGTCCAGACCATGGACGGTGATTTTGAGACGGAGCCCTTCGACGAGGACGCGCAAGAGGGTACAACCGCAAAAGCAGCCCCGGCCGCACCCGCCACACCGAAGCAGCCGGCAAAAGAAGCGGATTGGGTTGAAGAAGAACCCGGCGACACTATGGATGATCTCTTCTGATGTCAGTCTCCGAGTTTCTTCACGACAAGTCACAGCAGGTGGAAGCGGCCCTGGAAGCCGCTTTGAATGAATGCGACAAAGTACCGTCTGCTCTGATGGAAGCCATGCGCTACAGTCTGCTGGGTGGTGGAAAACGATTGAGACCCGCTCTGGCTCTGAGCGCCTGTGAGCTGGTCTGTGGTGATGCATGCCCGGCCATCCCGGCGGCCTGTGCCCTGGAGATGGTCCATTGCTATTCGCTCATCCACGACGATCTGCCGGCCATGGACGACGACGACATGCGCCGGGGCAAAGCCTCTTCGCACAAGCGCTTTGGCGAAGCGACAGCCATTCTTGCCGGTGATGCTCTGCTCACTCTCGCCTTTGAAGTATTGGCTCAGAGCGGTGATATCCGGCAGATTCTCACGCTTGCGAAAGCAGCCGGGCCTGAAGGGATGGTGTGCGGTCAGATTCTGGACATGCACGCCGAAGGCAGGCCCCATTCTTTTGAAAGCCTGTGTCATATCCATGCCTGCAAGACGGGCGCACTCATCCGCGCATCGCTGGAACTGGGCGCACTGGCTGCGGGAGCGCAGTATGATCAGCTGCCACCTTTCACCCGTTTCGGCGAACATCTCGGACTGCTCTTTCAGATCACCGATGATATTCTTGATGTGGAAGGCGATGCGGAGCTGCTGGGTAAAAGCATCGGAAAAGATGCGCAGAATGAGAAGGCAACCTATCCGCAGCTGCTCGGCATGAAGGAAGCCCGGCGCCTGGCTGAAGATGCCGCCGATCAGGCCCGGGAAGCGCTGGCTCCCTTTGGCGAGCGGGCGAGAATATTCCATCAGCTTGTTCTGTATATTCTGCACCGAAACCATTAGTACAAAGGAATTCGACGGCATGTCCCTTCTTCTTCTGGCTGTGCTCAGTGTGCACAGTGTCATTGATCTGCATCCCTCACCGCAACAGGCAAGCCTCCAGGACCGGCGCTTTTGCGCGCTCACCCGTGATCTGGTCCTGGTTGTGCAGGAGGATGCCCGCAGAGATTTTCTGGATCTCTTCACGCCTCTGATGGAGAGCCTGGGCTTTGAAGCTCCCTTTGCGCCGCCACGGCAATTCGGCAAAGGCCTGGCACTTCATGCGGGCACTGTGGAGAACACACGCAACTCGGGACACAAGGTCTTGAAACGCTATCTGTCGCATGTATCCAAAATGCCTTCAGGCGGCTATGTGCTGGAGGTGTCGAAAAAACAGATTATCCTGCTGGGCGCTGACCGGGCCGGGCTCATCCATGGCTTACAGACGCTGGTGCAGATGATTGAAGAAAGCCGCAAGCTGCGTCTTGCCATGGACGGCATCCCTGTCATTCCCTGTGCCTATATCCGCGATTATCCCGAGACGCCTCTCCGGGCCGCCTGGGTGCAGGGAGCTCTTGCGCGCCCTCAACTGGAAAGCTATGCAGCCCTGAAATGCAATATGCTGTTCTTTGAAAGCGATGACTTTTATGATCTGGAAGAAGATCTGCTGCTGCAATGGCAGGAGAGGTTCCGTATTGCACGGCAATTGGGTATCACTCCCGTTCCCATTTTCGACTTCTTCAACGTGGGTGACAGTCTGCTCAGAAAATTTCCCGCCGCTGTGGAAGGGCGCGCCCGTGTGGATCATCTGACCATGAACGGCGAAACCTGGGTGCCTCTGTCAAGAAGCAATCTGATTTACAGCGATACGAGCCCCATCCGTGTCCAGTCGGGTACCCGGTGGCTCGATCTCAAAAAAGATCTGGAGCTGGAACAGGGCGGACTTCAGACTCCCTTTCTGGACAGCCTGAGCAAGCCCTGGAGGCTGCGCCCGAATCCCGAGTCCGCACTTTCGCAACGGGCACAGGTGTCCATTACCTACAGCCATGCACCCGCTTATTCCAGAGCTCTCTGTCCCAATGCGCCGGAAAGTGAAAAGGCTGTCCGGCATGCTCTGGAAATACTGGTGGAAGGATTGAAGCCCGACTATGTTCATTGTGGCGGATATCAGATCAGCCGGATCAACCAGGATTTGCGCTGTCGTGATGCGGCCCGGCCCACTGGGGAAACCTGGCTCAAAGCCATGTCGCTCATCCACGGCTCTCTGCGCGATTTGGACAGCAAAGCGGAAATGATCTTCTGGGCGGACCATCTGTTGCCCCGGCCCGACCAGCCCTCGGACAAAGCCTCGCTCGACAATGCGGCGACACAACTCCCCGGGAACCCGATCCTCTTCCCCCGTTTTGTGTTTCATGAAGAATATCCCCGGGAAGCGCTCCCCTTCGCACTGCAATGGATGAAAGAACGGGAACTTCCCTTGAATCTGGCTCTCTCCGGTCCGGCGGCCCACATCCATGCCGCACTGGAGGAACAGGCCTCACAAAAAGGGCGGGCCACAGGCATCTGTGTGCTGGACCAGGATCCCCACTCGCTGCGGGTACGTACAGCCTTCGACCGTGCCTGGTCTGACACGGCGCCCCGTCGTGCCTGGCCCGAAGGACTCAACCGCTTTTTCGATTCCCTCTTGTGGACGCCTTCCTTCAATGAAATCAAAGCGGTGCAGATGGACTTTCTTGACCGTGAAATCGTGAGAGGGAAAAAACCGGCCGACCTGCGCAACGCCTTCCGTTCTTTCCTCGCTTCCCTCCCCAAGGCGCTGCAACCCCGGGAAAATCGGGAAGCAGCCCTGGCGCAACAGCTCTTTGACGTGCTCACACGTTTTCTGGAAGAGGAATATAATTTCAGCACGGGCAAAGAAAAGAATGCCCTGTCGGCACTGCTCAAACTTGTGAAGCAGTATGAGGCGCTGGATCTGGATCTGGAGGAAGGGCGCATCAGCCGCATTCAGGAAACCGTCAAAAGACATCAGCGTTTTGTTCCCGCCTCCATTCTTTTCGGCCAGAGTCTCGCCTATTACAGGCCCTATGTGCTCGATGATCAGAGCCCGCCCTTTGAGTTGCCCGCAAAAACAGACTATGCCGATGAACGGGGACGCAGTCATGCCGAGCTCGATTTTTTCGTCACCATGGGCCCCGTATTCCGCCTGGACTTTGAAACACTCGGAAACAGTCGCGTGACATTGCAGGCCAGCGACGACGGTATCCGATATCAGGAGGTGCCCGTGAAAGATCTCCTGCCCGGTAATATATCCAGAGGGCCGGTACTTATCGATCCGCCCGTGAACAAGCGGTATCTGCGGCTCCAGGTGGAAACGACGGGAGAACAGGCCGTCCTTCGGGAAGTGCGCGCCTTCGCCCGCAAAAACAAGCCTGTCGCCTTCTGTCCCTTCATCATTGAAGGTGCCTCCGGTCAGCAGGTCTGGCCGGCGGAAGGCAAGGTCAGCGGACTCGTCTCACTGGAAACAGGACGCTTCGCCAAGGCTCCCACGGAATTCAGGCTGGCCAGAAACAACACCCATCTCTATATCGGCGTCCAGGCACAGGATCCCACGCCCCATGCGGCTCTCGTAACATTGGAAGAACACGATCAGCCCCTGTGGGAAGAAGAGTCTGTGGAAATTCTCATCAAGCCCGGAAATCGTGCTACACGCCGTTTTGTGATCAATCCCAAAGGGACCCGTTACGACGCCATGGACAGCCTGGGCAACAGCAACCAGTGGGATCCCGGATGGGATGGTGACTGGCGTACCCAGGCCGAAACAACCGAGTCAGGATGGACCGCCACAACCGTGCTTCCCTTCAGTATTCTCGGGGGGCTCCCTCAGCCCGGTGAAGACTGGCGCATCAATTTCATACGCCACCGGAAGAACATTGAAGAGGAACACAGCCTCTGGGCTTTGCCTCCCTTCCCTGAATCACCGTCCTTCGGTGAATTGCGTTTTAACTGATTCGTGAGTTCAAGAACGAAACGCAATTTTTTGTAGACAAAAAGAGGAGACATTGTGGCCCTCTTCGGTAGAATGGGTTTTTGAAACAAAACAACCGAAGGAGCACACAATGTCCCCACACCATTTTAC
>JAAYJV010000047.1 GCA_012522755.1 Candidatus Hydrogenedens sp.
AGACGAATTGATTATTGAGTTAAAAAGTGTGGAAGAAATATTACCGGTTTATCAGGCCCAGTTGCTAAGTTACATGAAGTTGTCAGGAAAAAAAACAGGTCTGATTTTAAATTTTAATGTGCAGTTGTTAAAAGATGGTATAAAACGAATGGTACTTTAAATAATAGATTTCCTTCTTCGTGAATCTTCGTGGCTCGACCTGACTTCGTAATAAAAAAGAAGGCGGGTCAGGTTCTTTCTAGTTTTCCAGCCTGGATGCTGGTCTTTAGTGCGTATCTGAAGTTGAATACTTTATTAATCCTGCCAGCGCGCAAAGAAACCGGCATGACGGCGCTGCGTGGATGTCGGAACTATAGCCGGAGAGGTCTCGGGCCAAAGATTGTTTGCCCCTACCGATCAGATACACACCGCCTAACCTGCGTACGCCAAGCATTTATACAAAAGCAGACTGGTGCTTCGCGTTAAGATTCCTGCTTTCGACGCAATGACGTGGTTCGGGATGAATCTTTCTTCGTGGTCCTTCGTGCTCTTCGTGACTTCGTGGTGAAAATTCTTCTCTGTGTACCTCTGTGCTCTCTATGCCCATTGTGGTGAAAAATATTCGTGCTCTCTGTGGTGAAATAAAACCCTTTGTTGTATCATAGCCCATATACCTTTTCCCTTTTGGAGTATCCCTTATCATGTCTTCCCGATTATCCTCTTCCCGTGAACTGACTTTACTGGTTCTTGCTGTGGGCGGTAATGTGAGCCAGGGCATTTTAAAAGCATTATCACGGAGTGCATTGAAGTGTCGTGTCATCGGTACGGATCTGAGTGAATTGCAAATGGGTCTGTATACGGTGGACCGTGGTTATCTGGCGCCTCATGCCGGAGACGCTGAGTTCTTCGACTGGTTGATTGCCCTGTGTCGACGGGAGAAAGTGGATGCCATTATAAGCGGCTGCGAGCCCGTACTCCGGGTGTTGGCCGGTATGCGGGAGAAAGTGGAGGAGGAAAGCGGTGCCCGTTGTCTTGTTTGTGCGCCGGAAATATGGCATCAATTCGATGATAAACTCTTGAGTTGTGCCTGGCTGGAGGCCGAGGGCTTTGACCATCCCGCTTATGCTGACCTGGACGATGAAGAGGCGGTGGAGAGGTTGGTGATGCAACAGGGTTATCCGCTGCTGGCCAAGCCCCGTATCGGCGGCGGAAGCAGCGGTGTGATCAAGGTGGAGGACGAGGCTGATCTGGCCTATGTGCGGCGGAAGCGGGGCTATGTCCTGCAGGAATATCTCACGGGCAAAGAGAAAGAGTTTACGGTGGGTTGTTTTTCTGATCGTGATGGACGGTTGCGGGGGAGTATTGTTTTCTGGCGGGCCCTTCTTGCGGGAACGAGTTATCGAATTGTGGCGGGGCCATTTCCGGAAGTGCGTGAAGCGGCGGAGCGTATTGTGGAGCGATCAGGAATCACCGGCCCCTGCAATCTTCAGTTTCGCATCACTGATCGCGGGCCTGTATGCTTCGAAGTCAATCCGCGTTTTTCCGGAACAACGCCTGTCCGTGCGGCTTTCGGATTTCATGAGGTGGATGCGGCCTTGCGTCATTTTGTCTTGGATGAGGAAGCCGAAGATCTTCCGGAGATTACGGAAGGAATTGCCCTGCGTTATTGGAACGAACTGTATGTGCCTCTGGATGCCCGGGATCGACTTCTCAATGAAGGCTGTATCGAAGGGAAGGATTTTCCGGAGATCGAGATTGAAGGTTACGGGAGATAGATGATGCGTGTGCTCGTGACAGGATCCAGCGGCCATGTGGGCGGTGCTGTGATACAACAGCTTTGTGCGGAGGGACATGAGCTTGTGGGGTTGAGCCGTCAGGCCCGGGAATCCCTGCCTCCCTCTGTACGTCAATTGCGTCTGGACATCAGTGATCCTCAGGTCACAGTCCGGCTTCAGGAAGAACTCGGCTGTTGTGATGCGCTGGTTCATTGTGCCGCTTCTCAGGAAAATGATGCTGAACAGCTGGCGAAGGTGAATTGCGGGGGAACGCGCCATATGCTGGATGCAGCCAAGAGTCTCGGTGTTACCCGTTTTATTTATATATCCAGTATGAGTTTCCTGGAGCATCCTTTACAACGGCCCATTACAGAAATCCATCCTCTGGACGGTACGCGGGGGCATTATGGAGCCACCAAATATCTGGGTGAATGGATGGCTTTATCCTCTCATCATCAGTTGAATGTAATGAGTTTCCGTCTTTCTTCTCCCGTGGGTCCCGGTCTTCAGTACCGGCGCATCTTCCGTATTTTTTTGGAGAAGGCACTGAAAGGTGAGGAGATTATTCTTCATGGTCAGGGCGGCCGCCGTCAGGATTATGTGGATGTGCGTGATATAGCCCGGGCTGTGTCGGTCGCCTTGAAAGAGGAGAAGAAGGGTCCTGCAAATGTCTTCAATATCGCCTCCGGTGTGGCTGTATCCAATCTGGAACTGGCTGAAAGCTGTGTGCGTGTTTTGCAGTCGGCGTCCGCCATCCGTTTTTCGGGTGAGCCCGATCCGGATGAAGAAGTGGTCTGGGAAATATCCATCCGCAAAGCCGGAGCATTGCTGGGCTATTCGCCGCAATACAGTCTGGACGACAGTATCCGTGATCTGGCGGCGGAGCTGAGAGAAGGCTGAAGTTTCAACGGTGTTTTTCTGTGCCGTACCACTGGCGTCCGCCATGATCCAGATGGAGGACCCAGGTGTTTTCCAGGCGTGTTTCTTTTCCGTGCCTGAAGAGAATAGCCTGCGCAAAATACCAATCAGCCCCTTCAAAATGATCTGACTCCTGATAGGGCATGTCTTTGAGGATTTCACGGCGTACACACTGGAAGAATCCGCAGGGGATTTCCTCTCCTTCGCGGTATCGGGTTTCCAGAGCCTCTTCGGCGACAGCGTTGAAATCTTCCCAGGGTCTTGTTTTTCCTAAAAGGATGTCGTAGGTTGTCTGTGGAGAGAGCATTTTCCGGCCATCGGGCGCTATGAAATGGGCTGTGGATTCACAGGCTTCCATGCGCACGAAAATATCAGGGGGCAGGACGATATCCGCATCCAGAAGGATGATCCACTCTCCTGATGTGGCCCGGAAAGATTCGTTGATCATGAACCCTTTGGAGCGCTCATGATCAGGGGAAAAGGGTGATCGGACAATGCGCAGCTCCGGATAGGATTCTTCCATGGAGTCGAGAAGGTCTTCAACACTGTCGGCTCCGGGGACATAGGCGACAACGACTTCAAGTTTTTCGAGAGAAATACCTTGTTGATGAGCAATAGAGAGGAGGACCGCCTGAAGTCTTCGTGCATATCTGACGCAAACGATGATTATGGAATACTTGATTTTGCCTGTGTCGGGCGTTTTTACCTCATGTTCCTGCCAGAGCAGCAGGGTTTGGGTAAGAATGAGCCCATCCACGTTATGCAGCGAGATGCGGGGTTCCAGTACTCCCGAAAGTTTTTCCGGTGGAGCTGAGAGACCGGAAAAAGCGGCCGGTTTTACGGGCAAGCCGTCACGTAACAGCACATAACGCCCTTGCCTGTCGACATGCAGGGTGATTTTATGACTGTAGTCAATCATGGGACAGGTTATCTTGGCGTGCCTTCCAAAGCTGAAACCGATCAGTTCCGCTGTGCCGCCTCCGAAAGTGAGCATGAGCGTGAAGGGAGGGGATAAACGTGCGACAGGAGTGCTTTGCATTTCTCCTCTGGACAGAGAGTACCAGCGATGTGCAGCATCGTCGCGGGGTTCATAATGGTTTTCAATGACATAAGAAGAGACTTCAATTTCTTTGAGCGGCGTCGTGTCCCGGGTGACACGCAGCGCTTCCCGGGCAAGTTCTTTGTGATAGTCGGGCAGAACCAGGCGCTGGAGATCCAGAGGATCGTAATATCGCTCGAAAGACGGGGAGAAAGTTTCCGTACTCAGCAGGGCTTTGCTTTCCAGGGGCCTGAGATTTGCACGACGGTATTTTCTCAAAAATGCACGTGGAGACTGGAGGCAGATATTTGCAAATTGACAGTTCTTGCATGCTTTATACGGACGGGTTTTCTGTGCCGCAGCTGACGGGAGTTTCCTTTTTTCTGATAAGTTTTCCATATGGCGCTTCAGAAAACCTGCTGACCAATAGCGTGTCAATCGCCTGAGAACCCACAGGCGCGCTTCAATTTTCGGATGGCCGAAGATCCAGGGAAGGAGCACGTTGTCAGCCAGGTTGCGACGTCCCTGCCGGGAAGAGAGAAAGGCATCAAGAATCAGATGAGCACGTGAAAAGCCACTGGAAAAAAGCTTTTGTGCAATTCTCCAGGATGAATGCATATAGTGGTTGTGATCCTGAAAAACCTCGTTGTCACAAAAGACGGCGGAATGATTTTCTTCCTTTACCAGACAATAAGGCAGATTCAGAATGACCGTATCCACTTTTTCCTCGCGCAATCGGCTGGCCAGATGATTGGTCCAGGAAAGGTTGTCGAGAAAGCACTGATGGGTGCATTTTTTCTTGTCGGATGAAAAGAAGTTGTCCCAGTGCAGTGTTACGGCGGCCGCTTTTTTCAGCGTCTCTACAGCCTCTGACAGGTCGGGCAGCTGCGCTGAGGGTAAATTCAACTGAACGCGTGCGGAAATGTTGGCGTCTTTTGCACTGTCAAGCCACTGGTTCAGACTGCTGAGCTCTATTTTTTTGGGATTGAGACACAGATCCAACAGGCCCAGATCAGCCAACAGGTGTTGGAAAGGATGTTTTCCCAGATCTTCTACGGCCAGAGACAAGGCAAGATTTTCGGACGAGGCATACTCCTTGAGTTCGTTCCATTCTTCCAGATTGCCATCAGAGAAAAAAAGGTCCACTTTTTCAGCTTTCAGCAGGGAGCTGTGCAGGCGCATCCATTTTTTGATGCATAAGAGGCCATAGGGTTTTGCGAATTTGTTATGGGAAAAAATCAAACCGCGGACCGGGGGAAGTGTCCCGGAAAAAAAATCAGTTGGCATTTCCGGTTGATCCAACTTGTTTTTATGATTGATGTTCATGGTGTACCTTTTTAAGGAACAGGACTGCGTTTTCAAGGGTCTGTGCGGAGCGTGATACTTCCGGAAAAATAGAGGTGCCGTCCCGGCGTGAAACGAAGTCCAGCCTGGCCGGAGGGGCATAAGGTCTGGAGTACGCGTGCATTTTCATTGTAACTTGTATTGAGTACGGTTTGCCGCAGGGGCAGCTCGGGATCATCAATGGAGAGGACAACAGTGGGCTGGGTTTCACTGCTGGCGGTTATGGAGGAGCCTTTTTCATAGCTGCGGTTGAGGTGGGCCCAGTGTTCCGTGTCGGGATCAAAATCGGGGAAAGAACCTGTTTCGGTATCGGTGGCCCAGGTGGTGTATTCAGGTTGCAGTACCAGGCTGAAATGATATTCCTGCACTTCAAATTCTTCGTCGACATGGAGCCATATGCGTATGCCCAGTGCATTTTTCCGTGGACTGAGTTCCCATTCCTGAGAGAAGGGGAAACGCCGTGATTTCCCGTATGCCAGAAGCTTGTCGCCTTCCTTGATCGGTGCTTTCCACGCCAGATTGTTGCTGTCGTTCCACAGATAGGAGATGAGCATTGAACTGTATCCATGAAGAAAAGCGGAGATGTCTTTCCCATCCCAGACCAGGCGGATCCGTCCATTTTCAAAGCGCGCTTGCAAACGTCCGCAATTGAGCGCTTCTTTTTCCTGCAGATAGTGCTGCACTTCTTCTTCTGTGACAGTAGTCATCATGCGCATGGAAGCGAGTTTATGAATCCCGGGTGTGAAGGAGGCTTCTGACTCAGGGAACCGTGCGGAATAATCCAGCACGCGGCAACCGGTCATATAATCTGTATTGGCCCAGAAGAGTCCGAAAAAGGGATTTGATTTCTCAAACTGAAAAACAATGGGCGGCAGAGGCGATGTGGCTTCAGGCAGTGCCGCACCGTCACTGGCATTGATTTCAGGGGCTGCAACGACATTCCAGGAGGTGTCTCCCGGTTGGATATCCGGGAAAGAGCCCGAAAGGTGACCGCACATCCAAAGGGCGTAGCTGAGAGGGAGGAAACATTTGATGTCTATGGTTGAAATGTCGCAATCCTGCTCAACTTCCAATGCCACATCCCAGATCAACGCACTGTTTTCTATTTTCAATTCCCAGAGGAATTTTACAGGCAATCGCATCATTTTGCCTTCGGCGCGACAGCCCGATGCTTCACGATAGGTTATTTTCCATTCGGCTTCACCGGAAAAATGCCGTCGTCCGAGGGATTGAATTTCGACATAAAAACCTATGGGCGCACTCAGTTCATTCTGGTTGTGAAATAAAGAGAGGCGACCGTCGCATTTGATGGCTTCGAGAACGCCTTCCTGAAAAGTGTGCATCCCCTGATCTTTGCCCACCTGGCGCAGGTAGTACATGATGGTTTTCTGTGCCGTATCACGTTGCAGGACTTTTCCCTTGTCGAGGAGAATGACTCTTTCGCAGAGGGTATTCACGATACTGAGGTCATGCGACACAAAGAGGATCGTTTTTCCCTGTTCGCGGAGTTCGCCGATTTTGCGGCGACATTTTCGCTGGAAGTCTTCATCGCCCACAGCGAGTACTTCATCAGCAAGAAAGATATCAGGGTTGACGAAGGCTGCAACAGAAAATCCGATGCGCACGTACATCCCACTGGAGTAGGTTGCGACGGGCTGGTCAATGAATTCTTCTATGCCTGAAAAGCGCACAATTTCATCAAAGACGGCGTCAACCTGTGCGTGGCGCATACCGAGCAGTCCTGCATTGAGATAGATGTTTTCCCGACCTGTGAGGACAGGGTTGAATCCGGCGCCCAGTTCGAGGAGGGAGGCTACGCGCCCGAGCACCTGTATTCTTCCCGATGTGGGAAGGGTTATGCCTGCTATGAGGCTCAGGAGCGTGCTTTTTCCGGAGCCGTTGCGCCCGATAATGCCGAGAGACTCTCCTGACTGTATTTCCAGAGAGACATTGTCTATGGCCGTAAAAGAGCTGTCTTTTCTTCTTCCCAGAAAATTTCGGGGTTCCAGGCGTCCGCGAAGGCCGAGCAGTCCCCGATGAGAAGCAAATCTTTTAGTGACATCGTCAAGCTGAATAATAGGGTTCATGATTTGTATTCTTTGGATTTTGACTGATCGTTACAGTTATTTCACCCTTGTGAAGAGGACGCGGCAAAGATATGTGAGAAAGCGAATCCATCCTGTGAATTTTCTGGAGAAGTGGTCCTTGAGTACGGAGAAGGTGCTTTTTTCTATGGCTGTGACCGTACCATGACTGAGCCAGAGCTCGGCTTTTTGTGGAGAAATCCACGCTGTGAGGAGTTTGAGTTTCAGGGTATTGTATCTTATGACGAAGGTATGGAAATTTTCTTTTCTCAGACCTCTGATGAGGCCTGGAAATCCACCTGTGAACAGAAGGCGCAGGGGTGAGAGTTCCAGAATGATGAGTTCGTCCACCTCGTTTTCGATATCCTGACGTGGTGCGCGGGGGGAGAGTATGGCAACGATTTCCGCTTCAGGACGCAGCCTCCGTATGCCTTTGATGAGTTTGGGAGCCTCATTGGTTTCGTTGAATAAGATGGCGAGTCTCGGCCTGTCTGTCATGAAAGTGCCTCCTCAAGAATGGGCGGATAATGGCGTTCAATCAATTTGTTCCATTCATAGTTGTCTTCCACACGCTTGCGTCCCGCATCTCCCATTTTTTGACGGAGTTCTTCATCGTTCAGAAGGGTCTCAAGGTGCTGCGCCAGTTCTTTTTCGTTATCTCTTTTGTATATATAGCCTGTTTCCTCAGGTACTACTATCTCCTGGAGACCACCCACGTCTGCCACGATGCAAGGACGCCCTGTTGCCATGGCTTCCACAGCCACGAGTCCGAAGGGTTCTTCCCATATGGACGGTACAACGCAGATATCCGATTGCTGGTAGAGAGCCATGATTTCCGAGAAGTTTTTCCATCCCAGGGTTTTGTACCAGGGATAAGTTATTTCGGAAGCACCTATGGTTACCCATATTTCGAAGTCCTGCCTTTTTTTGTAGAGTATTTCACCAGCCTTGAGAAGAGATCCCAGTCCTTTGGTCTGATCTTCGGCCCGGCCGGGGAGGAAGATGATTGTTTTTTCCTGCTCAGCTTTTGTTCCGAGAGGGTGATAGGGGAAATCTTTCAAGTGTACACCGCCACCGATGACGTGAACCCGGTCTGTAACTCCTTTCAGAAGTTCTTTTGTGAAATTGTTGTATACGATGATGGATTTGTATTGTTTCAAAGAAGAGATGAGTTCATCATAGTAGTGTTGTGACCATCCTTGGACATTCTCATATTCGAGGACGTAGTCTGCCGTATGTCCGGAGAGCAGATTTGCCCGCATGCCTAAGAGGGTACAGCGTCTGCAGGCATTGGGTGTTCTGAGATAGTTTTTCGGACAGCTTTTGTCGCGCCTGAAGAGCCGGTAATTGCTCGGACAAAAGGGTTCATAGGCGTAATATCTCGCGATTTGCGGGTAGTGGGCCAGTGCTTTTGTAAGGGTTGGTTTCATGAAGAAACCGAAGCATTGAAAAACAATGTCCGGTTTCCATTGATCGACGGCCTCTCGATATTTTTCGCCTATGATTGCCGGCTCCAGATCTTCCTGAAGATAAGGAACAGCCGTTGCTGAAAAGGGGAGAGAGGACTCATCGACGGGATCCACAACCCAGTTTTCTTTTTGGGTACCATAAAAGAGATGAACTTCATGTCCGAGATCCTGGAGACCCTGCATTGTATTGTAGACATCAAGCGGTGCCCCGCCCAGTGGGGGCCAGGTGAAGACCTGATCTATGAAAGCCAGACGCATATTTTTTTATTTCCTTTTAGTGGACTTGTCAGAAGTGTCTTTCAGCTCCGAACCATTGGCTGCCTTTGTGATCGAGGTGCATCACCGGGAAATCAAGCCTGTATTCATGTCCGCAGGCTTTTCTCAATGCCTGTCCGAACTCGAAGTCCGCTCCTTGAAAATGTTCATATTCAGGGTATCGGATTTTTTCAAAAATCTCTTTCCGGAAGCACTGGCAATAGCCGATGGGCACGCCCAGAGATTCGTTGAGCCGGAGGGTATCCGCCCGTTGGAGGAGCATGTTCCAGTCATTCCAGGGGCGTATGTCACCGAGAAGAATCGCGGCTGTGTCCTGTGGCCCGACCATGGCTCTGCCAGCGGGAAAGATGAAGGAGTGGTCTTTTTCGACGCTGTCGAGGGATGAAAACATATTTGGCGGAACCATAGTATCAGCGTCAAGAAGTATGATCCAGTCTCCCCGGGCACGTTCCATGCACTGGTTGAGGACATACCCTTTGGAACGGGTATGCTGTTTAGGAAATGATTGGGGATGGATGGTGAGTTCCGGATGAGCCTGTTTGAGCGATTCCAGAACGTCTTCCGTGGAATCCAGGCCGGGTATGAAAGCGACGAGTACCTCCAGTCTGGAGAGGTCGAAATTCTGCTGGTGCCTGAGGCATTGGAGCACGGCGGACAGACGTCTGGCAAAGCGTGTGCAGAAGATGATGACCGAGTATTTTGGATCAGATTGTGGCTGTTCTGTTTCCACACAGGCCATTTCCCAGATTCTGATGGGAGAGAAGGCGATGCGCTTTTCTATGTCCAGAGCGGCTACGGTGACGAAGCTCACCGGGTGCGCCGAGGAAAGACGCCCCGGAGCGGCATAGTCTCCAGGGTAAAGCAAGGGCTCTATGGGCATGCCGTCACGCATGAGTACATAATACCCTTCTTCGTTTACATATAAAGAGACGGTGTGTCTCGATTCGATCATGGGGCACAGCAGTGTGGTGTTTCCTGCGAGATGAAATCCCACAGCCTCAGCGATACCACTGCCAGCGGTGGTGGAGATGATGAAAGGGCGCTCCAGAAAACCGAGGATGTGGGACATGCGCTGACCAGAGAGATTGGTCATCCAGGCGGTGGCCCCGTACTGGGGAATCACGAAAGCATCGCGGGCTCCCCAGTTTTCCGAGATTTCCTGAGCAGGTTCAACACGACTCATCCAGTCACGTGCTTCCCGGGCCAGATCCTCTTTCATGGCGAGCTGTTGCAGGCGTTCCCGGTCCACACGGTCGAGGTAACGGGGTCTCTCCTTGGAATCAGAGAGTATATGCCCATGCTGCAGGGCCTGAGGATCCTTTTCTTTCAGAAGGCGCGCCAGATCCTCTCTGCTTTCCTGCAATGGCGTCCCGGCCTGGAGCAGTTCACTACGTGTATGACGGGTTGCTCTTCTGGAACGTGTGAGCCGTGCGAAGAAAGCCAAGACGTGAAAGACGGGTATTAAATAGACAAAGAGCAAACGGGTGAGCCATTTGTCCGTGATGTCGGGAGCAATGGTACTGACTTTGAGCTTGATGAGAAGTGCGGTGCGAATGAGAGCGGGAGATCGATCAAAAAGCCCTTGGGCCATTTGTGTGGCGGCGGGGCTGTATATTTCCCGGTCAGGATGGCTGATGAAGCTGAGGCATGCACGTTCGTTGAGTTCTTCTCTGTTGAAGCCCCGTATCCTGCATTCTATGCCTGCATTCCAAAGTGCGTCAGCGATAAGGTTGCAGAGCAGGTCTCCGGAGCGTGTCACTGTACAGACTGTCGAAGATTTTTGAGACAGAAAGGGATCGTCGTTGTAAAGAGTGACCGAGCACACACCGGCTGTCTTCCAGTCTTGCAGCAGGGAAGGCAGTGTTTCGGCATTCAGTGAGATCGGGTTGATCAGGAGACGAATGGGGAGCTTGTGTTTTCTGCATGCTTCAAGCCAGGGCGTGATGCTCCGGGGGTCATTTTCCGGGACGAGCAGCACATCTTCCAGACCTTCTCCGGCAAGCTGCGCCAGAGCTTCAACTTCTCCTGAGCCGTCTGTGCGCAGTGATACGGGTACGGAGAACTCCCGGGCATATCGGATGGTTGTGAGCAGGCTCCGGGGCACATTTCCGAAGGCGATGACGTCGATTTTAGCACAGTCCATCACTTGTACGGCGCAGGAGAGCCAGCGATGCATTTCCGTGTCCCGCAGGTATTGTCCCCGGCGGTTGTGTGCTGTTATGAGGCCCCGTGATACAGTGAGCCCGTCGATAAAAGCGGCCGGATCGGACAGCTTTTCGATTTCATTTTCCGGGTCTCTCATAGGGAATGCATCGTTTTGTTTCAACTTGGAGCCGTCAACCTTTCGTTTAATGATTCAGGTGCCAGCCTGAATGGTATCACAGATTACTGGAAATAAATTATAGGCAAGCCTTCCCCTGTGTAGCAAATCTTGAAGCGGATTTCTCTCAGCGACTGCGCCGTATGGAACGCCGTATGGAGCGCCATTCCAGAAAACGTCGGTAACCGCCACGGAGTCCATAAGCGCGTAAACCTGCTAAAAACTTCCGGGGCAGCTGATAAACTTTCAACTGTGCTTCTTCATAATATGCGGGCATGTCCTTCAGGCATTTTCTGCAATCCTGATGTTCCTGTGTCCCGGGATAGTGGCAATCTTTGCAGTAGGGTGGTATTTCCGTTGAAAGCATCTGCTTCCGGAAGGCTGTAAAATAGGGCCCGAACCACAGATCTTCAAAGCTCTGATCTCTGAGTGAATTGTCTTTTTCTTCCATGAAATAGCAGCACGGACTGACATGTCCATTGGAAAAAACAGTGGCGCCTATCCAGGGTTCCAGGCAGGGAGCTTCAGTAATGTCAGTGTGAGCGGTCTTCGCCGTACAAAGCGATGCGTCCGGGACAGCCTGATTTTCCTTATAAAGCTCAGCCAGACCATGCATCGTGTGTTTGATATTGGCCGCTTCCGCCAGAGCGATACTGTTTTCCAGAATTGCCGGGATTTCCTTTCTCTGTTCCGGGGAGAGAATATAGGGTGTATCTTCCATGCCTTCTTCGAGAAGAGGACTTGCGGCGAGCATATCCACTCCGTGATTACGTGCGAAATCCACCATATCAGGCAGGCGCCGGTAGTTTGTGGCGGTGATGATGGTATGGAGAGCCACCTCCGGCAAGGGTGATCCTGCTTTTTCACGGGCGTTTTTTAAATTGAGCAGAGCCTCCACTACAGTGTCATATATGCCTTCGCTCCGGACGGTATCATTGGTGACGGCATCAGGCCCGTCGAGGCTGATGGTGATATGATCCCACCGTGTTGTAATGAGGGCATCGATCAGTTCGGGGGTGAGTTTGGTGCCGTTGGTTTGTAGAAAGCCTTCCATGCCGTGCTCTTTGATGCGAATGCAGAGTTGGCGCACAAGCTCATGTCGGACTGTAGGCTCTCCTCCTCCGCCGATGGTGAGTCTGCGAACACCGAGGGCCGCCGCTTCATCAATGATTTCGAGCCAGCGTTCATCGGGCAGTTCATTCCACAGGCTTGGATTCCGCTCCCAATAATCCCGCACGCAAATTCCGCAGGTGATATTGCATCTGTATGTAGGGAAAATGAGGAGTTTCCAAGGCCCTGCATTCTGTCCTTGCGCCCATTGGTGCAGGCGCTGAGCGGCTGGGAAAAGCTGGTGTTCTTCGGGCAGACGGGCTGAAGGCGGATCGTTTTTCTTTTTCATGAATCTTCCTTTTTCAATGCCCGCTGAATTTTTCTTTTTTCCTTAAAGCGTTTAAGCATGCCTTTGAGTCCATATTGCTGAAGTTTTGTAAAATAATGCGGGATTTGAAGAAGCTTTTCTCTGAGCCTACGCTGTGTAATCTTTTCAGCTGAAAGACACTGGCGCAGTTTTCTGTGAATATGGCTGTCGGGAAAAGCACACTGGCGGCACTGATCAGGCAAGTCTCCGGCAAGCATATTTTCGCGGAATCGAGTCAAATAACTTCCATACCATAAATCCTGAAGCGTCTTATCCCCTATGTTTTCAGCGTTTTCATCCCAGAAAAAACAGCAGGGCATGATCTGACCGCCGGAAGTGACCACGGCACCGCGCCAGGGTTCCAGACAATAGGCCCGGGTCAGGTCATGATTGCATTCGGCGGTTGCTGCTCCGGCTGAAAGAAGCGGAGCTTGCTGTTGCAGCAGCATGCCTGAAAGGTTGTTGGGGAGCCCGAGAGATTCAGCCTCTTCAATGGCTTTTTCCAGATGCTGTTGCAGATCTTTTTTCTGCTCATCGGAAAGTGTGTAGCTGGACATGTCGGGGCTGTAGTCGATCATTTCAACAACGGAGAATTCATCAACCCCCAGTTCATGGCACAGGTTGACCATCTCTGTGAGATGATTGCAGTTCCAGGCTGTGACCACAGTATTGATATGCAGGCTGGGGACGGTGCTCTTTTTATCTTTCTTTAAGGATACCAGGCCCTTGATTCTGGTCAGGGTTTGTTTGAATGCCCCGGGATAGCGGATGGCATCGTTGATCTCTTCAGTGGGACCGTCCAGGCTGATGGTCATATGATCCCATTGCATATCGACGAGTTTTTCCAGATCTTCATCAGTCAAAAGGGTACCATTGGTTTGCAGAGAGCCTTCCATTCCCAGCGATTTGGCTTTGGCGCAGATATTGAGAATCAGCTCCCGCCTGACTGTAGGCTCGCCTCCTCCTCCGATACTGAGAAATTTTACGCCCAGAGCGGCTGCTTCTTCCACCAGTGTCAGCCATCGCTCATCGGGCAACTCTTTGAACAGCAGAGGATTGATTTCACTTTCCCAGCTGCGTGAACATATTGCACATTTCAAATTGCAGCGATGGGTGGGACAGAGCATAAGTTCCCAGGGAGGGGAAGGATGCCCTTTTTGCCAACGATTGATGCGATGGGCCATGACAGGCTGCATGGTACACCTCCAGAGGATTAGTATAAGACCAACTTCAAACTCATTATTATAATGATACCAAAATAGAAATGAAAGAATGCTTTTGTTATCATGGTCCTTATAGTCCGACTGTGATGCCGGATAAAATGGGTAAGGGAATACTGTTGCACTCTTTTTGGAAAAATACGCTGAAAAACCTTCTGGCTGTTGGCATAGGCTTTCTGGTTGTTTTGATGATGCTGGCTGTTGGAGAAGGGTATTTGTGCTGGCGCTCCAGAGAAAGAGCTGTACCTGCTCAGGCCTTTTCTGATCACGAGAAGGTGACGAAAAATAATCAATCAGATTTTACAAAACTTGATGATCAGATGGGGCATGTGCTTATCCCCGGATTTTCAGGGAGGCATCGGTTGTATGGGGAAGGAACAGAGATTTTTTCCGCTGAATACTGTTTCGATGGTCAGGGTTATCGTATCACGCCTGTAGACGATGCGCATGGCCGTGATACAGCTGCTCTTTTCTTCGGTTGTTCTTTTGCCTTTGGCTACGGAGTTCATCAGCACGAAAGTCTTCCTGCACAGTTTTCGAAACTGTGTCCTGCTGTCTTCCCATATAATTTCGCTGTTCCCGGTTATGGCCCCCAACATCTGTGGCTTCAGTTACATGAATTGGGAGTGATGAAGGACATCAGTCAAAGTCAGGGTGTTGTTCTTTATGGATTTATTGATGAACATATCAACCGTCTGGTGGGTGAAGAAACTCTGGTAAAACGTTGGGGCTGGTGGCTGCCCCGTTTGAAAATCACAGAAGAGTCCATCATGCCACAGGGACTCATGGGCAATCCGGATGATTTGCGACCTCAATGGCAAAATATCTTATCAGGTTTTCATGTGGGGCGCTTTATTCTGAATCGTGTCAGTCTGTTACCGTCAAAGCAGGATGATCTTAAGCAAAACTTTCGAGTTCTTGCTATGCTTCTGGCACATGTGAAAAGGCTGTTGATGGAAGAACATCCAGGTTTCGAATTGATTGTTTTTGCGTATCCAGGCAGCAAGCTGGCGCCACATATGGCCGAAGATCTGAAAACTATAGACATTCCTTTTCTTGATTACAGTGAAATCTATAATGAGAAGCAGGATGACTTGGATCTCCTGTTTTACAGAGATATGCCAGGTGGAGTTACAGGCCATCCTAAAGCTCCGGCTTATGCCGATCTTGCTGCTCGACTTGCAGATGATCTCGCCGCCTGGTGTAATGTTGGAACCCTGGAGAAAGATAAAGAGGACCCGGAAAAATGAAACATAGTTTTAAAGTTGTTCTTCTTGTTGTGTTTTGTGCGGGCATTTCTTCCGCCACAGCCGTGGATTACGATATCCAGCTGGATACCGTGATCAGCGGTTATGACGGGACAACCTGCTGGGTTCACCCGAAGGCGGGTCTGATCCCCGGTGAGAAGCCGGTGGTGGTCATGACCATGCAGAAGTTGCTTCTCAGTGGCTCTGATGTGTTTTATGCCCTCAACGAAATGCGCAGCGATGATCTGGGCGCAAGCTGGGAAGGCCCCACAGAACATGAGACACTGGGTCGTCGCATGGAAAGAGGCTTTGTTTCCGTGATCTGTGATTTCACACCGCAATGGCATGCCCAGTCGCAGACATTGCTGGGTACCGGTCATGTGGCCCGCTATGAAGGGGACAAACTGGCAAAGGAATATCCCCGGGAAACGGCCTATTCCTCATACGATGCCGAAACAAAAAGCTGGTCGACTTGGAAGACTGTAACCATGCCCGAGGATGATCGCTTTTATAATTCCGGAGCCGGTTGTACACAACGGGTGGATCTGGAGAACGGCGATATTCTTCTGCCCTTTTATTTTGCGCCTCGAGGCGAAAAATCTTATTCCGCAGCCGTAATGCGATGTCGTTTTGACGGTGAGACCCTCTCCTACGTGGAGCATGGGAACATTCTGGAGCTGACGGAACCCCGTGGATACTGTGAACCTTCTCTGGCACGTTTCCAAGGTCGCTTCTTTCTGACGCTCCGTAACGATGTGAGGGGCTATGTGACCCGCAGTGACGACGGTCTGCACTTTGAGGAGCCCCGGCCCTGGACCTTTGACGACGGGACTGAACTGGGCAGCTACAATACACAGCAACATTGGATCGCCCATAAAGATGCTCTTTTTCTGGTCTATACCCGCCGTGATCCTGACTATGATCACGTTTTCCGTCATCGTGCACCCTTGCGCATGGCTCAGGTGGATCCGGAATCCTTGTGTGTTCTTCGTGATACGGAGCGTATTCTGGTGCCTTCCCGAGGCGCGCGGCTGGGCAACTTTTCAGTGATGCCTGTCAACGAGGAAGAAGTATGGGTTACTGTCTCAGAATGGATGCAGCCAGCCGGTTGTGAGCAGTATGGTTCGGACAATGCCGTCTATGCCGCCCGGATCCGCTGGCGTCCCTGAACAGGGCCTGTGAGGGCGATCTTTTCGAGAAAAAATTGACTTTCATTTCATAAATCATGTACAGTATAGCGAGCCGTGCCGGAGTGGTGGAATTGGCAGACACGCATGGTTCAGGTCCATGTGCTCGCAAGGGCGTGAAGGTTCAAGTCCTTTCTCCGGCACCATCCTTTTGATGAATTTAACGCCGTCCTGTGCAGCAGAGACGGCGTTTTGTTTTTAGGGTTCCTGTGGCTGGAGGCCGGATAATGAGTAAAAAAACAGCAAAATGTCAGTTCAAAGCTCTGGATAAAAGCCTGCCCTTTGAAGGGTCGGAGGCCATTGATCGGGATTGTCTGGAGTCTTTCCCCTATGAATACGGTCATACCCCTTCCGGCTCAGCCATGGAAATTCACATTGAGACCGATGAATTCACTTCCGTATGTCCCTTTTCCGGTCTCCCCGATTTCGCCACGGTCATGATCGACTATATACCCGACGAACTCTGTCTGGAACTGCGCTCCCTGAAATACTATCTCCTTTCCTATAGAAATGTGGGGATCTGGTATGAGCATCTGGTCAACAGAATGCTCGAAGATCTGGTTGCTGCATGCAAACCCCGTTCCATGACCGTGGAAATCCTCTGTCTGCCCCGGGGCGGGCTTTCCAGTACGGTCACCGCCACTTACACTGCTGAACGCCCCAAGAGCCGGAGCCGGAAAGAAAAGAAATGAGATGCCATTGCCGGACAGTTTTTTCAGCCTTCTGATGCGCCGCCCTGCTGCAGAAAGCGCATACAGCCATGAATAAATTTCTTTCCGTACTTTTTCCGCTCCTGATTCTTTTTGCCGGGTTGGCTTTACGGGCCGCTTATTTTGAGGAAGTCCGTCACAGTCCCGAATTCCGCTATCCCCTCTACGACCCCGAATACAATGCCTATTGGGCCAAAGGACTCGCCACAGACGACTGGACACCGCCTTCGGGGGTACGCGATCCTGAAATCCGAACAACGCCCCATGGCCGCCCGCCGGGATATCCCTGGTTTCTCGCCCTCATCCACCTGATCTTCGGTGTGAGCGACACGACGCCGCGTATTGTGCAGATGCTTTTGGGCGTGATCAATGCCCTGCTTCTTTACAGCCTGGGTAAACGCCTCTTCGGCATCGTCACCGGTTTTTTTGCCGGACTTATGATGGCCTTGTATTGGGTCTTTCCCTATTATGAAGGACTGCTCACCTATCCCGCTCTGGCTGTGTTTCTGCTCTTGTGCCTCTTTCATTGTCTCTATTACTGGGCGCAGGGGCGACGCCCGGGCTGGCTTGTTCCCGTCGGTGTGCTCCTGGGTGCCTTTGCCCTGCTCCGACCCAATGGCCTGCTCCTGCTTCCTTTGCTTCTTCTGTGGATTCTCTGGCTGGGCTGGCGCTGGCGCTTATCCTGGAGCCGTGTCGCATTCTCGCTTGTCATACCTGTTGTGGTCTGTGGCATAAGCCTGGCGCCGGCCTTTATCCGCAATTATATTGTCGCCCGTGATGTGGTCTTCCTCTCCTCATACGGAGGGATCAACCTTTATGTGGGCAATCATCCCGAGGCCTCTCTGGTGGAGCCCCGTATTCCGGAGCTTCTGGTCTGGGCCGGGATTGAGAACTGGTCCTGCTTTGATTATCCCGCCATTGTCCGGGGGCTGGCCGCACAGCAGGGTGTGGAATCCCTTCGTTTTTCAGAAGCAAACCGTTTTTTCTACAAAGAAGCTCTGGGTTTTATCCGTGAGAACCCCGGCCGTTTCATGATCAATCTGGTCAAAAAAACAATTCTCTTCTGGGGGCCCGTTGAAATCACCAACGATACCGTGCCCGCCTGGGATAAATATCATTCCCGGGTGCTCCATTATCTCCCGGGTTTTCCGTGGGTCTTCGCCCTTTTCATTCTGGGAACGCTCTGCTGGATTTTTGACAGAGCTGTCCAGCGGAAAGAAAAAAGTGAACTTGAACTTTTTCTCTGGCTGACTGTGCCTGTATATTGTTTTTCCGTTGTTATTTATTTTGTGGCGGGCCGTTACAGGGTGCCGGTGATTCCCGTCCTTCTTCTTTTCGGTGCCTATGGTTTGCGAAGTATTGCACAGTCTTTTTCTCAGAAAGATTTTAAAAAAGTATTTCTTCTCACAGGAATTTTTCTTCTCGCCTCTGTTCTCACCCATTTTCAGCTTCCCGGCTACGAGGCTTCTCAGGGCACCTGGTATCTGCGCCATGCGCTGGCTTGTCGTCGCTCCGGCAATCTGGAAGAAGCCGTCAAATACTATGAGATGGCCTTGAAAAGCGATGGGGATCGGGCTGCAGCCTCGGCGAATCTCGGACGTCTCCTTATTGAGCAGGGACAGAGAGAGGCCGGTATGGACATGTACCGATCCGGGCTGGAAGCACATCCCGGTCACTCCATTCTGGAAAACAATCTGGGCTATGAACTGTATCGTGATGGCCACCTGGCCGAAGCCAGAGCGCATTTTGAGCGGGCCATCAAAAACAATCCACGGCTGGCACTGGCCAGAATCAATCTTGGCCATCTCCTCGCTGAAGAAGGTGATCTCGAGGGAGCCCTGCAACACTATGAAGAGGCCCAGCGTCTGGAGCCGGGAGATTATGCGGCTGTCTATAACACAGCCAGAATTTTCTTCGCCCTGGGAAAGACATCACAGGCCATCTCCCATTATCAGCGTGCTGTGGAACTGATGCCTCATGCCGTTGATGCCTGGAACAATCTGGGCTATTGTCATGCCGTCCAGGGCGCCTGGGTGGAGGCCATCCCCTATTATGAGCGTGCTCTGGAAGAACAACCTTCCTATGCCCTGGCCTGGAACAATCTGGGCAATGCCCGACTGGCATCGGGAGATTCCGCTGCGGCCCGTGAGGCTTATGAAAATGCCCTCAATGCCCGGCCCGAAGATGAGGCGGCTCTGTACAATCTGGCACGTCTCGCCCGACACGAGGGAAAGGATGACGAAGCGAAGTCCTTTCTGGAGCGTTGTCTTGTTCACAATCCCGACAATGCACAAGCCCTGGCCCTCTTGCGGGAACTGGACAAAAATCAGCGGGAAGAGGAATGATCTGATGGGGGGACAGCCATGCACTTCCCGGCAATTTTGTGATACACTTTCACCGTAAGGCAAGAGGTGGGCATCCATTCTCCATAGGGGCTGAAAGCACTGTAATGAATGAAGATCGATTGAGACAACTGCTCGAAGACGTGGTCAGCGGCTTGCTCTCCTGGGAAAAAGCCTTTCGCCGCATCAAAGATCTTCCTTACGAAGACCTGGGCTATGCGAAAATAGACTATCACCGGACCCTGCGCAAAGGCTTTCCGGAAACAATTTTCTGTGAGGGAAAGACCCCTGAACAGACAGCCGCCATTGCCCGTCACATGTGGGAGCGGGGCGAAAATGTACTGGGCACCCGATGCAGTCCCGAATCCTTCGCCGCTGTTCAGAAAGAAGTGCCCCAGGCCCACTATGATGCAACAGCCCGCCTTTTTACCATTTGCAGCGAAGAGCTTCCTCTGAGTTCCTCCTATGTGGCTGTTCTTTGTGCAGGTACAAGCGATCTCCCTGTGGCGGAGGAAGCGGCGCTCACCTGCGAAAGTCTGGGCTGTCGCATAGAGCGGATTTATGATGTGGGGGTCGCCGGCCTTCATCGCCTTCTGGAGCATCGCGAAAAACTGGCGGAAGCCTCAGCCATTATTGTCTGTGCCGGTATGGAAGGTGCCCTTCCCAGTGTCGTGGCGGGTCTTGTTTCATCTGTAGTCATCGCCGTGCCCACAAGCGTGGGTTATGGTGCAAGTTTTGGCGGTATAGCCGCATTGCTGGGCATGTTGAATTCCTGTGCACCGGGTCTTACCGTCGTGAATATTGACAATGGTTATGGAGCGGCTGTTGCCGCGGCCATGATCAACCGATTGGCCGAGAGGACCAGATCTGAATGAAGACTTTGTATCTTGATTGTTTTTGCGGTATCAGTGGCGATATGACTGTGGCGGCTCTCCTCGATGCCGGTGCTGATTTTTCTCTTCTGGAAAAGGTGGTGGCATCCCTGGGTCTGGAGGGTCTTCAGATCTCCCGGGAAAAAATATCAAAAAAAGGAATTGCCGCTACGCGTTTTCAGGTGCTCGTGGATCCCGGCGTAAAACAGCCCCACCGCCATCTGCATCATATTCTGGAGATCATTGACAAAGCGGAGATGCCCCAGACGGTAAAAGACAATGCAGCCGGTGTCTTCCAGTGTCTGGGCGAGGCCGAGGCCGAAGTACACGGAACCACTCTGGAAAAAGTGCATTTTCACGAAGTGGGCGCTCTTGATTCCATTGTGGATATTGTGGCGGCCAATCTTGCTCTCCATTCACTGGGCATTGAAAGAGTCGTGGCCTCCACTCTCATCGCCGGAAGCGGAACAGTGGCCTGCGATCATGGAATCATGCCCGTACCCGCACCGGCCACGGCTCTGCTGCTCAAAGGCATTCCCTGGCGTTCCGGCGAAATGAAAGGCGAAATGACCACGCCCACAGGTGCCGCTCTGGTTCGCCACTGGGCCAGCTCCTTCGGCCCCCTGGAACTCTCCAATGTTCAGGCCATCGGCTATGGCGCAGGAACACGCGATCTCCCTGACCGTGCCAATGTTTTGCGCGTGTTTGTGGGCGAGATGGCCCATTCCCGACCGGCCGCCGAGACGGTTCATGTTCTGGAAACCCTCGTGGATAACCTCAATCCTGAACTGGCGGCGGCCATTGTTCCCGCTCTTCTGGAGGCCGGCGCCCTGGATGCGTGGATGAGTCCCGTGTTGGGGAAAAAAGGTCGCAGCGCTTTTCATATCAGTGCGCTGTGCCGCCCCGCTGACCAGGCCCGGGTGATGGAAAGTCTTTTCCTCCATTCCGGTACTCTGGGCATCCGCTTCCGTGAAGAACAGCGCCGTGTACTTACCCGGGAAGGGGTGATGCTTTCCACTCCCTGGGGTGAAGTTCGCGGGAAAAAGAGTCGCCTCGGTGATCGGCTGGAAAACATCACACCTGAATATGAAGATTGCCTGGCCCTGGCCAGAAAACACAGTGTTCCTGTCAGAAAAGTATACGAGGCCGCCATTGCGGCTCTGGGGAAAGGCGAGGCTTTATGAGCAGCAGGACAGCACTTTATCCCGGAAGTTTTGATCCTCCCACGCTGGGACATCTGGATCTCATCGAACGAGCTTCCAAAATCTTTGACAAGCTGATTGTCGCCGTGGCCAGCAATGACCAGAAGAGCTCTCTGTTCAGCGTTGAAGAGCGCATGGAGATGCTTCACGAGATGACCCGCAGTCTGGAAAACGTGACCATTGACAAGTTCGAAGGGCTGACTGTTGAGTTTGCCCGGGAGAAAAATGCCCAGGCTTTGATACGCGGCTTGCGCGTCGTGTCGGATTTTGAGTTCGAACTTTCCCTGGCCATCAACAATCAGAAATTGAATCCCGCCGTGGATACGGTCTGTCTCATGCCCAGCGTACCCTACCTCTTCCTCAGCTCACGACAGGTGAAAGAGATTGTCCGTTTCGGCGGACGGGTCAGCCATTATGTGACTCCGGAAGTGGAAAAACGGCTCGTCGAAAAGTACCGGGAAGAATGATATCCGTCAGAGAAAGCACTCAGCCGCCATTGCGCTGTCGCTTCTCCATTTTCTGGTTGTCACGGATATTTCGGAAAAAGTTGCTCAACATGCCGCCGCAGGCTTCTTCACAGATGCCCCCCGTCACCTGTGGCTGATGATTGAAGCGCGTGTCTTCCAACAGGTTCATGAGCGAACCGCTGCAACCGGCCTTGGGATCCCAAGCACCGAAATAAACCGCGTCTATACGGGCCAGAATGATGGCGCCGGCGCACATGGGACAAGGTTCCAGGGTGACATAAAGCTGCGCCCCTTCCAGACGCCAGCTGCCACAGTGAGAGGCCGCCGCCGTGATGGCGATCATTTCCGCATGAGCTGTCGGATCCTGCAGCATCTCGCGCTGGTTATAACCCCGCCCGATAATCTGATCGTTCAGAACGATGACGCAACCCACAGGCACCTCGCCCAATGCAGCGGCACGTTCAGCCTCGCGCAAAGCCTGTTTCATATACTGTTCGTGGGAAATATTGATCATGAACGGCATTGTGTAATACTTGCCTTGGAAATGTCAAATCAGTCTTTCACCCTCTTTTTTTTAAAAAACAAGCCTTTTGTCAACACCGTTAAAAGGAATCAGAGCGGTAAAAAAGTTGCAGGGCTTGAAATATGTTCGGAAATTGTACATACTATTATAGAAACAGGGATATTGTTTTTAACACTGCTAACCAAAACAGTAAAGAGTATACCTCACATGAACCAGGATGTATTTGCGCCACCTGAATACAAAGAAGGTATCGACGCGGATGCCGTCTGCGGTCAATGCAATACGGTGAATCCCGAAGGTACCCTGCTGTGCAAGGTTTGCGGAAATAATCTGCGTGACCAGCGCTCGCTCCGGCTCGCCGCAGATCAGATGTTGGAAGGCGATGCGCAACAGGCGCCCCAGACAACTTTTTTATATAAACTGCTGCCCATCCTGGGGCTGCTCATTGTGCTGTGGTTGGGCATCAACGGCAGTCGTATCATCGAATCCCTGACAACCAATGAAACGACGGATTACACCCTGGCCGGTGCACTGGCTGAATCCCTGTGGAACGGCGTTCATAAAGATCGCTTTGAGAATCTGGCTTCCGGGAGCATGCTGAGCCCCGGTATCCAGAGTCAGGCGGAACAGGCGCGCCAGACTGTGAGTCCCATGACCCATATCAGAAATGGCCGGTATGCCATTTTTATGCACGTGGGCACGGAAGCGCGTTTCGCCGGAGTGGCGAATATTGAAGCGGACAACAACGCTATCTATTACGCAGCCACCATGCAGGACGGCACTGAGTTCCGCGGAAGTGCTTCTTATCTGGAAGGCACCTATTTTTCCCGCTGGGATGATGCAGGCATGATGAGCGATGGACTCTTTTACGCCATGGCCGGAACGGCTCAGGTGCAGCCCGACGGAAGCGTTTCCGTAAGCGGCCAGAGTGATATGAATACACTTCAATATAATTGCAGCGCCTATCTCCTGAAAGAATAAAAACTGATCGAGAGCGCACTGCATTCCTTCCCTCCTCAGGGCAACCAGAGTTATACAATCATGAAAGGTGTGTCTCGTGTCTGAAAAAGGTTTTTTCTCCCGCCTGAAGAAAGGTCTGGGAAAGACCCGTGACGGTTTGTTTGGCGGTGTGAAACGTCTTTTTTTTGACAGCACGCAGCACGCCGATTTATACGAGGCTCTGGAAGAGACCCTCATCAGCGCTGATGTGGGTGTGGAAACCACACTGGCACTCATCGAAAATCTGCGCAGTCAGGCGAAGGAACAGGGGATTCAGGATCCGGAAAAACTCTACAACCTTCTGAAAGAGGAAGTGCTGGCGCTCCTCGGTGATGACGAACCCGATATCAGCTGGCGACGGGAAGGGGAGCCCCACATCATGCTTATCGCCGGAGTGAACGGTTCCGGAAAAACCACCACAGCAGGAAAAATCGCCTATCATCTGGGAGCCGAAAAGAGAAAAGTCCTCCTGGGAGCAGCCGACACTTTCCGGGCCGCAGCCGCTGAGCAGCTCACCATCTGGGCTGAGCGTTCCGGCGCCGACATCATCCGCCATCAGGAAGGAGCCGATCCCGGAGCCGTCGCCTGGGATACCGTGGATGCCGGTGTGGCGAGAAAGGCGGACAATATCATCATCGATACAGCCGGCCGCCTCCATACGAAAGTGAATCTCATGGAAGAACTCAAGAAGGTGCAGAGGGTTATTGCCAAACGGCATCCCGGTGCGCCTCATGAGGTTCTGCTTGTTCTCGATGCGACGACGGGTCAGAACGGTCTGCAACAGGCAACCCAGTTCACCCGGGCTCTGGAAGTCACAGGTATTGTGCTCACCAAACTCGACGGCACAGCCAAAGGCGGTATGGCGCTGGCTATACGCAAGGAACTGGGTATCCCCATCAAGATGATCGGCGTTGGCGAAAGTGCGGAAGATATGCA
This sequence comes from Candidatus Hydrogenedens sp., assembly GCA_012522755.1. GTDB lineage: Bacteria > Hydrogenedentota > Hydrogenedentia > Hydrogenedentales > CAITNO01 > JAAYJV01. The sequence continues at coordinate 24,327 of JAAYJV010000047.1, forward strand.
AGCCTTCAATGCCCGGGACTTTGTGGAAGCACTATTCGGCTGACCGGGCGACAGGGTTTAAATCCTGAGGCGACCCGGCCGACAATTCTTCTTCTCCGGACAGCCTGAGCCTGGCCTGAATACTTTCCCAATCTTCTGCGGAAAGCCTCAGGAATCGACGGTTCAAAAACTCCGCTTCACGGGTCATCCCCAGACGCCATAATTTAATTGTATAAAAGGCCTGCAACTCTCTGTCCAGAAGATTCCAGGCCGGAAAGATCACCTCCCGACGGGGCCGCAGCGTATACCACTTTTCCAGAGCCGCCTCCGCCTCATTCTCCGCCGGAGAGATCCAGGCCCAGTTGAGCCGGATGATTTTTGCTCCTTCCAGTCTCAGAGGGAAGGGGCCTTCTTTTTTTGAATTCCGGAAATTTTCCTGCGCTACCGCAATATGCTCACGCAATTCCGTACTGATCTCTTCCTGGAGGTGAATATCCAGGGAAATGAAATGATGACGTGTGGCGCCGAAACGATGGGCTACCCGGAATACTTCCCGGGTGAGACAAAGGGATTCAATCTCTGAATCATCCAGCCGAAGCACGGAAGAGAGAGTGGGGGACTGACCATGGCCTCCGCTGAAGTCCGGATTCAGCAACAGAGCATTTTTCGTCTTGATGAGCAGCCAGCTGCGATCCCGGAAAAAGCCCCGGTACAATCCGGCGACGAGCAGAAAAGCGCTCAGAAGCAGGGGAATGAAAGCCAGGGCGACATTCATCGTCTCAGAATAAGGACGGAGGGCCACAAAGCCGATGATGCCGAAAAAAGCCGCCCCATGCAACAGCCCTTTCCAGGAATGATCGCGGCAGCGCAGTAGGGCATGTTCGCCCAGTGCATCCTCAGGGGCCTGGACTTTCATCATGATCCTCCCCGTTGCTTTTTCATGACACCGCAGGAAGGCCGCGTACCGCTTCGCGCAGCTGGTCCATCACTTCCTGGCTGATACGGAAAAGGCCCTGGCGACTGGTGGAGACAACAAAACGCTCCGACAGATTATCCGGGCTGATGCCGCCAATGGCCAGCGTAATCTTCTCGCCCGCCACGGTGATCAGAGCCTGGAATACGGGTGTATCCAGTCCGTAGGCTTCCAGATCCTCGGGCACTTCCAGGGTCACCAGACTCTTGATTTTCATGGGACTCAGCGCATCCAGGAGCATGTCAAAATCGCTCTGATTCAGTGCTGACGCCCCTTCACTTGCAGGGCTTTCGCTTTTCCACAAACCCTCTTCCTGCACAAAACGGTATTCCTGGTTGTCCAGAGTGAAGGACAGAGCATTGACTTCTTCTTTCTGGAGGCGCAGAATTTCTTTTGACCGGAAAATCTCCGCATCGGACAGAAGCGTATTGACAGCCACTCCTTCCAGCAGCACAATGCCGCCCGTATCCTGTCTTGCCCACCAGACTCCTTCTTTTTCAGGATGAGGCACCAGAGCCAGAGTGGAATGGTTGCCGTCGTCCAGTTCCAGTGTGATGGTCCGTTCCGCCTCAGCCAGCAAGCGCTCGGCCTGTGCCGATTCCACAGCGGATTCGCCCGCCACCACTTTGATGAACTGAAGGTATCCATTCACGGCCAGATCATTGACATCATCCATCTCCGGCTCTTGCAGCAGCCAACGGCCCGCTTCATTCTTGGCCAGTGTGAAATTTCCATCGGGCGCCTTATGATCCAGTTTGCGGATGTCACTGATCCGCCGTGTAATCAGACGCAGATCACGCCATTCCAGCGGGCCTTTGGGCAGAAATTCCAGAAGTTCCGTATCCGTCACAAGCACGGTATCCTGTCCTTCCACCCGCACAAAGAGTCCTTCCTTACCGGGCGTCGTATCCACATCGCCAAGCCAGAGGACACGCCAGTCCCGGTCATTCTGATCTTTCATTGACAGCCGGGCCCGGGGCGGATCAAGTCCGTAATCAGCGAGCATCTCCGGTGTGTCAATAAAGTCGGCGCATACGGCGAACTGAAGCGCCTGACTCAGAGCCTCCACCTTTTCATAATTGGCCGGCGCCTCCACGGGCGAGGTCAGTTCCCAGGGAGCTTCATCACTTTCCCGTTTCACACGGATGAGCACTGATTCTTCCCCGATCTCAGGAGTGCTCTTTGCTTCAGTCTCTTCTTCCTCCTCCGATGCTTCTTCCCCTTCAGCAGCCCTTGTTCCGGTCCAGATACGCGCGAATTCCATTTCCCGCAAGCTTTCCTCCCGGCTCGACACCAGATAACGGTGCCGCAGATCCAGCAGCGAGCGGTTCAACTCAAAAAAGGAATCGGCTGTAATCAGAAAAACATTGCCCTCATTCAGACGCGCATAATGATGCTGTTCCAGAATGTCCAGATCACCCAGTTGCAGCCTGATTTTCTCGCCAGAATCGATCCCGGCCTCCAGCATGAGCCTCGGCGGTTCCAGACCGTATTGAGCCAGATCAGGAAGATCCATGGGCAGCGAACGCTCGTTCATCAACCCGGCAAGATGCGCACAGACCCGGTTCCACATGAGATGAAAGGGCGCGATGCTCTCATTGGGCTCCGTGATTTTCCACCGATCTTCGGAAAGACGCTCGCCCCGGACAAGCCCGCCCCCCTCATCACCGTAATGAAAGGCCAGTTCCTTTACAGATGTGCCGTCAAAAGAAAAAACCTGACCCGCCTCCAGAGCCTGCTCGGCCCGGCGCTGTTCCAGCCAGCCACGGAACACATACAGCCCGCAGAGCAGAACAAGACATAAAAGTAAAAACAGAATTTGCTTCAGCTTCAACGCGATCTCCTCCGAAGCAGGTGAACGCCCACGCCGGTGAGCACAATAACCTGAAGAGTGAACATGATGGATACCCAGGCCAGGGTCCGTTGCTGGGCGGAACTGAGAATCAGGGGGAGCGCCTCACGGCCCGTGGGTCTGATGGCAATAAGATCTTCGCTTTCCGTGAGCCAGGCAAAGGTATTCAACAGGAAATTCAGATTGCCCGGAATGATGATGTTGCCATTGGCCGCAAAGTCGGAATCGCCCACAACAACAATACGGGCATCGCCTTTGCCTTTGGGGTTGGCCCCTTTGTCCACAGGAAGAATTCCGGCCACAGCCAGGGGAATGGGCCCGCCCCGTTCCTTACTGTCCTTCTGGGCCTGACCGGTTTGCAACAGCTTTTCCGTGTCGCTCTCAGCCCAGAAATCCGGTGTCGTCCGGACAAGCTCCGTCAAGGCCACTTCCGCCGGCGCTTTCTTGACTTTCGATACAGAACGCATGGCCTGCATAAGCAGTGTCTGATCAAAGTTGCCCGTAATGGGATGGTTCCGGTTGAAAGAGCCGCGGAATTCCATGAAATCCTCTTCCACCATCTCGAAGGGCTCATCATCCACAGTCAACTCGGCACGCCAGATATTATCCGATGCGTCCGTAATCACGATATCGCTGCCGATGCTGATGCCGAAGCTCTTTTCCAGATAAGGGCGCAGCTTTTCCTCTCCACCCCCCGACGGCGGTGTACGCCACGGATCCATGAGCAGGAGCAGACGGCCGCCCCGATCCATGAAGCCCGCCAGCGCCTCAATCTCCACGGGATGCAGATCCATCTTGGGATTGTTGATCACCACCACATCGGCATCCATGGGGATTTCCGGATCACTGATTTTGATGCCCAGCCGGTCAACGGCATAGGCCTCGCTTTGAAGGAGCTTCGCAAAAATCGTAGCGCCCGACTCTTCGTCTTCATCCAGAATGTCGCGCTCATGATGTCCCGTCATGAAATAAACCCTGGGCTCGCTCTTGCGCAACACATTGATCAGCGCATTGGTGAAATCGCGCTCTTCCAGACGGGGACTGCCCCCGCTCAAAAGGATCACACGCTGTTTGTCTCCAGTGCGCAGTACAATGGTTCCCTGCACGGAAGCGTGGGTGATATTCATCGCCTCCAGACGGGCGCGGTCTATGGTCGGATCGAGCAGCTCGATTTTCAGAAGAGCCGTATGTTCTTTGCATTGATCCAGAAAACGCAAGGTCTTGTCCCGGGCAATGGTGACCAGCTCCTCTTCCACCTGCAGGAAAAAGCAGAGCACTTCCACCTCCGTGTTCATGCTTTGCAACACCTGTACCGTCTGCGTTGAGAGACTGCGCCGCCCCTCTTCCGTCAGATCCCAGGAGAGTCTGGAAGCACTCAGAAAGAGATAGACCATGATGCAGATACCCAGAAAAAGGCTCGTGCTGATGGTCGCACCCAGCCCGCCCGCCGTACGCCCTTCTATGGCCCGGTGTTCCGCCAGCATGATAAGCGCACTGATGAGCCAGCCCGCAAAAAAGAGGAGTGCACCTCCCAGAGGCACCAGAACAGCGGCCAGAAAAAATTCCTGTTTCCACACGAGCACATTCAGAAAAAGAACCAGACAGGCCAGACTCGCCAGCCCGAAAAAAGTACGTCCCGATTTGACCATGATCATGCCCTCCAGTTCCGGCTTTCAAAAGCCCTGAAAGTCAGAAAAAGAAAGAATGCACTGAAGAGGATGTAGTATCCGATATCTTTCGGCAATACGACTCCCAAAGCCATCTCCCGGGCGTGGGCATCCACAGGGAGTTCCAGGCTCAAGCCCCGGAAGAGGGCATAGACCCGGCCCACCACCTGTTGCAGAATGCCCGGCCAGGCCGCCGGTGCCGGATTGCCTTCCGGAAGCTGTTCACTCAAATTACCCACAATATAAAGGAGCAGACTCAGGCCGAAAGTGATCGTGCCCGATGTGATCTGATTGCGTGTGATCGAAGAGATGAAGAGGCCCAGACTGATGAAAGCCGCACCCATGAGAAAAACCGTCAGCATGCCGAAGATCAGCACAGCCGGTTCCATGGGCGACATGACCCCCACCAGAATCAGATGCACAGCGATAATCAGCAGCATGAGACTCACGACACCCAACGCAGCCAGATATTTCCCGAAGATGATATCCCGATCACGGAGCGGCCAGGTATGGAGCAGTTCCATGGTGCCCCGGTGCTTTTCTTCCGCAACCAGGCGCATCGTGATCAGCGGCGCCAGAAACATGATCAGCGTTCCGCAGAAAACGAGATAGGGACTCAAAAAACTCTCCGCAAAATCCGGCGTGGCCGTATACCCGTAGGCTGTAGGCGCCAGGGACATCTTCGCATAGCCCAGAAGGGAGAGGGTGAAAGCCATGCCCGAGATGGCCGCAAACATACCCAGCACCACATAGCCCGTGGCCGTGGTGAAATAAGCCGAAAATTCACGCCGGGCAATACTCAGGATAGCGCTCATGATGCTGAAGCCTCCCCGTGTTCCTCAGAGCTGATGGCCGCCATGAAAACCTCTTCCAGAGAACGGCTTCCCGAGAGGTTCAGCTGGTCCAGACTGCTCTGAGTGACGATTTTGCCCCGGTTGATGATCACCACATGATCACAGGTCATCATCACCTCCGGAAGAATATGGGTGCTCAGAAGAACCGTATGTTCCTTTCCGAGCTGGCGGATCATCGCCCGGATCTCCACAATCTGCGCAGGATCCAGACCCACCGTGGGCTCGTCCAGAATCAGCACAGGCGGATTCCCGGCCAGAGCCTGGGCCAGGCCCACACGCTGCCTGTATCCCTTGGACAGATGCCCCAGAAGACGGCGGCTCATATGGGTCAGACCGCAATGTTCCATGATGCGCTCCGTTTCACTCCGAAGCTCACGGCGCGGCACTCCTTTCACGCGACACACATGATGCAGAAAAGCCGTCACGGACATCTCTTCATAAAGAGGCACATGTTCCGGAAGATAGCCGATACGCCGCTTTACCTCCAGGGGCGACTCATGCACTTCCAGCCCGTCAATATAGGCCTGGCCGCTGCTCGCCGGGAAAAAACCCGTAAGAATGCGCATGGCCGTGCTCTTGCCTGCACCATTGGGCCCGAGAAAACCGGCAATGCTCCCGGGGCTGATCTCAAAAGAAGCCTGGTCCAGAGCATTCACGGATCCGAAAGATTTACATAATTTCTCTACTTTGATCATGGGAAATCCTGCATGGCGATACATAGGGATAGAAAACAATAGTTTACACGATTGGCACCTGCAACCGGAAAGAAATACCCCGGAAAAGCGGAAAAAGCAGTGTCCGCACCGGAAACTGCAAGGCTACCCCGTAGAGTACACCACCAGCCCCCTTTTTTCAAACCCTCCTCCCTCGTCCCTCGCTCCTCGCCCCTATTCCCTATTCCCCAATACCAACAAAGCAACACCCAGCAACAGCAGATCGGCCAGTCCTGATTTTCCGCCTGAGCATCCTGCGCCGCAAGACTCTGTTGTACCCTCTTCTTCCTCTTCCTCACCTTCAGGCTTGAGATCCTGATCATCGACAAACTCTTCACCCTCCGGATCCGCCGGGCCTTCGCCCTCAATAACCGCTTCGCCCTCGTCCATATCCTCTCCCTCCGCAGGGTCCGGCTCGCCCTCCATGTCGGCGGGATCGGGACCCAGCGACAACACCAGGTCCACAGCACCCCCTTTTGGCATCCATTGCCCGACCGCCGGTTCATGCGCCACAACATGCCCTTCAGCCACCTCGGCATCATGAATATAACTGATTTCGCCTGCAAGCAGATCAGCCGTTGTCAGTGCCTCCAGAGCCTCCGCCTCGCTCAGTCCCCGGAGCACCGGCACTGCGGTTCCCCGTTCATGGCCCAGACTGATCACCAGATGCACCACCGTATTCTCAGACACATAACGACCTCCCTCCGGATCCTGACGGATGACCCGACCAGAGTACACTTCGCTGTCATGCTCTTCCAGAATTTCCCCGACCACCAGGCCCAGATCCGCAATATCCTGCCGCGCCTCAGCCAATGTCCGTAAACGTAAATCAGGAAGCCAGATCGTTTCGTTATTGACCGGTGGCGGACCCTCAGACAAAACCAGATCAATCAGGCTGCCCTCCTTCGCCCGGCTGTTGCCTTTGGGAGTCTGACTCAAAACCTGATTATAGGGAGCCGCTTCATCATGCTGATAAGTGGTTGTGCCCAGAGCAAAACCCGCCTCCAGCAGTGCATCCTTCGCTTCAGACAAATCCATCCCCACCAGTACCGGCACCACGGGAAGAGGCCGCGGTCCAAGACTTACAACAAGATCAACAGTCGAATTCCTCGGTACACGCGTGCCCGCCTCCGGATTCTGCCGGATAATGATCTTTTCCTGAAGAGTCTCGTGATATTCCTCGGTCAATTCGCCCTGTTTCAAATGCGCTCTTTCAAGTACCCTGGGAATTTCGCTGATCCACAAACGTACGCAATCAGGGACTTCTGTAAGATTTCCAGGCTCGCCCTCCGACGGCTTTTCACCTTCAATGCTCACTTCCCCTTCCGGATTGGCATTGCCTGGATCCGGACCCATGGAAATCGTCAGGGAGACCACACTGCCCACAGGCAACAGATCCCCATATGCCGGAGTGCTTCCCAGGATGCGGGTTTCAGCTACCTCATCGGAAAAGTCATAGGCAAAGGTGCCCGGAGTCAACCCGGCTTCTTGAATCATCTTTGTCGACTCAACCAGTGTTGTGTCATAAACATCGGGAACCAGAGATAAATTGGGTTCATGGCTTTGCACCGCTGTTACGGTAAAACGTTCATTCAAAGACGGTTCCAGAGGGTTGGAAGGGGAGCCATGAGACACAAAAGTCCAGGTGCCGGGCGACAAGGGGCCGATCAAAGTGTCCACGCCGCAAATCAAGTCTACCAGGTGGGAACAGACAAGCAGCTCCGTACGCTGGAATGAAATCTCCACGCGTTTTTGCGTCGTATTTGCAAGCAGATGAGGACGACCCACATACAAATACGCATAGCAGGGATTGGTGATTGATTGCGGCATCGGGTACGCAAGAGAAACATAGCGTTCACCCAGAATTACTCTTTGAGTAAATATGGGATTTTCAAGCATGGGACACCTGTACCATCCGCTCCAGGGAAGCTCCGGCAGAGTTATGAGGTCCGTTTCCCCCTCAGGATGTTGAGGATCATCACCGCCAGGGGATGTTTTGTAATAAACCCTGATGGTCCACCGTTCGACCCGTTCCCCAGCCGTATTGGAACCTTGCCCTTCCAGCGTCCACCGCTGATTCACTGATTCGCCATTGAAAGCCATGATGCCATTGACCGTATGATCAAACCAGATTTCATCATACCAGGGTTCCAAAGTGTATTTGGTTCCCCTGCTGCTGATGATGGAAAAAGTGCATAAATCCGCATAGGCCGCTATCCCGGAAAGAGAAAGACTGACCTTGGATACCACTGCACCATCGGGAGCGCTCCCGATGGTGACATGCTGCTGATTGCGGAAATTGATGGGAAAGCCCGACCCGTTGCCAGAGATCATCTTTTCAGACTTGTCAGAAAGTCCGCCGCCGGAAATTTCCGTTCTGGTCCAGAGAATCTCAAAAGGAAGCTCCGCCTTCCGGAGAAATCGCGCAGCCTCTTCCGGAAGAATAATTACGGGCTTTCCCTCGCTGTCCCGTTCCGGAAACAACTCCACTCCCAGCATTTCTGAGGCCTGATCCAAAGCCGCCTCATCATCAAAACGCAGACAGGACTCTGTAGTCACCTCAGCAAAAGCACCCCCGGCCAATAACAATGCCAGAAAAAAAACCGGCAATAAAAAAGAAGTTTTCATTTATCTACCCTCTATAGATCCAAAAACCCTCAACAATAATGAGTGAAACCATTATAACTTTTAACCCCTCAAATGTAAAGGACGAGGTGATAGGTGATAGGTGATAGGTGATAGGCGATAGGTGATAGGTGATAGGTGATAGGTGATAGGTGATAGGGGATAGGTGATAGGGGATAGGGGATAGGGGATAGGGGATAGGGGATAGGGGATAGGGGAAGACGCACGGCATATAAGAGACTTGAAGGAATTAGGGGTTTCCGGGGAATCGGTCGGATCGGTCGGATCAGTCGGATGTGGGAGGGGTCCGGGTTGGGGTCGGGGATATAAGAGACTTGAAGGGATCAGTTGTCTGTGGGGACTCGGTCTGATCGGAGGGATCAATTATGAGGTTTCATTTCCAAAGATATCCTGTTTCACGGCATCTTTGGAGCGATGTCTGATGATGCGGCCTTCCACGAGATAGATGACGATCTCGGCAATGTTGGAGGCATGGTCAGCGATCCGTTCAATGTGGCGTGAGATGGACAGGAGATGGATATAACCGCCAGACTGATGGGGTGCACTCTGGACGCCTCGGCGTACAAAACGGTGTACATCGCCATAAATAGCGTCCACTTTGTCATCTTCGGCAATGACTTCAAAGGCTGTCAGCGCATTGAAATTGACAAAAGCGTCCAGGCTGTTATGGAGCATGTCTTTTGCCGTCTTTGCCATGGATTCAAAGTCATAGGATACGTCCGTGTGTCCTTCATTGACCCAATAGCAGATCTGTTCGGCGATACTGACGGCTGCATCGCCGATGCGTTCCAGTTCCGAATTTATTTTAAGTACGGCAATGATGAATCTGAGATCGTGTGCGACGGGCTGATGGAGGGCCAGGATCTTCTGGCATTCTTCTTCAATATCAACTTCGAGCAGGTCAATTTCCTTGTCTTCTCCCACAACGACCTGTGCCGTTTCAGTGTCTCTGTTTTCCAGAGCGATGACAGCTTTTTCAACGGCTTTTTCAACCAGAGAACCCAGAGCGAGAATGCGAACTTTTAATTTTTCAATTTCATTTTGGAAGTGCCTGGTCATGCTGTTGACTCCTGATGCTGTAGTTTTGGATCATCCGTAACGTCCTGAGATGTATGATTCAGTCCGTGTGTCTCCGGGGTTTTTAAAGATGCGCGATGTCCGCCCGAATTCGATGAGTTCGCCCATAAGCATAAAGGCGGAATAGGAGGAGACCCTGGAGGCCTGCTGCATATTATGGGTTACTATGATTATAGTATATTTTTGGGCAAGATCGCGCATAAGGTCTTCGATGTGGTCCGTTGCGATGGGATCGAGAGCTGAACAGGGCTCGTCCATGAGAAGGATCTCGGGTTCAATGGCCAGTACCCGGGAGATGCACAAGCGTTGCTGCTGTTCGGCGGAGAGAGCCAGAGCAGGTCCGTTCAGGTTGTCCTTGACCTCATCCCACAGCAAGGTGCCTCTGAGACTTTTTTCAACAATGTCCGCAGGTTTCTGTCCTTCCGGTGTCCCATGAACCCTCAGTCCGTAGGTGATGTTTTCCGCAATGGACAGGGGAAAAGGGTTGGGCCGTTGAAAGACCATGCCCACCCGGCGTCTCAGTCGGATCAGGTTTGTACCGGGTTTGTGAATGTCCTCACCGTCCAGAAGTATCTGCCCTTCTATCTTAACTTCCGGTATGAGCTCATTCATTCTGTTGAAGCATCGCAGGAGTGTGGATTTTCCGCAACCGGAAGGGCCGATAATGGCCGTAATGCTTTGTGCCGGGATGCTGATACTGATATCCATCAGAGAATGAAAGTTGCCGTAAAAGAGATTCAGTTTTTTTGTTTCTATTTTCGGATTCATAAGATTCTAGCCAAAGGCTCCGATCAGATAGTCGTTGGTTCTCTTGTCAACGGGGTTGGTGAAGATTCGTCCCGTATCGCCCATTTCAATGAGTTGTCCCATGAGAAAGAAGGCTGTGCGATCAGAAGCGCGGGCCGCCTGCTTGGTATTGTTCGTCACGAGTACAATGGCATGTCGGGATTTGAGTTCAAAGAGGGCATCTTCAATTTTCGCCGTGGAGATGGGATCGAGAGCGGAACAAGGCTCATCGAGGACAAGCACCTCCGGTTCCAGAGCCAGTACTCTGGCCACACAAAGACGCTGTTGCTGTCCTCCGGAGAGGTTGCGTGCCGCCATGTGGAGCCTGTCTTTGACTTCATCCCATAAGAAAGCGGCTTTAAGAGAGTTTTCAACCAGTTCATCGAGTCGGTTTTTATTCTTTATGCCAGCCAGTTTCGGGCCATACACCAGATTTTCATAAATGGACCAGGGCAGGGGTACGGGTACGGCGTAGACCATGCCCACTTTCCTGCGCAGCTGGGCCGTATCCGTGGCGGGATGAAAGATATTGCGTCCATTGAGCAATATTTTCCCTGTGACCTTGAAGCCCTGGCTCAGGTCATTGAGTCTGTTGAGGCAACGGAGGAAGGTTGTTTTTCCGCTGTTGGCCGGGCCGATAATGGCCAGTCGTTCGTTTTTATGTACGGAGAGGGAAAGATTGTCCAGAATCACTTTTTCGAAATGAGTGACCGTGAGGTTTTGTATTTCGATGATGGGAGTGTTTTCTTCAGCAGCCATCAACCCATCCTCCGTGTTACCTGGCGCATAAGCCAATAGGCAAAAAGATTCAGTGCGAGAATGAGAAGGATCAGTACGGAGGCTGTGGCATAGGCTTTATCCATGGACAAGCCTTCGCGCGAGAGAATGTAAAAGTGGAGGGCCAGGGTTCGTGTGGAATCAGAAAGTGAATGAGGCATCCGCAGGGCTGATCCGGCTGTAAGCATGACAGCGGCTGTTTCGCTGATGCTGCGACCCAGAGAAAGGACGACACCGGTGCAGATTCCGGGCAGTGCCAGAGGAAGGACCACCCGGGTGACCATCTGCCAGCGTGTGCTTCCCAATCCGTAGCTGGCTTCCCGATAGGCTGCAGGTACGGCGCGGATCGCTTCTTCGGCCGTGCGCACAATGGTGGGCAGGATCATGAGCGCCAGAGTGAGCGCACCTGAAACAACGCTCAGGCCCATGCCCAGTGCTATGGCGAAAAACACGAAGCCGAAGAGCCCGTAAATAATGGAAGGAATTCCGGCCAGACAGTCGGCACCGAAACGCACGATAAAAGTGAATTTTCCTTCCCGCGTGTACTCAGTGAGATAAATGGCCGTGGCGATACCGATGGGCGCGGCAATGAGCACGGCAAGACCTGCAACCATGAAGGTGCCCACAATCATGGGGAAAATTCCTCCGCGGCGGCCCATGCTTTCCGGAGCCTGTGTGAGAAATTCCCAACTGATTCCGGGCAGTCCCTGAATCAGGATATAGACGATAATGAAAAGGAGGATGGCCAGCGTCACGAGGGTGAAGGCCCACAGACAGGTAACGGCGATGGCCTGGGTAACAGCTGGCGGGATACGTTTCATTGGCCTCTCCCCTGGCGGATGGTGCGCCGTGCGAAAGAGAGGGCGATGGTATTGAATATCATGATTACGGCGAAGAGGGTTACGCCCGTGGCGAAGAGCGCTTCACGGTGTTCTCCGGAAGCATAGCCCATTTCCAGAGCAATGTTGCTTGTGAGCGTCCGCACGGGATCCAGGACACTGCCCGGTACTTCCAGGGCATTTCCGGCCACCATGATGACCGCCATGGTCTCACCCAATGCACGCCCCATGCCGAGGATGATGGCCGCCACAATCCCGGATCTGGCCGCTTTGAGCATGAGCATATGTGTTGTCTGCCAGCGCGTGGCGCCCAGAGCGACGGAGCCTTCCCAGTAACTGCGGGGCACGGCTTTGAGGGCATCTATGGAAATACTGGTTACTGTGGGCAATACCATGATTCCCAGGACAATGGAAGCGGCCAGCACGGACAGCCCCGGCCCGCCCAGATAATTTCGGATGATCGGCACCAGGGTCACCACTCCCATGAAGCCGTATACAACGGAAGGGATCCCGGCCAGCAGTTCAATGGTGGGTTTGATCAGAGAGGCCAGCTTGGGCGGACAGAACTGTGTGAGAACAATGGCCATTCCCAGCCCCAGGGTCCCTCCGATGAGCATGGCACCCAGTGTAACCGCCAGAGAGCCTATGATCATGGACATGATCCCGAAATTCCCCTTGCCCGGTTCCCAGTCAGCGGAAAAAAAGAAATCCTTCAACCCTGTCCGAAAGATGAGGGGCAGCCCTTCTTTGAAAATAAAGACCGTGATGATCATCAGCCCCGCCAGAGCTGAGAGGGCTATTGCCTGAAGTAGAGCCGCAACCAGTTTGTCTTTTCTCATGGCTTGCGCACCAATCCTTCTTTTTCCAATACCTCCTGTCCTTCTGCAGACAGGCAGTATTCAAAAAAACGCTTTGTTGATGGTGCGGGTTCTCCTTGAGTGACAAAGAGAAAAGGCCTGGTAAGTGTATACAGTCCCTGTTGAATGTTTTCCAAAGTGGGCGCCTCACCATCAACGAGAAGGGCTTTGAGTTCGTGGGATACCATGCTCAACGAGATATAACCGATGGCGGAACGGTCTCCTTTGACCAGTTCTCTCACGGCACCGTTGGATTCCTGGGTGAGCGCCCGGCGCGAGATGGAAAGCTCTTCCATGACCAGTGCGCCGAAGTTATCCCGACTCCCGGAGCCTTCTTCTCTGGAGATGGGTCTTATCGGTCTGTCCTCGCCCCCGAGGTCTTTCCAGTTGCCGATTGTTCCGCTGAAAATATCCCTGAGTTGACTTGATGTGACCTTGGAGACCGGATTTGCCGGATTTACGACAACGGCGAGCCCGTCCAAAGCGATGACCGTACTCTCGAAGGCCATGCTTTCCTCCTGTGTAAGCAAGCGTGAGCTCATCCCTATATCGGCAAGCCGGTTGACTACAGCCTGGAGTCCGGCCGTGGAGCCGCCCCCCTGCACTTCCACATTTTCTTCAGGATATTTCTTCAAATATTCCTCAGCCAGTAATTCAACAAAGGGCTGTACGGAAGAAGAACCGACAATATTGACTGTATCAACATTCTTATTGGAGCAGGCGGCCAAGAGTAGAACCGTACCCAACAGGGCAGGTACAAAAAGGACCTGATGTATTTTGGAAGGTTGTTGATTTTGCACCTACACATCCTCAGCTTCAGCCCAAGCAGACTGTAGTATATACAAAAAGGGTGTGAAAAAGCGAAAGGAGCGGATGACGGCAGGGGTGGTTGGAGCAGGGCGATGGCTGGGAGGAAGAGTTTACAACCGCGAAAAACGCAAAACCACGCAAAAAAACCGGAAAGACGGTGTGGGCGGGGAGGTCGGGGATATATCGTGGGAGGTTGGAGTCCGGGCGTGCTTGTGTGTTGTATGTCTTTGGGTGATGGCATGGTGTCAAGCTGTGAGTATGTCTCAGGGTCTTTCATCGGACGGATCGGCCGAATCTGGGAGAGCTACGACTAAACACTGGTAGGGGCGAAAAATCTTTCGCCCGGGTGGAACGGGGTGGAGCAAGTGGACGGAATGGACGTGTCGAGAAGGGCTACGACTCAACACTGGTAGGGGCGAAAAATCTTTCGCCCGGGTGGCACAGGGTGGGCCAAGTGGACGGGATGGACGTGTCGAGAAGGGCTACGACTCAACACTGGTAGGGGCGAAAAATCTTTCGCCCGGGTGGCACGGGGTGGAGCAAGTGGACGGAATGGACGTGTCGAGAAGGGTTACGACTCAACGCCGGTAGGGGCGAAAAATCTTTCGCCCGGGTGGCACGGGATGGGCCAAGTGGACGGAATGGACGTGTCGAGAAGGGCTACGACTCAACACTGGTAGGGGCGAAAAATCTTTCGCCCGGGTGGCAC
>JAAYJV010000048.1 GCA_012522755.1 Candidatus Hydrogenedens sp.
TCACAACACGCTGTCTGCCAATGTGGAAATTGGCGTTCCCAGATAAGTGCCAGACGGTCTTAAAAAGCGCCATGACGGCGGGAGCATGTCGTAAGGCCTACAAGATACTAGAAGAAATCAGTAGTCTCTGGGGAGTCGGTCGGATCGGTCGGATCAGTCGGATTGGACGGATTGGACGGATGTGGGAGGGGAGAGGCTCGAGGGTCAGGGCATTTGTGGTGTATCAGTGGACAAAGTGGACAGAGTAGACCAAGTGGACGAGTCAAGATCATAGATCTTTTTACGCCATCAGTATCTTTTTCCGTGTGTTCAGTGATTTCTGTGGTTCAATTAGATAAAGATCATTTGATTGTGGCTGTGCGGCGCTATGATGAAAATTCTTCTTCGATTTGTGGCTTGTTTTTCAGGCTTGGATCCGTCCGGGCAGAGTGATAACGCCAAATGTTTGATTCCGGCCCCCTCTTTTCACTATCTTGAATGCTTGGATTTAATTGTTTTACGGGATAACATTCAGTACAGGCTTCTTCCCGGCCTGCTATCGTATCTGAAACGCCTACGGGCTCATGGAAAGTAATACCAATGACTCATAAGATTTCACGCCGCCGTTTTATACAACACGGTCTGGCCGTCGGTGCTGCGGCTCCGCTCATCCTCAACCGTCGCACACCCGCTTCCGCATCAACACAAATTCTGAATCATGCCGCCATCGGTGTGACCGGTCAGGGCACCTCCGATCTGGAGCAGATTTTCAGCAGTGGCAAGGTGCATGTCCGGGCGCTCTGTGACATAGATGCGAAGAATCTTGAAAAGGCGGCCATCCGTTATCCGGGCGCAAAGCTGTACCGTGACTGGCGTGAGATGCTTGCGAAAGAAGGGGATTATCTGGATTCCATCAATATCGCCACGCCGGATCATATGCATGCTCCCGCGGCTTATGAAGCCATGAAACGCAAGTTGCACGTCTTCTGTGAAAAGCCGTTGACCCATGAGGTTTATGAAGCGCGCCGCCTTACGGAGGCCGCCGAAAAGTATGGTGTTGCCACACAGATGGGCATCCAGATTCATTCTCATGATTATTACCGCACAGCAGTTCACTGGGTAAAAGAAGGCGCCATCGGCAAAGTGAAAAACTGGTATTCCTGGTCCTCGGCGATTTATACGACGGAAGACAAACAACGACCCGCCGGTCGCGATCCCGTTCCGGAACATGTGGACTGGGATCTTTGGGTAGGTGTTGCGCCCATGCGCCCCTATGTCCGGGAAGCCTACCATCCTTTCAACTGGCGTTGCTGGCGTGATTTCGGGGGCGGTGCCACAGGCGATTTCGGCTGCCACATCTTTGATCCCGTTTTCACAGCATTGAATGTCGGAGCTCCCCTCACGGTTCAATGCGATGCGGAATGCTATTCTGAAGAAGTATATCCCGCCTGGACCATTGCCAACTATCTTTTCCCCGGCACAGAGATGACGGCGGGTGATACCATTGAAGGCGTGTGGATGGACGGCGGCAAGAAGCCGGAAGAATCCGTTTCTCCCCATCTGTCGGAAGGTTACGAACTTCCCAAGAGCGGTTCTATTCTCATTGGCGAAGAAGGCAGCCTGGTCATTCCTCATGTGGGTCCCCCCAAGCTTTTCCCGGAAGAAAAGTTCGCCGATTATCCGACTCCCGAACTGGAGCCTCTCAACCACTATCACGACTTTGTGGAAGCGGCTCTGGGTAATGGAGTCGCCGGTGCCCACTTCGGTTTTTCCGGGCCCATGACGGAAGCCGTGCTGCTGGCGAGTATTGGCAACCGCTTCATCGGTGAGAAACTGGAATGGGATGGCGCCGCATTGAAATTCACGAACAACAAGAAAGCCAATCAGTATATTAAACGTCGCTACCGTCGTGGCTGGCTGGTCAAAGGCATGTAAGCCTCTGACTGACAACAAAGGAAAATCTCCATGAAAAAAAATAGCTGTCTTTTATTTCTGTTCTGTGCAGTTTTGCTCTCCGCATCCCTTGTGGGCGGAACAGCCGTCTTCGCCGAGTCCATCGAAAAGCTGGATCCCAACATGGCTCTGGTCGATCCCAGCGGTGATTGGAGTTGGTATGATGCCCTGCTCCTCGGTGTGGAAGGGAAAGCCTGGGAGGAAACGGAAAACGACTACGACCGTCTTCCGGCCAGTGCCCAAGGCGTTGTTCCCGATACCGTCTGGAAGCTGAGCAAACATTCCGCCGGTATGGCCGTCCGTTTTGTCACCGATGCGGAAAGCATCTCCGCACGGTGGGAAGTGGTCAACGAGAACCTCGCCATGCCCCACATGCCCGCCACCGGTGTGAGCGGTCTGGATCTGTATGTGCGTATGGAAAAAGGCTGGCACTGGATCGGCAACGGTCGTCCTTCGGCCAAAACGAATCAGGCTGTTCTTGCCTCCGGGATCCCTGAAGGCAGCCACGAATACATGATTTATCTGCCCCTTTACAATGGCACGGTCTCTCTGGAAATCGGCATTCCTCCCTCGGCCTCATTATCCAAAGGTTCCGCCCGTGCTGAAGGCAAAGATAAAGCTCTCGTCTTTTATGGCACCTCCATCACCCATGGCGGTTGCGCATCCCGTCCGGGCATGGCCTATCCGGCAATTCTGGGCCGTCGTTTCGATATGCCCGTGGTCAACCTCGGTTTCTCCGGCAATGGCAAGATGGAACAAGCTATGGGCGAACTCTTACACGAGATCGATGCCTCCGCCTACATTCTGGATTGCATCCCCAATATGAAACCGGAACTCATTCAGGAGCGGGTGGTCCCGCTGGTGAAGGCTCTTCGCGCGGCCCGTCCCGGCGTTCCTATCCTGCTCGTGGAAAATATTGAATACCAGAGTGGCGCATTTCTGGAAGCGGCCCGTATTTCCCATGAAGAAAAGAATGAAGCTCTTCAGGAAAGTTACGGTACCCTTCTGGGCAGCGAATATATCAGTGATCTGTATTATCTGCCCGGCAACAAGCTTCTGGGCGGCGACGGCGAAGCCACGGTTGACGGGGTGCATCCCACAGACCTGGGCTTTCAACGTATGGCCGATGCTCTGGAGCCGGTGCTGCGCTCTTTTCTGCCTGAATAAGAAGCGGTCTTTATTGAGAAGATAATGTCTGCTGTGCCGTGCGAATGGCTTCAATGCCCTTTGTTGCGGCACGGTAGACATCTTCTATCATCCAGCCGTCAATCATGACCCATCCGTCAAAACCCCCTTCCCAAAGCAGACGCATAGAAGCCTGGATATCGCAATAGCCTTCGCCACAGGGCAGGTGGGTGGAAGTGCCATTGAACTGGGTACCGTCCGTATCGGTGAGATGGACATGACCGATATGCTCCACGCCCAGTTTTCGCAACATGTCTTCCGGATTGCCCGTGCTTCCGGTCATGACATCAAAGTGGCTGGGATCATAATTTGTTTTGCATGCCGGGTGGTCCGCTTCGGCCAGAATCTTTTCCAGATGCTCATAAGTATTGAAGAGGAAGGGCGGTTCAATTTCAAAGGAAAAGAACATGCCCATGTCGGCGCAGATTTTTGCCGCTTCTTTATAACTGGCTCCCAGATTTTTTATGGCTTCGTCCACGTTCTTGTTGCCTTCCAGTCCGCCACCGGGCCAATGTCCGAGGAAGTCACCACCCAGAGACTTGCAGAGGAGCAGGTCGCCACGGAATCTTTTCAACCATTCCCGGCGCGCTTCCGGACTGGACGCATAAGAGTCTCCGCCACCTGTCTGCATACTGTAGATCTGCAGCCCGTAGAGATCATAAAGCCGTCGGAGAGAGTCGATACGCTCCTTCTCCTGCCAGTTCGGGTAGGTGCCCTGAGGCCAGCCATCAACGAGCTCAATACCATCAAAGCCTGCTTTGGTGGCATAGTCCAGTATTTCCCAGAGCGGATAATTCTTTTCAAAATGATTGGCCGAGGACATGAAGCCATTGAGCCCCAGCCCGCACTTCCATTGTCGGTTTTTTGCTGTTGACTCTGAAGAAGCGGATGCGCTTGAAAGCACAGCGGCGGCCCCGCCCAGAAGGCTCCCGGCAAGAAAGGTTCGGCGTGAAGGGTTCATGATAGTTTCCTTTCAACAGTAAAGACCGAAAAAGAATGCATGTCTTGTCCGGGACTCGCCCGGCTGAGTGTCTTCTATTATGCCCACTCGTCTGTCAGTGCGCAAATCCTGTACGGAAAGCGTCTTTTTCCGGGCCGGAAAAAAAGGAAGCCCGGCCTGTGGAAAAGATCCGGAGCGTCTCACTTTCAGCCAGCGGAAGGCCGTCCTCACTATAGAAGACCGCCAGATCATCGCTCTCACCCAGGAGCATGTCATTGTAATAGAGTTTGCCTCTCATGGAAAAAGCCAGGGGTTTTCTGTCCGGATTCAAGAGGAGGGCGGCCGAAGCGGGCCGGTCGTATTCGAGGCGCAGGGACAGGCTGTCCAGAGTGAGCGTAACACAGCCCTCTTCCTCCAGCCCGGTCACGGGAGACAGAGAGAGCAGAGTGTTTTCGCCGGAGGGGGAGAGGGTCGCCCGCCACAGGCCTTTATCACAGTCGACGGCCAGGGGAGAGGCGAAGGCGAGATGCTCCAATAAAGGCATATAGAGGTTTCGCTCAGGGTCATTTGTCAGTCCACGATCCCGGGTAAAGAGCTCCGCCCCGGACATCACCTCCCACACCAGGGGTGACCAGACGATACGCCCCTCTTCTTTCCGCAGTTCATAGACAGGGAAGTCCGAGGCGAGTTCGCTTGCCACGGCTCCGAGCGTTTCAACCAGCGGCACAGGCAGTCCGTGAGTGTCCCGTTCTTCCGACAGAAAACGACAGCCCAGAAAATCTTCATAGCGATCCAATATGCGATCTCCCGCCGGATTGATACCGGGGTCGCCCGAAAGATAGAGTGACAGGCCCCTCGTCACAAAGGACTGCAAAAGATGAAGTGACTCTTCACTCAGTGCGAAGGCTGCGGGGAAAATCAGGAGTTTCGGCAAAGAGCTTTCCAGAGTATCCAGAGCTGTTTCACTGACCACATCAAAGGGAATATTGCTCGCCAGCAGGCAATCCAAAGCATTGAGCAGCAGTTCCAGTGAGAAACTTTCCGAGGCGCCGCTCCGCCATCCGTCAGAGACCACAAAGACCACTTCCGCCGGTTCATGATCCACGGTGATTCTTTTACTCAGGGCGGCCAACTGCGACCATAAGCCGAGAACAGGCTTGGGGCGTCTCGGGTTCATCCAATTGAGACCCCAGGGGAAAATACTGTCCGGGTCGTCATTCCAGCACCAGTTCTGGATCTGTTTGAATCCCCGCGCCCAGGCCTGGTGGGTAATCTCCCAGAAAAAATCCAGCTGCTCGGCCTCGCTCCGTTGAATATGATAATGAGTACCGCCCGCTTCTTCCGCCCAGGCCTCATGGGTTTTCACACCGAACTCGCCCAGATGCAAAGGCTGTCCCTGACGCCGCATATCATAGAGCTTTGAGGTGGCTGCGAAGCGCGCAGTGTCCAGTCCGGGCCGGTCGAAATATCCGAAATTTGCGGCATGCTGATTTTCCAGACTGCGGCGCAGATCAATCCCGTTATGGGGATGCTGGTAATATTCACTGATGATGGGAGACTCGCTGTCTTCGCTGCGGATGGCATCGATCAGGGCCTGAACCCATCGCTTCATGAGCAGGGTCTTGAAGTCCGTCATATCCCTGGTCCGGGGATCATACCAATCCCGTGGCGGATATTCTTTGACGGGTATGGCTCCCGATTCCGGCTGTTCGGTATCGAGTTTCCAGCTCTGCGCCAGCGTTTCACTATCTTCATAGCGTTCCGCAAGGAAGTCATCCCATAAACGACGGATATCGGGGCTGTCCGAGAGATCCAATCTGAAATCGCCATTGAGATAGTAGATAAGATCGGGAATATGTTTATAGCGTTCCGCGAAACTCCGACAGAGTTCCTGTTGTTTCTTCAGTTCGTCATCGTCAATGCACACGTTTTTCCCGATGAGCAGTCCAGCCATATAGCTTATTCCATGATCCAGACAGAGCTGAATCCACCCATCGAAAATCCGCCAATGTTCTTCTTTGTAGCGATAGTCCGGAGGACAAAATTGCAGGACTTCCGCCACTTCAAGACCGCTTTGCTTCATTTGTGAAAGGTCTTCATTCCAGGTGACAGGAGACTGGACGGGAGAATAAAAGGTATTTGACCAGAAATCACTGCCGAAGCGGCAATGCCTCTTTTCTTCAGCAGGCGGAAAGTTCTGCTTGTCGAGTTCAGTCAGCACAAAAGCTGTTGTCCTCTCATCGCACAACATGTCTTTCTCAGAATACAGGCGTATTGCAGCGGAGCAAAGGGAGGGAAGAACCGCCAGCTCCGGCAAGGTAAAGGACCAGTTTAAATCCTCCCTTTCTCCGGCATCCAGCGTCAGTTGCCGGGGACTGCTGTCAGCGAAGAAGGGGGCAAAGTCCTCCGTCAGCTCCAAGGTGACCCGGACAGTCTGTTTCAGTCGGGAAGTATTTTTTACAGTTGCCCGCACTTCGCCCATCTCGCCTGAGCGATAGGAGGCATACAAGGTGTTAACCCTTGAAAGGGTGATACCAGCCTGCAAACGCACAAGCGCTTCTTCATAGGCTTGCGGGACGAGTTCCAGCAGATCCAGATTGTCCACTCCGAAGAGGGCCCAGTGCCCATTCTCATAAAGTCCTCCGTGGTTGAATACCAGCGTGCCCAGGCTGGGGGCCTCAGCCGTGGCTGGCTTCAAGGAGAGGAGAGGACTGACATGGGCTACCCGTGACAATTGCGCTGTGGCTTCATAGCCTTGTACGATAATGCTACTTCTTTGCGATGCCATATAAGCGGAGAAAGGCACTTCAAAGCGGCGATCAGGACTGAAAATCTTCAGTTGCTGTGGCTTCACAATCAGCCCGTCAGCTGCTCGGCCATAGTGAGCATTGATACGGATTTCTTCAGGCATTTCCCCACAGGTGACCTCATCGAAATACATGCTTCCCTGGGCCAGATAGAGCCCTCCTCTGAAGACTGTTTTTTCCGCAAGAGGATGAATAACAATGATGCTTTCATACCGAGTCCAGTCTGTCTCCTTGTTCACCTGGGCGAAGTCTGAAAACTCAATGATCTTGCCATCGGCGTCATACTGATAGACAGCCAGATAAGCATAACCCCGCCCGATGAGTGTGCCGCATTTCATATGAGCGCTCAGGAGATAACTTTTGTCGGGCGTACAGTCGAGCACACAGTTCCAGGCTCCTGATCCGCCACCGGGATCGCCGCCAACACGGGCACTCCCTTTTCCTGAAAAACTTTCTTCCGTGGAGAGGGTACAGAGCTCCGGATGAGAGGGCAACCATGAGGACTCAGGGCTTTCAAAATCTCCGCCAGGTACGAGAGAAAAAGTGCTGTCCCGGGCCTGCGCAGCCGCTTCTTCCAAGACCCCACTCTGTTCTTTCCAGCCTGTTCCGTCCCGATAAAAGACATCATCAAAGGCATAGCCTCCTGTTGTGAGCAGATCGCCTCCACTCTGTAAAAAAGCAAAAAGGCCGGGCACAGCCATTGCCGGAAAACCCGCAGCTGTGGGGATAATGAGCAGATCAAAGTGTTCATCTGAAAAGACGGCCGGATCAGCGAGTTCTTCCCCATTCAAAAGGGATGCGCTGAAGCCGGGTAAAGATGTGATGAGCTCTTGAAAAGACTCCGCCGGACTTCCATGACCACGGCCCGGCATGGAGGGTTCATCCAGAATCGCCACACGATAGTCTGTTGTCACGTCGGCAAAAGCGACCAGGGAAGATATGAAAAAAAGCAGCGTGAATCGTTTCATAAATATAAATTCGTTCCGCAAATTGCGATTCGTGTAAAATGACAGATGTGGCGCCTTATGCGCCGGAAGCGATTACTGTAACATATCCATGCCCCGGGATGCTGATCAGGAGGAAAGTATTATGAGCCAAGATTATAATCCAAGTCGTCGAGATTTTATGGGACAAGCCTTCGCAGCGGGAACCACCTTTGCTTTGGCATCGGAAGCCTTCGCAGTGGCGGCTCCTGAGAAGCAGGTTGCCGGTGAAGCCAAAATTTCCATATGCACCGCCAATCTCGTGGCGAAGGTGACAGACTATCGCTTTAAACTGGAAAACTGGGGGGAGCAACACCGTAAAACTGTGGAAGCGACCGACGCCTCCGCCTGGGACAAGATTTGCGAAGAGTTTGCGGCCGTGGGATTTAAAGCCGTGGAAGTCTGGGAAGCCCACGCAGCACCGGAGGCCATGGACGAGGACAAGGGCCGGCTCTGGAAAGAGATTATGGACAAGCACGGATTGACGGCCATAGGCTACGGCGGTCAACTGTCCGAAAAGACTCTGGAGATCTGCGGCTGGCTCGGTATTCCTCAGATCAACGGCTCCATAGGCGGCAATACTCCCGAGGCCGCGTCGGAACTCTGTGAAAGAGCAGGCATCCGTTTCAATGTGGAGAATCATCCGGAAAAAACGACAGAAGAGATCCTGAAGGTTGTCGGTGGTGGCAATGAATGGCTGGGCGTGTGCATTGATACCGGCTGGCTGGGTACCCAGGGAGCTCCGGGCCCGCAGATTATCCGGGAATGTGGCGATCTTGTACGCCATACCCATATAAAAGACGTGGAAGCCGTGGGTGGTCACCTGACCTGTCTCCTGGGTGAAGGTGTGGCCGAAGCGGAAGCCTGCATGATGGCACTGGCGGAGATCGGTTATGAAGGCTGGTATTCCTGGGAAGATGAACCTGAAGACAGAAATCCCCTCGACTCCGCCAGGCGCAACTATGAATGGATCCGCGAACGTATCGGAAAAAGAACCTGATCATGAAGCTCCTGTCACGGTCAGCTCCGGCTGTGCTTTGTCTGTTCCTGGCCGGAACCCTTGCAGCCGAATCAGAAAATAATGATCAGACGAAGATTCAGACACTGGCACGGGCCTATGCGTCCTGTTGCACCTTTTGCGAAGAGAGTAGAGCGTTCATCTGGCCCGATGGCACAGTCATACCCTGGGATGATGGCGAAATCAAGACTGATTATGAAGATCTGTTGAATCGCGCCAGCCTGCGTGATCAGATGGCACAGTCTTATCCGAAGGGCTGGCCCTTTGAAATCCCGCTATTGAATCAGGATCCCGGCAGGGTACGGAATGAGGCCTTTTTCAAAAAGATTTATGGCGCCTCAGCGGAGGAAGTCCGGAGTAATCTGGTTGCTGTCCCCTGGCTCTTCGGGAAATCCATTTCCGTGACCCGCATCAATGGTGTGGATCAAGCCCTCGCCCGGATCCGTGACAAGGTGGCGGGAGAATCTCCGGAAATTCAAGGGTATGTGAAGCATTCTCTGGGTTCTTTCAATTGGCGAGTCATTGCCGGAACGGAGCGTCTCAGCATGCATTCCTTCGGCATTGCTGTTGATTTCAAGTTCCCCGATGGTGCTCATCGATACTGGCGCTGGTCCGGCGAAAAAGACGGAAAAATAACGTATCACTCAGCACTTCTGCACAACACGGCTCTGGCTGTGATCGTGGAGATTTTCGAAGAAGAAGGCTTCATTTGGGGCGGCAAATGGTATCACCACGACACCATGCATTTTGAGTATCGTCCGGAACTTCTTGATTGCTCGGAAGGTGAATAAGAAACTTTCTTGATAGGACAGGGGACAAGTCTATATAATCGGTGGGACTATAACATTGGGTTATGCGTGTAAAAACTAAATTTAGAGGAGACTGATAATGCACGAACAAAGTATCGATATTCTGAACAAAGCCATTTCTGAAGAAATGACAGCTTCTCATCAGTACATGTACTTCCATTTTCACTGTGATGACCAGAGCCTGGGTTTGCTTGCCAATCTTTTCCGCCGTATTGCCATTGAAGAAATGATGCATATTGAAGACCTGGCCGAGCGTATCCTTTTCCTCGGTGGTGAAGTGGAGCTTGAGGCATCTGACGAAGTGAAGAAAATCAATGATGTGAAAGAAATGCTGGCATATGCAGCCCATCTGGAAAAAACATCTGTAAAAGAGTACAACGAGTTTGCCCAGCAGTGCAATCAATGGGGCGACTCTGTTTCCAAACGACTCTTCCATAAGCTTGTGGAAGATGAAGAAGGGCACTATGACATCTTTGACACGGAAATGGGCCATATTGAGCGTTTCGGCAGCCACTATCTGGCCTTGCAGTCCATCGAACGGACCAAAATCGTCGGTGAACATGACGAGCCTCCGCACTGATTGTTCTGAACAGATAAAAAACATGTGTTGACTTTTCGGAAGCCGCTTCGCCCTGTTTTTCCAAGCACAGGGCGGACGGCTTCCGAGCCACGCATAAGGAACCCCAGATCATGAAGAAGATTGTATTGTTGACCCTGATCCTGAGTGTGGGCCTGGTCGCCACAGCTGACGACGCCCAGAAAATACCCCTGAAATTCCGCGAGGATGGCACTTTCAAAATCGTTCAGTTTGCAGACCTCCATTGGACTTATGGCTATACGGAAGATAAGCTGACCGGCAAACTGATGCGCACCGTTCTGGATGCTGAAAAGCCTGATCTTGTCGTTTTTACAGGCGATAATATTACCGGTGGAACCCTGCTTCCCACGCGCTCACTGCGCCAGGTGACCCTTCCCTGTGTGGAAAGAAAAATTCCCTGGGCGGCTGTCTTCGGCAACCATGATGATGAAGGCAATGCCAGCCGTGAGCGGCTCATGGAAATTATGATCAACCTGCCTTATTCCCTTTGTCTGGCCGGCCCGGAAGATATTGATGGTGTGGGCAACTACAGCGTGGTGATCGGCGCTTCCCAGGATCCCGAGAAACCGGCCGCGAACCTTTTTATGATTGACTCTCTGGACTATATGATGTGGGAAGGCCAGTCCCGCTACGGGCATATCATGCCCTCCCAGATTGAATGGTTCAAAGAAGAGTCAGCCCGCCGTCGCGAAGCGGCCGGTGGTGTGGTTTTGCCTTCACTGGCTTTCTTCCATATTCCCCTTCCTGAATTTCGTCAGGCCTGGGATTCCGGCAATGCCATCGGTGTGAAACAGGAAGAAATTTGTGATTCTCCCGTGAATTCCGGTCTCTTTGATGTGATGAAAGAAACCGGCGATGTTCTGGGCATTTTCTGCGGCCATGATCATACCAATGATTATGTGGGCGAAGTGGACGGAATCTTCCTGGGCTATGGTCGCGGCAGTGGTCATGGCACCTATGGCAAGGAAGGGTTTCCCCGGGGCGGTCGTGTCATTGAACTGATTGAAGGGGAACGCAGGTTCCGTACCTGGCACCGTCTGGACACAGGTGATCAGGTCATGCAGATTCCCTGAGAGAGCCGGGAAGAGGGAAGCCTCAGGCACAGGCTTTCAGGAGACCATAGACCGTGAAAATTCTGCTCCGGATACTGAAGTGGACGGGCATTATACTGCTGTTGCTCTTGACAGCAGCAGTCGTATTCCTCTGTACTTATGGCAGCGCTCCGGCAAAGCGTCCCGATCTGGTGACGAAACTCCCAGCCGGAGTGCCACCTCCACCTGAAGGTTATCCCGGAGAAATACTTGCCTTTGCCGCCGGTTATCTGTTTTATGACCTCATTCCCATTGAAGATGGGCCGCCTGTGCCCGGAGTACTCATGCGTGAAGATCTCCAATTTGGCACCGGTGAGGACACGCCATTGTTCCTGGACTTGTATTCTCCCGAAGATCAGGAGGAAGCGCTTCCCGGCATACTGCTCTTTTTCGGAGGCAGCTGGAAACACGGGCGCAAAGATCAGCTGCGCGTCTATGCCCAGTATCTCGCGGCCCGGGGCTACGTGGTCGCTGCTGTTCAGTATCGCCTGCGCAGTGCCGGACAATGGCCCAATTCCATTCATGACGCCAAATGTGCTGTCCGCTGGATGCGTGCCCACCAGGAAGAATACGGGATCGACGGGGAACATCTCGGTGTCATGGGCAATTCCGCCGGCGGCTATCTTGCTCTCATGGTGGGTTATACATCAGGTCAGGATGACTTTGAAGGCCGGGGAGGCTGGGCGGAACAAGACAGCGCAGTGCAGGCCGTGGTGGATATTTACGGTCCTGTGGACTTCACGGAAGAAATCCGACGTGATCACAGTGCCATTATTTCCTATATGGGTGGCAAATATGAGGAGATGCCCGAGCGTTTTGAAAAAGCATCTCCCCTGTGGCAGCTGCACAAGACGGCACCGCCCACTTGTGTCATCCACGGGACCGTGGATCAGCTGGTTCCTGTCACGCAGAGCGATCGTCTCGTGGAAAGACTGGCTGCCCTGGAAATTCCTCATGATTACAGCCGTATTGACGGCTGGCCCCATGCCATGGACGTTGCCTTACCCGTATGCGCCCATGTACAGGCTCTGGCGGGAAATTTCTTTGACCGGCACTTGAAGGCCGGGAAATAAGCTTGTCAGCATTCAGGCCATCGCGGGTGTCAACACTGTTTCCCCGGGGCTGTATCGAATAAAGAAGCGGATTGAAACCGCCGAGATAACGGCATCTATATTCAGAAAGGTTCGATTATGTTTTCGACAAAAAGACAAGTGCTGGCCGGATGCATGGCTCTGGCTGGTGTACTGGGTATTTTTGCGGCTCTCGCTGCAGAGGCGCAGGCCATGACCATAGAAGAAGAAGCGGCGTATCTGGTGTCACAGATGACTCTCGAAGAAAAAATCGGAGTGCTCACAGGTGACGGCCGCTATGTACCCGGCTTTGTAAAGAACACCGGTGACGGCGGGAAAGGCATGATCCTGGAAGACATGCGCTCGCAGGTGATTCTTCCGCGCCTGCCCAGATTGAGAACAACAGCCATGTCCGACGGCCCGGCGGGGTTGAACCGCGAAGCCAGGAAAGATGATCAGGAAGATTTCCAGTATACAACAGCCTTCCCCTCGGCTACCTGTCAGGCGGCTACCTGGAATATGGATCTGGTCAAAGAGATCGGCGATGCCTTCGGCAACGAAATCCGCGAATATGGCTATGAACTGATTCTCGCTCCAGGCGTGAACCTTCATCGCAACCCCAACGACGGACGAGTCTGGGAATATTACTCTGAAGATCCGCTCCTTTCCGGTAAATCCGCCGCAGCCATGGTGCAGGGAATGCAGAGCCACGGTATAGGTGCGACGTTAAAACATTTTGCAGCCCACAACCAGCAGGCAAACCGGCATCATTACAACCCCATCATCAGTCAGCGTGCCTTGCGCGAGCTGTATCTGCGCTCCTACGAGATTGCAGTCCGGGAAGGTCATCCCAAATGCATCATGACCTCTTACAACCGTCTCAACGGATTTTACACCGATGAGAACGTTGAACTGCTGCAAGTGCTGACACGGCAGGAATGGGGCTTCGATGGTTTTTATATCACAGACTTTGACGGCAAAGGAAGTGCCGTGGGTAAAGTCCGTGGAGGCATCAACCTGCTCATGAGCGGCAGCCAGGAAGAATATGATGAACTGCTCTTTGCGATTCAAAACAAAGTACTTGATGAGAAGCTCTTTGATGAACGTCTGAGCAAATATCTGGAGTTCAAACTCAGCTGCCCCTATGCGCAAGGAGAAAGCATTACGGCCAACCCCGATCTGGAAGCCCATGCCGCTCTGGCCCGCCGGACAGCGGCCGAAGGCGTGGTCCTCCTGAAAAACGACAATGATTGTCTGCCCCTCAAAGACACGCAGACAGTGGCTCTCTTCGGTAAAACAGCCTACAGTCTCATTCCTTATGGAACAGGCAGCGGCGAAGTGAGAAGCCATAAACGCAGTCTGTCCATGCATGATGGCTTTAAGGAAGCGGGATTCAAACTCGTGGAGGGCATGGAAAAAGACTATCTGGACTATGTGGAAAAGATCAAGCGTGAAAATCTCGTTCCGGACTATTTCAACAACCCCAAAATGCGCCAGGACAATGGTATCGTAGGCGATCAATCTCCGCCTCACTTCAGAGGCCGTCTCGTTGCTTTCAGCCGCGAAAGAGCGTTGAGCCGTGAAGAAGTGGAAGATTATGCCAGTCGTTCCGATGTGGGTATTGTCTGCTTCGGGCGCAGTTCCGGCGAGAACTATGAAAATGGCTACCTTCCCATTACGGCCATTGAACGTGAATTGCTGGAAACGGTGAGCGATGTATATCACAGTGCCGGTAAAAAAGTCGTTGTCGTACTCAATGTGAGCGGTGTATGGGAAACGGCCTCCTGGCGTGATCTCACCGATGCGATTCTCCTGGCCTGGCTGCCCGGTCAGGAAGGGGGCGGCGCCATTGCCGATGTGCTCACCGGTGCTGTCAATCCTTCCGGAAAACTCCCCGATACCCTTCCTCTGAAGTATGAAGACCTTCCTTCAGCACCTTATTATCCGGGGACGCCGAAAGAAGAGCCCATCAATTCTTTCTATAACGAAGGGATTTATGTGGGATACCGCTACTTCAATTCTTTTGATGTGCCTGTTGCCTATGAATTCGGTTTCGGACTGTCCTATACCAGCTTTGAATACAGTAATCTGGAAGCGGACAAGGATGTTTTTGATGGGTCCATCGCCTTCTCAGTAACCGTCACCAATACAGGCGACAGAGCCGGGAAAGAGATTGTGCAGCTCTATGTCACAGCACCCATGGATGCACTGGAAAAACCGGAGCAGGAGCTCCGGGCCTTCGCAAAAACAGGGCTGCTTCAACCTGGTGAAAGCGAAACCCTGCGTTTTGAACTGGCTGGCCGTGATCTCGCATCCTTCTGGAGCGGTATCAGCGCCTGGGTGGCCGACTCCGGTACCTATGTAGCCGCAGCGGGCGCTTCCTCCAAAGATATACGCTTGAGCCGTTCTTTCACCGTGGCCGAAGATATCATTGTGGAAAAGGCCCACGATATTCTTTTCCCGGACTATCTGATGGATGAATTGTCCCGTCGCAAGTGAGCCCGGGACAGCACTTTTATTCTCTCTTGGAAATCGATCTGCATGGATGCGACCATGGAAATATTCGGCCTGTCCGTTCTTTCCGGGTCATTTTCATGCAGATCTTTTGTTAATGGAATATACTGAAGAGTTTTGAAAAATCAGAAGTTGCATGGTATGCTTTTATTGTAGCGTAAACATTGGAAGTAACAACCTTTGGAGTCTCAACCATGAATGTCACCATTACTGGCCGCCGCATGGACGTGACCGACGCGCTTAGATCTTATGTGGAAAACGGTATTAAAAAACTCAAAATCCACTTTGATAAAGTCGTTGACATTAATGTCGTCCTCGATGTCGAAAAGCATCGACATATTGCAGATGTCAGGCTCTTGGCCAACGGGGTGCGTATCCATGGCCGTGAATCAACAGCGGATATGTATGCCTCGGTGGATGCAGTGCTTGCGAAACTGGATCGTCAGATCAGCAAATACAAAGGCCGGATCAACCGGCATAAACAGCGCAGCAGCCCGGCCAATCTCAGCTATGGCCATGCGATTCTCGCCCTTCAGGAAGAAGCCGCTGCGGCCGGTGTGGAGCAGGAAGAAGAACAGCAGCATCAGATTGTGAACCGTGAAAAACGGCCCCTTCAGCCCATGTCCATCGAAGAGGCTATTATGCAGCTGGATCTTCTCGAAGACTCCTTTTTTGTTTTTCTGAACGCCGATACTTCTCACGTCAATGTTGTCTATGCCTGCGAAGACAACACCTATGGATTGATTGAACCGGAAATCTGATGGAAAGATCTTTTGTTTTCTGATGCAGGAAAAAATAACAGAGGGTGTGCGCCTTGATGAATTTTGACAAGATTCTTGAAAACCGCAAGCCCTTTATACCTGTTTCCAGACTGCTTGAGCGCAACGCCAATGATATGGATTTCAAATTGCTTGCAGGCTTTCAAGGTATAGACAGGCCTGTCTATACCTGGGACATAAACAGGCCCGGTCTTGCCTTGAGCGGCTATCTCGACTATTTCGCCAATGACCGTGTTCAGATTCTGGGGAACACGGAAATACATTATATGGAGCGTGTGGATCCTGCGGAGCTTGCCAACCGCGTAGTCAATATGTTGGCCTTTGAAATCCCCGTGTTCATTCTCTCGCGAAATCTCCTGCCTCAGCCGATTTTTCTGGATATGTGCAACCGCTACGGAATCCCCGTGCTGCGATCCTCCTTGACTACAGATGAGCTCATCAGCAAGATCATCCTTTTTCTCGCAGAGGAATTCGCACCGTCAAGCACTATCCACGCCACAGCCGTTGATGTTTACGGAGTCGGTTGCCTTATCATGGGAAAAGCGGGCATAGGCAAAAGTGAGTCCGCTCTGGAACTCGTGGAACGGGGACACCGCCTGGTGGCTGATGACATGGTGCAAATTCAGCGGCGTGGGAATTCCATTCATGTGAAAACCCACCATGTGACAAAGCATAATATGGAAATCCGCGGAGTTGGCGTGATAGATCTGCGCTATATTTTCGGCGTGGGCAGTGTTCGAGATTTTAAACGGATCGGGCTGATCATCGAACTGGTCGAGGCGGACCCCGAACTCCAGTTTGATCGTCTGGGAATGTCGATGCCCTTCGTTGAAATCCTGGGAGCGCGCATTCCCTACCTGAATATTCCCGTCCGGCCCGGTCGCAATATCGCCATTATCATTGAGGTGGCCGCACTGAACTGGCGTCTCAAAGAAATGGGCGTGGATTCAGCCAAAATCCTCGATGAAGCTGTCCGTGCAAACAATTTGCGTCGAAACCGACCGCCTTTAAAACCCGAAAAAAAGAAAGATTTATGGTGAAATCCAAGGGGCGGGGCCGAAAAAAACGCAGTACCGCCCGAGAAAGACAATGGGAGGAAAAGCACGAAGCGTCTTTTACCCATGATCTGGCCAGGCACAGGCGTGGCCGACCCAAACTCTCCGATGCAGCTTTGTCTGCGGCCGGAATTGAGGAGGGGACATGCGAGCCCAATGCCACCGTGGTCACTCATTCCCGACGGTGGGCTTTTGTAATGCTGGATCAGGATGGTTCTCAAGAAGATCAGGAGGATACCAGCCTTTGCCGCATCGATGAGCGACTCAGGGAAGAGGAAGAAAGTCTGCTCGCTCCCGGTGATCGTGTGCAGGTACGCTTTACCGAAGATGGCGGCCTGGTTATCGCCGTTGCACCCCGTAAAACAATGCTCATGCGTCTGGGAGGGCCCCACTCACGGATCAAGAGACAAGTTCTTGCGGCCAATATTGATGAACTGGTGATTGTCGCCTCCGTTCAGAAACCCCAGTTCAGCCCGGGGCTCGTCGACCGTTTTCTCATTGCCGCACAACAGGGTGGGGTGGAGCCTGTCCTTTGTTTCAACAAGATAGATCTGGAAGCACCTTCCGAAGAATTTCTCTCTCTTTATAAAGAGCTGGGTATTCCCGTCTATTGTACCAGTTGTGAAACAGGAGAGGGCATAGACGCACTGGAGGAGTATCTGGCCGGGAAACTTTGTGTTTTTTCAGGACACAGCGGTGTGGGGAAATCCTCCATTCTCAATGTCATGGATCCCGAGCTGCAGCTGGTTACACGGGAGGTGAGCGAAGCAACGCGCAAAGGACGGCATACGACCACAGCCGGGGCCTTGTACAGGCTTCATCGGGATATTCGCGTTATTGATACTCCCGGTATCCGGGCCTTGGGGTTGTGGGGTCTTTCCGCTGAAGAGGTGTCTTTATACTTTCCGGAAATTGCCGAACAAAGCCTTCAGTGCAAATTCAGAGACTGCACCCACATTCATGAAAAAGACTGTGCTGTTCAAGAGGCCGTGGAGGAAGGGCGCATAGCTCGGGCGCGTTATGAGTCTTACAGGCGCATACGGGAAGGCATTGAAGCGCAAAAACCCGAATGGGCGTAGCGATACATGATCCCAGAGGGAGGGAAATATCAGGGATAGGGAAGAAGGGGGTCGTGTTTTTCATAATGATAGCGCCAGGCTGGGCCATGGAGATGGATCCATTCGAAGTAAGCCATCTGCCCGACATCATACCCGACCTCCTCCGAGCGGAGCCATTTGTGCTCTTTCATTTTCCTGCGTTGTATGGCCATGGCATTTAAATGATCAGCTTTACGCCATTTCACAGCACAGTGCTCAAACCAATCCTCCATGGCCTCCTTATAAGTAATTTTGGGGCCATGCTCCTTACGCAAGTGAACATAGTGCCTGTATATGGCACGCAGTTCACGTCTGGAAACCCTGTCCAGAGAGTCCTCTTTGTAGAAAGTAGCCATGATAACGATCCTTATTTATAACACCGTTCACTTTCTCCCCTCCGTTAGTATCATTGTATACCGAAACACTCCAGATGTCAAGAGCTGATGCAAAAAAGATTAAAAGTTCATCAGAATCCATAAAAAACCCCGGATATTCAAAGAATACCCGGGGTCAGACAATCAGCCAGAGCATAGAATAGGACGTCAGTCAGCGGCCAGTTCTTCAGCCACCTCATTGAAATAGGCTACACAAGCTGCAATATCAGGTACATTGTTATCCCAGTTATACTCATATTCAATAAAGAACATGGGATCTTTCATCTCTTGTCTGACAATTTCAGTCAAAATGCCTTTGACATCGCAAATACCTGTTCCCCAGATTACATCATGGGCTTCTTTATTGCCGAATTCCATCAGATCCTTCAGGTGGAAAGAGATCAGACGACCTTCCAGAGCCTTTACCGCTTCCAGCGCATCGATTCCGGAACGGGGCCAGTGACCCGTATCAGCGCAGGCGCCTACCAGAGGAGACAGGCCTTCCACCGCTTCCAGAACCGTTGTATAATTCCAGTACAGAGACGGTTCGGGATGATTGTGAATGGCTACCCGGATACCATATTCATCGGCCAGTTTCGAAACGAGAGGCATGTTTTTCTTGAGCGGCTCAGAAGCGATGGTTCCGATGCCCATGTCTTTTGCAAATTCAAAGACTTCACGGGCCTTGGATTCATTGGTCGGAAGAGATACCACCCCATAAGAGAGAAGGGTGATACCGGCTTTCTCCAATTTTTCTTTGGCAAGAGCACGGTGTTCTTCGCTCATACTGTGGATAAAGGTGACTTTTTCGGGCAGATCAGTGCAAAGTCGTTGACCCGGAAAAGCCTCGGCATATTTCAGGCCCAGAGAAGCGGTTTTGTCAATGGCTTCACTGAAACTGAATTTGTTGAAACTCCACAACTGACAGCCTATGCGCCAGCCCAGAGCTTCAGCAGCGGGAGCACCCGGTCCGGGAGCATCCGCCAGAGCTGAAGAAGAGATGCCGACCACAGCCAGCAGAGCAATACAGGGCACTACGAACCGAAGGGATCTGAAATACATAGTCTTTTCCTTCTTGTCTTGATTCGGTTGGAAATACTGTGGAAAGAACAGATCTTTCCAGTACACAATGAGTCGGGAAGCACTATCCCACTTGAAGGATTATCATACCACCCATGCCATAAAAGGACAAAATCACAGTTCTTTACGCTGGTGGAAAGAAACAAGAGTGGGATCCTGCTGAACTTGTCGGAAAGTATTTGATGGCAATGGTTCAGCCTGGAAGCCAGCAGGACACGTTTTTCTCATGAAATTTACACATAATTACAAATTTGCGGTATAATCTTCATAAAGATAAGAGTTGAGAGTCGCCCCTGTACTTCAAAATCGTGGTAAGAATCGATTTGCGAAAGTGGACATACAAGCATAGCAACCCTGAAAAACCTCAGAGTATCACGCTTGTGAACTGTGTCCGGGCTGATATCTTTCATTGAATCAAAACACTGTCTCCGGAGCGGTGTATCCACGGATCCGGAGCAAGAGAATAGAGAACAAAAGCAGGATACACACCCGAAGCGGTGTAATAAGCTGAGTCGTATCATCCCGGCTTATCTGTTCCGGAATGATACAGGATACTCAAGGAGAAACAGGACAGTGCACGCCATAACCATTTGCATTGTGGAAGATTATCAAGACGAAGCCCTGGTATTGAGCGAGGGGCTCAAACTTTTCGGGTATGAGACAGTGATCGCCGGTACCGGATATGAAGCGCTCAATCTGTGCCGTCAGGGCGGTGTACATCTTGTATTGCTTGATGTGGGGCTGCCTGACATGGACGGCTATGAAGTCTGTCGCCAGTTGAAAGCCGATCCGCAAACCATGGATATACCCGTTATTTTTGTGACCGCCAGAGGGGATGCCGGCGATGTGGAGCAAGGCTATGCCCTCGGTGCTCTGGACTATGTCGCCAAACCCTATAACCTGCCCATGGTCATCGTCCATATTGATGCGGCTTTGCGTACCCGCCAGGGGGGTACGGAGCTCGTCTCCGGCCCCTATATGCTCATCGATCCCGCTTATACCGATCAACTGACAGGACTGCGAAACAGACGTTTTCTCATTGAGCGCCTTCAGGAAGAATCGGCCAAGGCCTATCGTTATGATTACCATCTTTCATGTCTTATGCTTGAAGTTGAAGAGGCGCCTCAGGATGGGCTCGGAGACAGACTTCCCGACGAGCTGCTGGTGGAAGTGGCCATGACACTGCGTAAAAGTTCCCGTACCTTTGATATAGTCGCCCGCTATGATGAGGCACAGTTCGCGGCTGTTCTTCCCCATACCAATCTGGATAATGCTGTTGCCTATGGCCGGAAAATTCAGCACGAACTTTCCCGGGCCATTGCCGCAAGCTCTTGCGTTCTCAAAGAACCCCGGGTATGCATGGGCATCACCACCTATTACTGCAACAAACAATCCGAGGAAGACAAGTATAAACGACCGGACAGTGCCGAAGAATTTCTGGGCGCCTCCATGAACAAACTGTTGATTGCCAAAAACAATGCCCCGGAATTCATCGTTGCAGGTGAAACCAGCGGTTCCTGATTCTTCCGGTTGAGCCTGTGGACAGTCATCTTTTAGTTCCGGAAGATCCCCCCTCTCCGAAATCCCACCTCTCAAGTTATGTCGGTACAGCCGGCTGGAGTTATCCGGACTGGGAAGGGATTGTATACTCTTCTTCTGAAGCCCGGGCAAGACAGTCACTGACAGCCTTGAGCCGTCTGGTGGATCTCATCGAAATCAATGTGACTTTTTACCAGCCTGTCACGACAGCCATGACTTCCACCTGGTTGCAGACAGTACTGTCCCGTCCTCATTTCCGTTTCAATGCAAAAGCACCCTCTCTGCTGACTCATGAGCGTCGGAAGTTCCCGGATCAGGGGCTTGTCCGCAGTTTTTTGAACAGCCTGCGACCCATCATTGAGGGCGAGCGTTTCGGAGCGATTCTTTTCCAGTTTCCCTGGAGTTTCAGACGGACCCCTGAAAACCGCAGTTATCTGGGACGCCTGATGGATCTTTTTCACCACATGCCCTGCTGCATTGAAATGCGCCACGATTCCTGGAATCATGAAGGATTCTTTGAAGGACTGAAAGAACGGGAGATCGCCTTCTGCAATATTGATCAGCCTTTGCTTCAACATTGCCTGGAACCTTCCGCCAGGGTCACCGGCCCTTTCGCCTATGTGCGATTGCATGGCCGTAATACCCGCCAATGGTTTGATCAGGAAACGGATCGGGACGGACGTTATAATTACCTCTACAGCAAAGACGAACTGAAGGATTGGATGGAGCGTATTTTTTCCATGCAAAAGGAAGCGAAGGAAATATACGTAGTGACCAACAACCACTATCAGGGAAAATCAGTGGTCAATGCGCTGGATATTCAACAGGCACTGGGAATGCCGCCCCGGCGGATTCCTGAAACACTTCGCTTCCTTTATAATAATCGCCCCTGAGCAGAGTGTGAAAAGGAGCGGAAGAGCCGGGCCGGTTGAATCCTCCGGGGATACCGTGGCAAAATGCCGCTGGGTGGAAGGGATAGATTGGATAATT
This sequence comes from Candidatus Hydrogenedens sp., assembly GCA_012522755.1. Taxonomy (GTDB): domain Bacteria; phylum Hydrogenedentota; class Hydrogenedentia; order Hydrogenedentales; family CAITNO01; genus JAAYJV01. The sequence goes on from JAAYJV010000048.1 coordinate 21,862, forward strand.
CGTCATGACCAGACTTGAAAAAATACAACGGGAATGCCGCTGTCCCGTTTTTCTCGATGATTTTACACGCCAGCTTTATGCCACGGACGCTTCCATTTATCAATGCATGCCCCGGGCTGTGGCTTTTCCCAGAACAGCTCCGGAGACAGCGGAACTCATGGCCGCAGCAGCCGCTGAAGAGATCCCGATCATACCCAGAGGAGCCGGGAGCGGTCTGGCCGGTGGAGCCATTGGCGACGCCCTGATTCTCGATATGTCGCGGCACAACCAGTTCATTGCTGACTTCAATGAAGAAGCCCGGACCATCCGTGTGGGAGCCGGTACAGTGCTCGATGCCCTCAATGAATATGTACAGTCCAGCGGATTGACTTTCGGTGCTGATGTGGCCACCAGTTCACGGGCAACCGTCGGTGGTATGATCGCCAACAACAGTTCCGGAGCCCGGGCCCCGCTCTATGGCATAACCCTGGATCATGTGGATTCGCTGGAACTGATTACAGCCGATGGGAAAATCCATACCCTTTCCGCCGGATCAGAAGACATGAAAGAGCGGCTGGAGGTGATACAGGGCAAAGTGATCGATTCACGCCGTGAAATTGAAACACGTTTCCACAGGGAGATCTGCAAACGCTGGCCGGGGTACGGACTCGACCGGTATTTGCGGAGTATTCTTGCTGAAGCGGCCAATCCGGCGCAGCTCGTAGGCGGGAGTGAAGGCACCTTGTGCACAGTCTTTTCAGCGACGCTCCGGCTTGTTCCTCTGCCGCCCGGAACAGGTCTGATCCTGCTGTTCTTTGATCGTGTGCAGGACGCCATGGAAGCTTCAGCATCACTGCTGGACCTGGAACCGGCCAGCATCGAACATATGGATCGGCTGCTCTTTGATCAGACCCGGGATAACAGAAATTTCGAAAAAGCCCGTGCCCTGCTGGAGCTCGATGAAAAACCCTGTGAGGGAATCCTTCTCGTTGAGTTTTATGATCATATAGAAGACAAGCTGGAAGAGGTCAAAAAGCGTGGCCTGGGTCAGCGTCATCTTCTGTGTGCAACGGAAGAAGAGAAAGCGCTGGTCTGGCATCTGAGAAAAGCGGGGCTGTCATTACTTACCGGGTGTGCCGGTGCAGCCAAGCCCACAGCCGGTATTGAAGATGTTGCCGTACCTCCGGCGCAGCTCCCCCGTTATGTGGAATCGTTGCGTTCTGTTGTGGAACGCCTCGGGCTGAAAGCTTCTTTCTATGGTCATGCCGCTGCGGGACTGCTCCATGTGCGGCCTGTTCTGGATTTACGGAGCCGCAAAGATATAGAAGCTTTCCGGGCATTGGCCGAAGAAGTATCCGCTCTTACTCTGGAATTCAAGGGATCCCTTACAGCGGAACATGGCGTGGGGATCAACCGCACCGAGTTCATGACAGAGCATATCGGCACGGAACTGCTGAAGATCATGGAAGAGGTGAAAGAGATCTTTGATCCCCGGGGGCTCATGAATCCCGGCAAGGTTCTGGATACCGGACGATGGCGCATCGACAAAGATCTGCGTATGGGCGACGGCTATGCCTTGCCTGTTCCTTTCGAGCCTCTTCTGCTCTTTCAGGCCAAGGATCATTCCTTTACAGGCAATCTCGAACAATGCAACGGCTGCGGCGGCTGTCGCAAGGAACCGCCTGTCATGTGTCCCACTTTTCAGGCTGCGGGCGACGAAGCACTCTCCACTCGGGGCAGGGCCAATATCATCCGTGCCGTTCTGGAAGGCCGCCTCGACAGCGACAAAGCGCCGCTCCTCTCAGAGTCTCTGGAATCAGCGTTGAGCAACTGTCTGTCCTGTAAAGCCTGCACTTCAGAATGTCCGTCCAATGTGAACATGGCCTTGTTGAAGGCCGAGCTGCTTCATGCGCGACATCGCAAACATGGTGTGCCTTTTTATGCACGCCTTCTCAGCCGTGTTGATCTGCTGGGTGCTCTCGGAAGTGCTTTTCCCCGACTCACCAATGCCAGTTTTTCTTTTCCTCCCTTCCGATGGCTCCTGCAACGGCTGGTGCATATCGCTCAGGAACGATCCCTGCCGCCCTATGCACTCCAACGCTTTGACCGCTGGTTCAGAAAAGAAGGTCTGGAGAAAAAGACCGCTCACAGGGGTACTATTCTTTTATGGGATGATTGCTTTGTCCGACACAACGAACCTCATATCGGCCGGGCCGCTGTGCGTGTATTGGAAAAGGCCGGTTATTCACCCCGGCTCGTGGAAGGGCATGCCTGTTGCGGCCGTCCTGCCTTCAGCATGGGGCGTCTTGATGTGGCCAGAAAATTCGGCAACAAAAATCTGAGACTGTTGAGAGAGACTGAAGGGCCCATCCTTTTTCTTGAGCCTTCCTGCTATGCCATGTTCCGTGAGGAATACCGGGAGCTGGGGCTGGAAGGGGCTCAGGAAGTGGCGGAACGGGCTGTGCTCTTTGAGCAGTTCATCGAGCAGCTCCTTCAGAAAGAACCGGATGCCCTTCCCATCAAGAGGCTGCCCTATGGTCTGGCTATCCATGCCCACTGCCATGCAAAAGCCCAGGCTGATACGAGCATCCATACACTCCTGGCGCAACGTCTTACAGGTGCCCGGGCCTCCATGCTCAACAGCGGCTGTTGTGGTATGGCGGGAGCTTTCGGGGTGCTGGAGGATAAATATGCGCTGAGTCTTGCAGTGGCTGAGCCCTTGCTCGCCATGATCGACGCCTTGCCCGAAGATACGGCTGTGATTTCATCAGGAGCCAGTTGCCGTCATCAATTGACCGACCTTTCTTCCCGGCCACCCCTTCATTTTGCCGAGGTGCTGGATCTGGCTTTGAGCGACTGTGCAGACTGAAAAATCAGATGAGCAGCGAGCCGATCTGATAAAAGGCAATGGCCAGAATAAAGGCAAATGTCGTGGAATAGAGAGTGGCGAACAGCGCCCACTTCCATGAACCGCTTTCACGCCGGATCACGGCGATTGTGACCAGACAGGGCGCATAGAGCATGACAAAGACCATGAGTGCAAAGGCGCGAACAGGATTCCAATCAGGCTTCTGAGCCAGGTGTTCAGACAGGGAGAGGAAATTATCCTCATCCGTATTTTCCAGGGCATAGGCTGTGCCGAGAACGCCCAGAACCACTTCTTTCGCTGCAAAACCGCCGATGAGCGCAATATTCGTGCGCCAGTCGAAACCGGCGGCCTGACTCACAGGCTCCAGCGCTTTACCGGCACGACCCGCAAAACTGAAGGCCAGATGCTCATCAGCGGCCACATCTTCAGCGGGTCGGGGAAAATACATGAGTGCCCAGAGTACCAGATTGATGGCCAGAATGACTGTCCCGGCTTTCTTCACGTACATCCAGGTGCGTTCCCAGGTGTGGCGCAGAACTCCACGCAGCACAGGCATGTGATAGGGGGGCAGTTCCATGACAAAAGGCATCTGCTCGCCCCGGACAAGTGTACGCCGCAGAATCCAGGCGGCCACCAGTGCCGTGATCCAGGAAAGAGCCCAGAGAATCATCATGATGAGCGTGCGGTTATGGGGAAAAAATGCCGCAATGAGCATGGCATAAACAGGCATTTTCGCTCCGCAATTCATGAAGGGCGTGACAAGCATGGTGACCAGCCTGTCCCGGTCCTCGCGCATGGTGCGTGTGGACATGATCCCCGGAACAGCACAACCGCCCGCACCCAGACCGCCGGCAACGATAAAGGCGAGGATGCTTTTTCCCTGCAGTCCGAAAGTGCGCAGAGGGCGGTCCAGAATAAAGGCCACCCGGGCGATATACCCGCTGTCTTCCAGTGCCGCGACAAAAAGAAACATGAAAAATATGAGAGGCACAAAACTCATCACACCGCCCACGCCTCCGATAACACCGTCATTCAAGAGGGAATAAAGCATGGGCATGCTTTCCTCCAGAGGCGTTATAAAGCGGGACAGGGAAAGAAAGAGCGTTTCCATGAAGCCCGTGGGACTTTGGAAGCCATCGAACCAGGGAATCCATGCCCATTCATCAGAGACTTTGAAGACCCAGAAAAAAAGGGCCGCCACAACCATAACAAGAATGAGAGGACCGGCAATACGGTTGCAGACAATAAGATCGAGACTTTCCGTGATGTCACGGCGGTTGCTCGCCGTATGGGTCACGCAGCTTTTCACCATTCCGGCCGCAATGCCGTAGCGGTGTTCCGCCACAAGAGTGGAGGCATCCGCATTGAAATGTCTTTCAATACGACTGATGGCATCATCGGCCTGCTTCAAAAGTGCATCGCTTTCAGAAGGAGTCAGGTCCCGTATTTCAGTGGCTGCACGCTCATCTTTTTCCAGAAGTTTGACAGCCAGCCAGGCGGGTGAAAAACGTTCTTTCAGAGCCGGAATCTTTTCGATAACCCGGGTCAGGGACACCACCTCATCGTCCACACCGTGACCATAAGACAGGGGGGAGGGATCGGCCTTTTCTTTTCCGTGAAGAACAGCCAGGCTTGCAGCGGATATCTCATCAATACCCTTATCCCGGCAGGCGATGGTGGGGATAACCGGAACACCCAGAAGCTGTGAGAGACCTTCCACATCAATCTTGTAGCCGCGCCGCTCAGCCGTATCCATCATGTTCAGTGCGATCACCATGGGTATCTGCATTTCCATGAGCTGAATGGTCAGATAGAGATTGCGCTCAAGATTGGATGCGTCAACAACATTGATGATGAGGGAGGGATGCTCATCGAGAATAAAATTACGGGCTACCAGTTCTTCTCTGCTGTAGGCCGTCAGTGAATAGGTACCCGGAAGATCCACCACAGTCGTGCGCTGTCCCTGCCAGCGCAGCACACCGCTTTTGATATCTACGGTAACACCCGGATAATTGCTGACCTGCTGAGCGGAGCCGGTCAGTGCATTATAGAGGCAGGTTTTTCCTGCATTGGGATTGCCTGCTATGACTATTTTGCCAGAGGACATGGAAAGGGATGATCCTTCACACGCTGCGTGAACCAGAGAAAAAAACGATGGGAGGGAAGTGTCAGTCCAGAGTATTCTCCGATGCGGACACAAAGGCGACAGGTGTATTCTTGATGCGCTCAACCTCAATGGTACGGGCTTCACTCATGCGCACGGCCAGATGGTAGCCTTTGACGAAGATCTCCACAGGATCGCCCAGAGGGGCATGACGTTCAACGCGAAGCTCTGCACCTTTTGTAATACCCATATCAAGAAGACGACGACGCAAACTCAACGGGGTATCAGTGCCGATACCCAGGATGATTGCCGTTTCACCGGTTTTCAATTCTGAGAGTGTGTGTTTTATGACCTGTCTCCTTGTAAGTGAGCTGAAGGATTTTCAGACACGGGCTGAGAGGAGTGAAGTTCCTGCATCGCACTGCATTGCTGGCGTATTTCTTCTGGAAGGCTGCAGGTGGAGCACCCGCAGCAGGGCGATTGATCACGACGCAGGAAGCGAATTCCATGACGGATCAGAAGAATCAGGGCCAAGGCCAGAATAATCAGAACGAAGATTGATTCCATAACAAACATCACCTCATGTTTGACCACCGCCTCCCACAAGGTTTAATGATGTGTTCACAAGTTAAGTATACTATACAAACACATGGAAAACAAAATTACTTCCCTCTTGATAAGCCGTCGCAATTCTTTCTTTTGCCCTGAAGAAAAACAGCGAGAGTAAGGGGTATCTGCTCTCCTTTGTCTACTGAGTCTCGGTAATATCTCGGTCCCGGTTCCCACCTCTCCCAGATCCGACCGATCCGACGGATTCCTCTGAAGAATAATCAAGACCTCAAGTCACAGCTGTCCAAATTAAGGGCACCCTTGAATCCATCTGCGCTGGCTGTTATCAAAGAAAATTGATCTTCTTATAATATGACAGGTAAAATAGCGGTAACACATTTTCTGGTGTCAACAACCCTTTTCAACTAACGATACAGCGAAAGCATGTCTATTTTGGCTCGATTTCCTTCTTTGGCGGTGCTCCTCCGCATCATCCTTTTTCTGGTACTGATCTCCAGTGCCTTGATTGCCGGTTCTTTTCTCGGGAAGCGCTCTGTTCCCGAAATGCCCCCTCTTGCCGTCCAGCCTTCTCACCAGGCGGCCTCTTCTGATACGCCCGACCCTGTGGGAGAGCATGCAGCGCCACTTCTTCAGAGCAGTGCACAGGCGCCTCCGCTTTTCTTTTTCGCGGGCAAATCTTCCGATGATGTCTGGTCCACAGTAGCCGAAGAAATCACTCTGGCCAAAGAAGCCGGCATATCCAATTATGTGGTACCCGTATCTCTGGACTGGTCGGAGTCCTGGCATCCCGAAAAGGCCTCTGAGATTCTGAAGCAATTGAAACGGTATTTTGAGATCAACAGCCGGACCAAAGTCATGCTCTGGATCAATCTCAATCCGCCCGCTTCCTGGCTGACCCGCAACCCTGAAGCCGCTTTACGTCTTCAGTCCGGCCTGCAGGCCTATCCCTCCGCAGGTTCCTCTCTCTGGCGGGAACAGGCCTTGGAGATTCTTGCCAGCGAAGTGGAAAAGCTGGAGAAGAGCGATCTGGCCCATCATATTACAGGCTATATCGTGGGTGCTCTGGGCGAGCAGCGGTGGCGCCTTCCCGGTGAGCATGATCAGTCGGAGGCCAATCAAAACGCTTTTCGCCAATGGTTGCGCAACCATTATGAAACAGAGGAAGCACTCACCGGCTCGTGGGGCCGCGATGAACTCACTTTCGATCAATGCGCCGTACCTGTCTTCGGTGAGCAGGATGAAAGCAAAAGCACGCCTCCTGTTTTTCTCGTACTGCCTCAGATGCAGGTTATGATGGATTATTACCGCTATTGTTCCGATCAGGTTGCCGGGATCATAGTGGAAGCCGTTGACCGGATCAAAGCAGTCAGCCGTGATGACGTACTCACTCTGGTTCCCTATGGCTTTTCCTATGAATTGACCGAACCGGCATCGGGACATTATGCGCTGGAACGACTGCTGCAAAGTGAGCTGGACGGTATCATTCTCCCTGTATCTTATGTGGACCGCGGTCTCGGAGGAACCGGAGGGCCTGTGGGTCCCGTGGACAGCCTGCTCTCCCGGGGCAAAACATGTTTTATCATGGACGATACACGAACGGGCGTGGAACGTGACGAAAGTACAGGCCGCTTCGGTCGTGTACGGGGTATCCGTCCTGATGATATTTTTGAGGTACAGAAACGCAACTTCGCCCTGGCTCTCAGTTATGGTCTGGGGCTTATCTGGACGGATCCCCAGTCGGAGGGCTGGTTGAATATCCCTGACCAGTGGCGTGAATTTTCCCGGTTGAAACATCTCTATGCCCGGCATCTGAGTGAAGAGGCCAAATCCCGGATGATCGACACTCGGGCCACCTTGACTGTGGTGGTGGATGAAGCATCGAATTTCGGCCTCACTTCCGGCGACAGGATCAACACGGCTTTGCTGCAGCAGGGACGTGAAATGGCCTTGCGTGCCGGCGTGAGCACCCGTTTTCATCTGCTGAAGGATGTGATTGAAGGCATCGCTCCACCTACACCGGTATATCTTTTTCTCAATGCCTTTACCTTGAGCGAAGAAGAGCGCGGCCTTCTCCATGCACGACTTACAGGAGAAGAAGCCACGGCCATCTGGCTCTATGCTCCGGGATATTTCGGGATGACCCCTGGCACAGCGGGCATTTCCCAGCTCATCGGGATGGAAGTGTCTTCTTTTGATGAGCCGACCTCGGGCGAATCGCTCTATATTCTCTCCGGCCAGTATATGCATCCGGAACAGTCCTTCGGTTCGAAAACGCTCTGGAATCCGTTGTTTTATGTGCGACCCCATGATGATCTTGATTTTCTGGCCCACTATGTTTCGGATAAGGACCAGGGAAGTATCGCCATCCGTACTTTTGCGGAAAACTGGACCTCCCTCTTTATCGCCACGCCGGAGCTGAGCCCGCCCCTCCTTCGTGAGCTCATGGTATTGCTCGAACAGCCCGTGCTGGCCAATGACAGTGAAGAGACCTGGTTTGATACCATTTACGCACGCAATAATCTCATGACCATTCACAGCAATCAGGCCGGCCGACGTTCCTTTTCTTTCGGACAGTTTTACGATATAGAAGATCTTTTTGATTCGGCCATGTCCTGGTTCCAGAAAGACACCATTCTCCTGACCATGCGCACAGGAGAGACCCGGATGCTGCAAAAAACAACGATTGACACGGAAAAACGATGACCCTGCATAAGCCCCCGGTTGAAGTCCGGGCGGGGGAGAGCTTCTCTTCTTCGCCAGTCAGGTTCTGCGGGAGAAGAGAGTGTTCATGTTGACCCGGAATCACAGATCCGCTATTTGCCGACTTCTCATTTACGGCTGGATCATAGTGCTCGTTCTCGCCATTCTCCCCTGGACAACCAATCCCGTAAAGCCCATTAAGGATCTTGTGACAGCTGTGGCCGCCGTGCTGGTCAGTCTTTGCGGTGCGGGCATCCTGTCAAAGCATGCCCTTCACCCGAAAAAATATTTCGCGCCGCCTCTGCTTATTCTTCTACTGTGCTTTCTCTGGTCCTGCATTGCAGCCCTGGCCTCCAGACATCGCCTCGTGGCTCTGGACGAGCTCCGCCTGTATTTTCCCATGCTGCTCCTTGCCTTTTATTCTTCTCTCCTTTTCCGCAACAACCGCGACCGAAAGCATCTGGCACTGGTAATCTGTGTGGCCGTCTGCATCTCCAGTCTCTATGGCTTCTTTCAGTATCTGGGCTTGGATCCTTTCCCCTGGATCACCCGGGATATTGAGGAATACAGGGGACTTCCCGCCACCTTCGGCAATCCCAATTTTGCCGGTCACAGTCTGGTGCTTGTGATCATTCTTGCAGCAGGATTGATTGCCGCCCGTCCTTCCGGTTTCGCCTGGCTGCTTCTGCCATTGCCTGTTTTTCATCTGTACCAGACGCACATGCGCGGTGCTTTTCTGGCTCTTTGTGCGGCCGCCTTTCTCACAGGCATAACGCTCTTCCTGCGACGTCGCCTCTCCTGTGGCGGCACCAGAAAAATCATGCTCGTTTTTCTCTCTCTCTTTCTTGCGGCACTGGCGGGCGTCAGTCTGGTCCTGCCTCTTTCCAAAAAAGTCTCAGGCTTCTATTTTCCCACGGGCGGCTCACTCATCCTGCGGTATAACGGCTATTACGGTGCCACGGAAATGCTTCTCGATCATCCTGTCCTGGGCGTGGGTCCCGGAAACTTCAGCAGCAAAAATATTCCTTACTGGACCTTTTATGAAAGACGGTGGTTCGCCGATGAGAACAAGAGAAATACCCGCGTCCATTGTGATCCTCTGGAAAGCGGTGTTGAGGCGGGCTTCCCCGGGCTGGCGCTGCATTTGTTCCTATTCGTCCTTCTGCTTACCCAGTCTCTGTATCTCGCTTTTGAAGGACCGGATCGGGAAAAGCGACGATGGGGCCTTATAACAGCCGCTTTCTTTGCGGCTTTTTTCGTGGATGGACTCTTCGGTTTCAATCTTCGTGTTCCCGTGTCCGGAGCGTTCTTTTATCTTCTGGTCGGTGTCTTCAACGGACTCTGGAAAGAATCCTGGTGCGAGCCTGAGCGCGGGAAAACTTTGCAGAAAGAGAAAAAACAGGCTGCCAAAAAGAAAAAGGAAGATTCTCTTTCTCATGTAAAAAGAGCATTTCCCTATCTGCTTGATGGACTGCTCATTCTCTTGTGTCTGGGATGTGCCTGGTGGGCATTGCAGCTTTTTCAGGCCGAAATATTGTGGCAAAAAGGAAACAGTGCGCTGGCCTGGGCCGAAAAAAACACAGGCCATCGTGATGTGCCTTTGTTTCTGAGAAAAGCTGAGGGTGCGGCTGTGCAGGGCTTTCAAAAATGCCGGTGGGATTCCCGTTACAGTAATCTGCTCGGCCACATCGCCCTGAAAAAAGGGGAGACCCGCGAAGCCATTGCCGCCTACACCCATTCCACCGGGCTGGATCCCGACCATCCCCACAGCTCCGCCAATCTTGCCAGAGCCTGGCTCAGTCTGGCCATGCAGTCATTCTCAGGCGACACTCCGGATTTTGAAGCCCTGGAAAAAGCTCTCAAAGAAGGGGAGGGAGCGGCCCGTCATGGACATCAATTCTGTCCGGAGTCCCCTTATGTTCAGGATGTGCTGTGGCGCATCATCCGTGCCCGTGCTCAGCTGGCCGAGCTCAAAGGAGAAGACTCTCTGTCTCTCTGGGAAGAGACCCGGGATCTTGTGGACAACCATTTACGTGATGTGCCCCTGGATGTACCTGCAGCCCGGCGAGCTCTTTTTGCGGCCTGTCAGCGCACGGACGATCTGGACAAAATGGAGCCCCTGCTCAATGAACTGGCTCTGGACCCCGGCTCCGGAGATGAGTTCTGGGACAGTTTCCAGCGCTTTGCGGAAGAAAGAGGGGAAGAGGATGCCTATATGGCTGCACTGTTGAAAGCACTGGCTCTCCAGCGCACACAGTCCTCTCCGGATCCGGACTGGATTCTGGCACTGCTTCGCCGCCTGGTCTTTGTCTGGAAAAAGGACTGTGATCCTTCCGATGAACCCTTCTTTTATCTTGATCAGGCTTTACAATGGTATCCTGAAAAGACCGGGTTCTGGGCCCTGGCCGCACGCTCTCTTCCGGAAGAGAAAATGCAATCCATTCTGCAACAGAAAAAAGTGGAGCTGGGCGGGAAAAAGATTTCCGAATTCATCTCCCTCTTCACCACCACACCGGAGAGCGAGACAAAGCTGGCCCGGGAAGCCACACTCCTGGCCCGCGATGCTCTGGAACGGGGAAGCATGGCCGCGGCGGCTGATTACGCTGTCTTTGCCCGTGCGCTCCTTCAGAAGATGACAATGCTCCCGATCAGTGCGGAAAAACAAGTGGAGATTCAGGCGAACGTGGCAACGGTTTTTCTGGAAGGAGCCCATTGGTCGGAGGCTGACCGTTATTTCGCTCTGGCCATTGAAGGGATGTCAGATGAGGCATCGGCCAGATTGAAAGTATCTCGTGCCCGGGCACTGGTCCAGCTGGAGCGACTCCCTGAAGCCCTGGAGCTCAGCCGTGATGCAGCCCGCAGCGCAACAGAAGATCCGCTGGTACAGCTTATTTATGGACGTATGCTCCGTCTCTCTGGACATAACGAAGAGGCGCAAGCGATCCTGAACAAAGGGGCGGCCTTACTGCCTCCGGATTCCGCACTCCGACGTCAGGTATTGCAGGAGCTGCAACAGGCAATGAGGGAGCGTGCAGATGACTGATCCGACGCTTCAAAAAGATCAACAAAATGAATCGCTGCAGCCGGATGCTTCCAGGCCTGATCAGTTTTTTCTGATCTCCTTCGCCGGCGTACTCACTTTCATGGCACTGGTCGCCGCTCTTGCGCTGCTGCTGCTCTTTTCCCGAACAGGAGAAACTTTCCTGACCATTCGTGATGATTCTGTGGGAGAAGTTTTGATGCGTCGCGGGGACCGCCTGAACAAAACCGCTTATAAGAAAGAAGCGCTGGCCTGTTACGAAAAAGCTTTGAAGGCACGTTTTGCCGGAGCTCAGAACAGAACACACAGTCTGGAAGCGGCCGGTCTGATTTTATGGCACTTCGGGGAAGAGAAGAAAGCCCGGGAGTATCTTGAGGCTTCGCTGGCGGGCCCGGAAGCCACCACAGCGCCTTATGAAGCGCTGGTGGATATTCACTTGAAAGCGGGGCGTGTGGAAGCGGCCGGGAAGGTATTGGAACAATGGTTACAAACAGAAGCTGATCCCGATGGGCCTTCGGAAGAAATGAAGATCTTGCTGGCTTCCGCAAAAATCGCCCAGGCTCAGGGAAGGGAGGAGGAGGCCCGGACACTTTTCAAAGCGGGAGCAGAGGAAGGGAAAGATCCTGCTTTTTCCGCCTGTCTCGCTCAAAATTATGCCCGGGCCGGAGAGCACGAAAAAGCACTCTCCAGCCTCGAAGTTTATTTTCTGCAAGGGGGCGATGAGCAGATGCGAAGCATGCGTCAGCTGTACAGGACGCTCAAATCCGGGGGGATGCCCACAGGATCATGATGCGACCTCAATTGCAGCCTGTAGCCTGTCAGGCCCGCTCTTTGCCATTTCTGTATGTTCTCAACAGGAAATATTCAAAACTGTCCAGAAGAGCCACATAAGAGGCTGTGATGATATTCTCGGAAACGCCGACAGTGGACCAGCTGTCTCTGGGGTCGGAGGTCTCGATGAGCACCCGGGTCTTTGCCTGGGTGGCCAGCTTCCCGTCCAGAATGCGTACTTTGTAGTCTTCCAGATGCATCTCTTCAATGGCGGGATAACAAGGCTGCAATGCTTTGCGCAGCGCATTGTTCATGGCGTCAACAGGTCCATCCCCTTCGGCCACGACATGGGAAATTTCACCTCCGGGCAGTTCCAGTTTGACTGTCACTTCCGAGAAAGTCGGACCATCGACACGGGGCTGGTTGACGCGGGCATGATAACCCAGTGTCTTGAAGAGGAAGGGGGTCTGATTGAGAACACGGCGTATGATCAGATGCAGCGAGGCGTCGGCTCCTTCAAATTCATAGCCTTTGTTTTCCAGATCTTTCACCTGGCGCAGGATTTCGCTCGTATTGGGATCATCTTTCTCCAGAGTGATACCCAGCTCTTCCGCTTTCTGAATGAGGCTGGAACGGCCGGCAAGCTCACTCACGGCGATGCGTGTGAAGTTTCCGACAAGTTCCGGCTGCACATGTTCATAGCTCGTCTTGTTCTTCTTCACAGCATCGGCATGCATGCCGCCTTTATGGGTGAAAGCATTCTTGCCCACATAGGGCGCATGATCACGGGGGCTCATATTGGCCAGTTCCGCAATGAAGTGGGAGCGGCGCGTCAGCTGTGCCAGCTGTTCATCGCTGATGACATCGTAGCCCATTTTCAGTTGCAGCCCGGGGATGACCGTGCAGAGATTCACATTGCCGCAACGTTCGCCATAGCCGTTCATGGTTCCCTGCACCTGGGTGGCGCCGGCCTTCACGGAGGCGAAGACACTGGCAACGGCACAGCCGCAGTCATTATGGGGATGGATGCCCACTTGCGTGTTCGGAACTCTTTCCACAGCGGCCCGGGTCATTTCAGCGACGGCATCGGGAAGCTGCCCGCCGTTGGTATCACAAAGAACCACGGCTTCCGCACCCGCCTCGGCTGCACACTGCAATACGGCGAGGGCGTATTCCGCATCTTCAATATACCCGTCGAAGAAATGTTCCGCATCCAGAAAGACACGGCGGTCATGGGCTTTCAACCAGGCCACCGATTCAGAGACCAGTGTAAGATTGTCTTCCAGGGAAATTCTAAGGACGTCTTTCACCTGGGAGGGGATGCTTTTGGCGAAAATGGTCACCACAGGACTGCCCGCCTGGATGAGCGAGTTCAGATTGGGATCATCGTCACAGCTGTATTTGATGTGACGGGTACTTCCGAAGGCCGCCATGACACTGTGTTTGAGATCCAGATCTTTAACCTGCTCAAAGAGTGCGGCCGCTTTGGGATTGGATCCCGGCTGGCCTCCTTCAATATAGTCCACTCCCAGAGCGTCCAGTGTTTTCACCACCAGCAGCTGGTCTTCAGCGGAAAATTTGATCCCGGGACCCTGGGCACCGTCCCGTAATGTCGTATCATAAATATGGATTTTTTTCATGGTTTATCTTCTTTCTGTATAGAATGCACCCCTGCATTTGTTTTATGGGTAAAAAGTGTGTGATCCTCCGCAAAATCAGACACTCTTGCGATAGTATATCAAAGCCGGGACTTTGATGCCTAACGTCACTTTCAGAAGCTCAGCTTTTCATCCTTCAGAAAGTGTGTCGTCAGACGAAAGCCCTCGGGAATCATGACGCCGCTGGATAAGGCGGTGCCTTCTCCGAAAGCGGCTGATTCTCCTGGGGTAATTCCCACACCACAGACAGCGAAAGGCACGGCGCCGGAGGCATGGGTTTTTGTGCTGATAAGCGTAAAGTGATCGGGAGCCACCAGAACACGGCTGTCGTCCCGTTGCAGGGCATAGTCCAGCATGGGCGCCACAACCTGTGTATCAAAATCTTCAATGGCCTGAATCTTGAGGGGAACACTTCCCTGGTGTCCTGCTTCGTCCGGGGCTTCCACGTGAAGATAGACAAAGTCATGTTTTTCCAGGGCATCCAGTGCGGCCTGCACCTTGCCCGCATAGTCCGTATCAATCCAGCCTGTGGCACCTTCCACGTCGATCACTTCCAGACCGGCACACAGGCCGATGCCTTTCACAAGATCGACAGCGGAAATGACGGCACCACTGAGGCCGAAGCGGTCTTGATAAGATTCCAGGGTGAGTGCCCGCCCCTGGCCCCAAGGCCACAATGAAGTGGCGGGAAGCTTTCCTTCAGCAACACGGGCCGCATTGACGGGGTGATCTTTCAGGAGTTTTTGCGAAGCTTCCATGAGCGAAAGAAGGAGAGGAGCCGCTTTTCCCTGAGGCAGCCAGGAGGCATAGGCCTGCCCGGTGATATTGTGGGGAGGCTCACATACGGCCTGTGCGAGATCGTCGATGGAACAGTCGGCCGAAGCGCTGATGACACCCGTGTGCCTATAGCTCACACCGCCATGAAGACGGATGGGAAAAGATCCGGAGAGTTTCTGATCCAGAAAAGAAATCAGTTCACGAGCCTCTTCCGTGCTGATGTGCCCGGCCGTAAAATCCTCCAGGGTGCCATTATTCAGCGTCACCAGATTACAACGGAAGGCCACTTCATCTTCGGCCAGTTGAATGCCCTGATTGGCCGCTTCAATGGCTGCGCGTCCCGAAAAAGAGACACGGGGATCATAGCCGAAAACGGACAGATTACCCACATCACTGCCGGGAGGCATCCCTTCGGGAATGGGACAGAAGAGACCTGTCACACCCAGACTGACCACGCGATCCATGTTGGGGGTGCGGGCTGCTTCCAAAGGCGTTTTGCCCTGGCATTCATCCAGAGGATGATCGGCCATGCCATCGCCCAGCAGAATGATGTATTTCATGTAATCTACCCTTGTTATTACACCGGGGCCTGTCACGATTGGATAAGGTAAGAAGACCCCCAGCATGCCAATACTGTACCATGCTAACGGTTTTAAGGGCAAGAGAATTCCTGAAAAGAGGAAATCAGGGAATAGGAACGAGGGGCAAGGGCACGTAGGGGAACGGCATGCCGTGCCCACTTTGTCCCCTTAGTCCATTCCGTCCATGACCTCCACTCCGTCCACTTGGTCCACTCTGTCCACTGAAAGCCGTTTGTGCTCAAACCCCGATTCAAAGCCTGTCCAGTATAAAAAAAGCGACGGCAACCGAAGTTGCCGCCGCAGATGATCGACAGAATAATGTCTGTTAAGACACTATCAGATAGCTGTGCTGTCAGCGTCAGCCTGAGCACCAACTTCCTGACGGATGATGCCGCTGGCATTCACGAAGAAATAGCGGATACCGGTGGTGCCATCCTGATTGGGATCGGCTGTGACTTCAAAGTCCTGGAAGAGGCCGTTGGCGTCTTCGACTTCACCGGCGAGGTTGAAATCATAGCCTTGCAGGGTGTCGCCATTGGCGGTGATTTCCAGATCCAGGAAGGAGGGGCCATCGGTCGGCTCTCTCAGGTCGGACCAGTCTTCAGCATAGCCTTTGGTAGCGGCGGCATAGGCGGTCTGAGCACCAACGATGGTTTTCAGGTTGCCAATGGCAGCTGCTTCATTGGACTGCAGTCTGGAACGCAGCAAATTGGGGATGGCGATAGCGGCGATAATCGCAATAATAGCCACAACAATCATCAGTTCGATCAGCGTAAAGCCCTTGTTCTTCATTGGGTAACCTCCGTTTTTGTTGTTTTGAACAAGTCACACACAAATTGACTAACTGACTACATGAGAGCAATTGCCGTGCCAATATCGAAATTCAGGAACTAAACAAATAATTATCAGTTTGTGACCGGGTTTCACGAAAAAAAACGGTGGGATGGCAAAAAGAATTGACAAAAAATGTCGAGCTTCAACAAATAATTGTCATGCCAAACTGAGGGTTGTCCGGTTCTCGGGGCTATTGGATTTCCAACATACGCTGTATGGGGATGAGTGCTTGTTTACGGATTTCCTCATCCAGTTCCACCTGATACTGCTTGTTTTTCAAGGCGTTGAGCGTATCTTCCAAAGTAATATAGTTCATATGCTTGCAGCGGAGGGTACAGGCCCGGACGAGTTTTCTGTGAGGGAATTCAGCAGCGAGATTATCGCCCATGGAACATTCCGTGAGAAGGGCATACCAGGGCGCATCCTTATCGCGCACATAATCGACCATGGCTTTTGTGCTTCCGGATTTATCGACCAGGTCAATGACTTCAGGGGGGCATTCGGGATGGGCGAGGATTACGGCATCGGCATATTGTTTGCGGATATTGGCCACATCCTCAGGGGTGAAAAGTTCATGGACTTCACACTTGGCCTTCCACCCGATGACCAGAGGCTGGTCTTTGGAAATAGCGGCGAATCGAGCCTCGTCGGCTTCTGAATCCAGATAGGGGAGTCCCAGTTGTGTGGCTGTGTTTTCCGCAAGATAGGCATCGGGCAGAAAAATAATACGCTTGTGACCTTCTTCAATGAGTTTGGTCAATACCTTGTCGGCGTTGCCCGAGGTGCAGCAATAGTCCGATTCCGCTTTGGCATCGGCATAGGTATTCACATAGGTGACGACCACAGCACCGGGAAATTTCTCTTTCAGGTTCCGGATGTCAGCAGCTGTGATTCCTTCGGCCAGAGAGCAGCCGGCTTTTTCTGAGGGAACGAGCACGGTTTTTCCCGGGTTCAGAATTTTGGCTGTTTCACCCATGAACCAGACCCCGCAAAAGACAATGATGTCAGCTGTGGTTCTGGCGGCAATGGAAGACAGTTGCAGGGAATCGCCCGTATAATCCGGGATACTGTGATAGAGTGCCGGTTCCATATAGTTATGGCCCAGGATCACCGCATTCATTTCATGCTTGAGTTCATTGATCCCATGGGCAATTTCCACTTTGGCTTCAATTTCAATTTCAGGCACAATACCCTGGAGCCGTTCATGCATAAATTTTCTTGTTTCATCCAGGCTTGCGCGGACCTGCAAAGTATTCATCTGGATATTCGTCACTTTCTGCTTGAGAGTTGAAACATGGGGAATCTGAATCGGGATGGAACTTCATTGTAACAGGATACACGCCTGCAAGTAAAAGACGGCGATGCAGTTTATAAAATGAAACAGCAACCAGGCCGTGTTTCAGTCCCGAAGAGAGATTATTTTTGTGAGATGAGCGGAAATGTCTTTTTTTCTTTCATCGCCATTGGCGGCTTCTTTGCAGTCAAGGGTGCGGTAAGATCTGTTTCGGGAAACAGTGGGCACAGTGGGACAGAGCGGCTGTACCCGATTCCTGACCTGAATTTCCGACCCGAAGACCGACCCTGCTTTTCTCCGTCAAGTATGTTATACTTCTTGTTGCTTTCCTTTATTTCCCTCCCCCATCAGCTTTTCAGCAATACCATAATGAATTGACATATAAATGACTGCTACACAAGTACGACTGCAAGAAGCGCCCTGGACCGGTACCCGTGAGGTATTGTCCATATCAGGCCCCCTTATTCTGGGCATGCTTTCCTATACGATCATGGAGTTCGTTGACAAGGTCATGTGCTCCTATCTGGGAACGGATGCGCTTGCGGCTGTGGGCAGTGCGGGTATTGCCTCCTTCACTCTATGCACGCTTTTTATGGGAATTGCGAGTATTGTCACCACCTTTGTGGCCCAGTGTTATGGTCGTGAAGAATACGAACTGTGCGCCCGTTACTGCTGGCAGGGCATGTATATATCCATTCTGGGTATTGTTTTCGCCATTATCCTGTGGCCATTGGCTCCTGCTCTTTTCGGATCCATGGGACATAATGAAGTGGTGACCCGCTATGAGCTGGAATATTTTCGTGTGCGCGTTCTGGGTTATTTCTTTGTTGGCGCCACAACGGCTCTGGCGGGTTTTTTCCAATCGGTGAGTAAGCCTCGTATCCCCATGTATGCGGCCATCATCGCCAACACCACCAATATTCTGTTCAACTATGTGCTCATTTTCGGCAAATTCGGATTCCCACGCATGGAAGTGGCCGGAGCCGCTGCAGCCACAGTGTTGTCGACGGTACTGCAATGTATTGTCATGCTCTGGTGTTTTCTTCACCCGCATTTTGACCGCAGCTATCAAACCCGCTCGTCCTGGGCTTTTGACTGGAAACGTCTTCGTGAGATGATCACCATCGGGATGCCAGCGGCCATCAGCATGTTTCTGGATGTCGCCAACTGGTGGATCTTCACCTCCTTCATTATCGGCCGTTTCGGAGCAGTGCAGCTTGCGGCCAATACCATTGCCGTCAGCTTCATGCATATCGGTTTTCTCCCAGCTGTGGGGCTCAACCATGGTGTGGCCACCATTGTGGGTCAATGGCTGGGCCGTCGCGATATTGCCCGTGCCAAAGCGCGCACCTATACGGCCATACGCATAGCGGGGGTTTACATGGTGATCATGGGTCTGACCTTCGCTCTCTTCGGCAATATACTCATCTCCGTGATCTTCCGTGCGGAAATGGATGTGGTGCGTCTGGGCCATAAACTGCTGATACTTGCAGCCCTCTTTCAGGCCTTCGATGCGGTAAACATCATTTGCGTGGGTGCTCTGAAAGGTGCCGGAGATACGCGCTGGATGATGTACATCACCTTTATCATGTCCTATCTGGTCTTTCTTCCTCTGGCACTGATTTTTGCCTTCTATTTCCAATGGGGTGCCTTCGGTGCCTGGATGGGCGCAACGATCTTCATCATACTGTTGAGTGGCGTTCTCTTTCGTCGTTTCCAGGGAGAAGGCTGGCGACATATCAATATATTTACGCACACCTCTCCCGAGTCCGTATCACTGGCCGGTTCCACGGAGCCGGGCTGTGCGCAAGAGTAGAACAGGAATGTGAGTCATGCCGTCTCTGGTCCATTTGACAGTTGAGGATACAGGCGAAGCCGTCCGCTTGGATGTCTATCTGGCTGACACTCTGGACAATCTTTCAAGAAGTTATCTTAAAAAACTTATTCAAAAAGGCAATGTAACCATTGACGGTCAGCCAGGCACGAAAGCATCGCAACTTCTTCAGGAAGGACAGAAGCTGACGGTACTCCTTCCGGCACCTCCGTCTCTGGTACCGAGTCCCGAAAATATACCCCTGGACATCCTCCATGAAGACGAGCATCTGGTTGTGGTCAATAAAGCTTCAGGGATGGTGGTTCATCCCGCTCCGGGACATCAGGGAGGCACCCTGGTGAATGCCCTGCTGTACCACTGTCCCGATTATGAGCAAACAGGCGACGATTCACGCCGTCCGGGAATTGTCCATCGCCTCGACCGCTACACTTCCGGTGTCATGGTGGCTGCAAAAAATCAAAGTGCTTATTTCCATCTGGCGAAACAGGCGGCCGAACGTGATTTTGAGCGTCGCTACCTGGCTCTGGTGGCCGGTGAATTCCCTGAAGAACGGGGCTGTATCAATGCCAGTATGGGTCGCAGTCTTGTAGACCCTTCCCGCATGGCCGTAACCGGAATTAATGCGAAAACAGCCATAACGCATTTTGAAACGCTGGAACGTTTCCAAGTGGCCTGTCTTGTGCGGCTTACACTGGAAACAGGCCGAACCCATCAGATCCGTGTCCATATGCGTTTTGCCGGGCATCCGATGCTGGGCGATCCCGTGTATGGTATGGACAGTTACGACTCTCTGGGTATTGATGAGGAGCTGATGGCTGCGCTTGAACAACTGGACGGTCAGGCCCTTCATGCGGAAAAACTGGGATTTACGCATCCTTTTACAGGAGAATGGTTGTCCTTTTCCAGTTCTCCTCCATCAGATTTTCAAGATGCTCTGAATGCACTTCGCAATTTGAAGTCAGACAACAAATAAGAAGCCGTGACGCATGCCGGCATTTTTGTGGTATAAAAAGTATGGCTCTCTTCGTTCTTGAAAAGATGCTTTTCAGTGTATTTTGCAGCTGTACAGTTTATGGTCGCTTGATTACTCAGGTTAATTATTGCTAAGATATACTTCAAATTGTTAAATGTTTTCGGTATCCGCTTCACATCTCACTGTGGGGAATACTCCCTCTATATCAACTCAGGACGTTTTCTTTGAGTGCAACATCCACCAGATGGTCCAAAGAATTTGAAGACTCTGTTATGGAGCATGTTGATCTGCTCTATGCGGTTGCTTTGCGCCTGACGCGCAATCATGCCGATGCGGAAGACCTTACTCAGAACACTTTTGTGAAAGCACTTCGTTTTCACGATAAATTCAAGCCCGGTACTTATATAAAAGCGTGGTTGCTCACCATCTTGCGCAACACCTTCATCAATGAGTACCGACGCCGTTCCCGCCGTCCTCTGGAAGTGGAACTTTCCGGTTTTGAAGTTGCCCGGGACACCAATCCTGACCCGGATATTTTCTTTGAGCCCCGTCCCGGCTGTCGTGAAGATTTGCTTGAGCTTGTGGATGATCCCGTGCGCCAGGCGGTAGAAGCCCTTCCTCCTGAGTTTCGGGAAGCGGTGTTGATGGCGGACTTGGAAGATATGTCTTACAAGGAAATTGCCGAAGCCATGGGCTGCCCTCTTGGCACGGTAATGTCCCGCTTGTATCGTGGTCGAAAGTTACTTCGTGATGCCCTTGAGGAATATGCACGGGAGCGAGGTGTTGTATCTTCTAAGTAGATATTGATCTGAAAAGAGTCGGACCCCGGTTGAAAACAGTATCTTTGAAGGCTGGGGTTCTTTTATGTGTCTGTTTTTTCAGCGCATTTCTTTTTTATATCACAGTAAAGTCTTTGTAACAGGAAAGCAGCAGATCCGGTCTTCAATACAGGCAAGCCGATGCCATATCCCTTTCCTCGGATCTGCTTTCAACAACAACCAGGAGAAAATTACATGGCAAAGTACTCAGTAGCACTGATTCCCGGTGATGGTACCGGGCCGGAAGTGATGGCGGAAGGAGTGAAGGTTCTTGACGCTGCGGCGGCAAAATTCGGATTTTCCTTTTCCTATCAGAACTATGATTTTGGCGGCGAACGCTACATGAAAACGGGCGAAGTACTTCCCGACTCCGCTATTGAAGAATTCAGAAAGTTTGATGCCCTCTATCTGGGCGCCATCGGTCACCCCGAAGTGGCACCAGGAATTCTTGAGAAGGGTATTTTGCTGCGTACACGCTTTGAGCTGGATCAGTACATCAACCTGCGTCCCGTGAAACTTTATCCCGGTGTGGATACGCCTATCAAGGATAAAGGACCGGAAGACATTGATTTTATTGTGATCCGTGAAAACTCCGCTGATATTTATACCGGTATCGGCGGTGTCCAGCGTAAAGGCACTCCTTACGAAGTGGCCATGCAGACCATGGTATACAGCCGCAATGAAGTGGATCGCTGCCTGCGCTATGCTTTCGAATGCACCCGCAAACGCAACAAAGACCTGACCCTCACCCTGTGCGGCAAAACGAACGTGCTCACCCACGTCTTCGGTCTGTGGGAACGGGCCTTCCATGAAATGGGCGAAAAAGAATTCCCGGATATCAAGCGTGAATATGCCCACGTTGACGCCACCACCATGTGGATGGTGAAAAACCCTGAATGGTTCGACGTCGTTGTGACGGGCAACATGTTCGGTGACATTATCACGGATCTGGGCGCCATGATCCAGGGTGGTATGGGCATCGCTGCCGGCGGTAACCTGAATCCCGAAGGCGTCTCCATGTTTGAGCCCATCGGTGGCAGTGCTCCCAAGTATACGGGCATGAATATCATCAATCCCCTGGCCTGTATTTTCGCCGGTCAGATGCTGATGGATGAAGTGGGCGAGCCCGAAGCTGCTCTGAAGATTGAAGAAGCCTGTGTCGCTTTCCTGACCTCCGGTCAGATCAAAGGCCTGTCCGCCAGTGACATTAAAGCGGCTGGCATGACCACCACCGCCATCGGCGACTGGATTGCCGACTATATCGCCAAAAACTGAGTTTGAAATGATGTTGCGGGCCCGTGGAGAATGTTGTCTTTGCGGGCCCCTTTTCTTTTTTATCCCGGAATGACAGACCATGCTTGTTCGTGAAATTCTTGAAGAGGAGGAACTGAAAAGGCTTGCGCCCAATGCGAGCTTTGCCCGTCATACAAAAGGGCGGGTCGTAGAAGAAACTGAAGATCCCTACAGAACTGCTTTCCAGCGAGACCGTGACCGGATCCTGCATACCAAGGCTTTCCGACGACTGAAACGGAAGACCCAGGTTTTTCTCGCTCCTGAAGGAGATCATTACAGAACACGGCTGACCCATACGCTGGAAGTATCGCAAATCGCCAGAACCATTGCCCGGGCCCTTTTTCTCAACGAAGATCTCACAGAGGCCATTTCTCTGGGCCATGATCTGGGACATACCCCTTTCGGTCATGCCGGAGAAACAGTGCTCAATGAGTTGTACAAACCGGGCTTCACCCATTACGAACAGAGCTTGCGTATTGTGGAGCATCTTGAACACCGGAAGAGCGGCGCCGGGCTCAACCTGACTTGGGAAGTACGGCAGGGCATTCTCAACCACTCCCACGGAAAAGTGCTGCTCTACGGCAAAGAAGCTCCCGCCATGTCGGCCGAATGCATGGTGGTGAGTCTCGCCGATGCCATCGCCTATATCAACCACGATATCGATGATGCCATTGCGGCCGGTGTGATCACCTTTGAGGCTCTTCCAGGAGAAGCGCTCGCCGTCGTGGGCGCAGGCAACTCAACACGGATCAACAGCATGGTCCTCGGTGTCATTGAAGGGAGCCGGGATAACAAGATCAATATTCTTCCTGAAATCCGGGAGAGCATGCGCATTCTCCGCGATTTTCTTTATCAGGAAGTATATCCCCGCGAAGAGATTGAGTCAGAAATCCGGCTGGCCCGTCAGATGGTTCGTGATCTGTACTGTTATCTGCTGGAGCATCCTCCGGCCGATTTCAACAGCAGGAATTCCGAGGACGATTTTGAGCGACGACTTGTCGATTATATCGCCGGAATGACCGATGAATTCGCCATGCGCCTCCATCATACGCTTTTTGGTGGATCACAGGCCGGGAAGTGAATCCAGCGCTACAGGGCCATCAGCATGGAGGGGCTCTCCATAAGTGACGCCAATGCGCCGACCCCAGAAACGGGCACGATGTTCAATGGATTCCCAGAATTCAGGGGAAGAAATATAGGTGCTGGCTCCTTTGTAATCGGGATTATGAAACTGAGAACGGTGTGCGGCGATGGACTCCAGTTTCACAGAGAAATAATCGCTGATATCCATGATGGCGAAGGGTTCGGGAGCCATGTCCAGATAGGGATGAAAGAAAAAGAGTGTTTCCGGACGATAAGGCTCATGACCTGTTTCGATACGGCGGAGCCCTGAAAGGAAACAGGCTTCTTTGGCCAGGTGATAAGTGGCCGCATGGTCGGGGTGACGGTCAGGGGTCATGAGTGTCAGCACGACTTTGGGCCGGAACTGGCGGATATAAGGGATGATGACCTTCCGCTGTTCAGGGGTATTGGACAGGACACCATCGGGCAGACCTGCATTGACCCGGGCTGTGAGCCCCAGAATCTTTGCAGCCTCCTCAGCTTCCAACTGACGTTCCTCAGGGGTGCCGCGACTGCTCATTTCTCCCCGGGTCAGGTCGAGGATGGCAACCCGCTTTCCTTCAGCGCTGAGCCGGGCAATGAGCCCGCCAATGCCCAGTTCCACATCGTCGGGGTGGGCGCCAATAGCCAGAATATCTGCAGTGGGGAAATTCTCATTCACAGTTCAAACTCCTGAACTTGCCCATAGGCCGGTGAGAAGTCTTGAAGCATCCGATCCATGAGCGACCAGCCATATTCAAAGAGAAAGGAGAAGACCGAGAGGACACGTTCCTGCTCTTTACCTTCAGGGAAATAAAGAGTCTGCAAACGGCTGAGTTGTGCCTCCAGTGTGGCGCGTTTTTCCTGATCCGAAAAGAGCAGTGCCTCGCCCAGTCGAGTCAAAGCCAGAAGCTGATTGTCATGAAAGCGTCGGGCCATCTGTTCAATGGACGGCGGGTTTCCTGCAGACAAATAAGGCCTGATCAGATTTTCAAGAGCTTCGACATACATATATCTGTTCATCTCAAAGCGTTTATACATACCTGTGGTATCGTCTTTTTTCAGGGCCCGAAGGAGCAAGGCATCGAAATCAAAGGCCTCGGAGGGATCCACATCCAGACGGGTACGCAGTTTGTCGGCTTTCAAAGTGGTGACTCTTCCGCGCATCCGTGGATAGACAACGGGCATGGGCCGGTTGAAAAAGCGGAAAATCGGCTGCAGCTGCGCCCAATAGGCGATCTCGCCGGGACCGGCCACATAGGCCAGCGTCGGAAAAAGGGCCTGCTGAATGATGGGTCGGAGCGCCACATTTCCTGAGAAACGTTCAGGCTCATGAACGAGTCTGGACTTGAGTTCAGCCTGCGAAAAGGAGAGCCCCTCTTCGGGGATATGAAACTGTCCTGATTCATAAAAAACAGGCCGGCGCCTTTGCTCCACTTCCAGGAAAAAGTTGCAGGCATGAGGTTGCCGGTGAATAGGCTGGCCGAAACCCAGAGCTTCCAGTTCTTTGCCCCGTTCCAGAAGCAGAGCGGTGCTCCGGAGAGGAGCGTCAATCTCCTGTTCCAGAATCAGCGCTGTGATCCGCCGTGCCGCAGACAGGCGGGGATCAAAAATCCGCAATGGTGTGCCGGCGAAAAGGCGCGCCTGAATACGGGAAAACCAGTCAGCGAAGGAAGCGGCTTCTTCCAGACTGTCTTCCAGAAAAGAAAAAACGGATGGCGTCTCTTCAGAGGAAAAACAATGCTCTTTCGCCTGACGGATTATTTCTTTCAATTGTTTCGTAAGGGGGATCTCCCCTGCGGGCATGCCTTTGAGATACCCTTCTTCCGCCGAGGGATTGTAACGAAGGGTGAGAAGATCATTGTTTCGGGTCAGCAGGGTCGCATGGCTGATCTCGTCAAAGTCGTGGTCGTCCGATGCCGTCCAGAAGAGGGGAATCACCGGTGCCCGGGGTTGACTCAGCGTCTCGGCCAATTGGATGGTCGTAATGCTTTTATAAATGGTGTACAGAGGTCCGCCGAGCAGACCCGCCTGTTGTCCCGTAACAATCACCTGACACTTTTCCGGGAGCGGATCTTTTTCAAAGGAAAGTGTTTTCTGATAGCTGTTGATTGCCTCGGCAATACCTTCAGGCCAGGATGCCGGATGGACCATCTCTGTTGACAGGGCTGATGGAGCGTGATCGAAAAGCTCCAGAGCCTTTTCCTCGCCGGAAAGATATGCCTCATGAAATGTACTCATGATGCGTCCTTGCATCCGAGAACAAGCATCCGGGGACTGAGAGTATCATAAGGCGAAGCGTCGTAGTCGCCCCAGACCTGTCGGATATGCAGTCCCGCCCGGAGGAGCATGGCCTTCAATTCATCCAAAGCATACATGCGTACCGACTCGCTGTTTTTTCCTATGATTTGTCCATCCCGCTCCACAATAATATTTTTGTTGATGCGCTTTGTATGTTCATCGATCCAGCGTTTCTCGTGAATCAGATAACCCTTTGATTCGCGGGTGGACTCAGGCACGAGACGGGCTTCAATCTGGTCGGGATTCAGATAGTCAAAGAAGAATCGTCCTCCTGGAAGCATTGCGGCTTCCATCTGAAGAAGAGCCTTTTCATTTTCCGAATCTTCCATGAAGTAACCGAAGCTCGTGAAAAAATTGAAGACCACGGAAAAGGTGTTTTGAAAAGGCAGGGCACGCATATCACCCCGTATGAGCGGAACCAAACCTCTGGTGTTTTTTTGTGCCTGGGCGAG
This sequence comes from Candidatus Hydrogenedens sp., assembly GCA_012522755.1. Lineage (GTDB taxonomy): Bacteria > Hydrogenedentota > Hydrogenedentia > Hydrogenedentales > CAITNO01 > JAAYJV01. The sequence goes on from JAAYJV010000048.1 coordinate 47,811, forward strand.
GAGCTCCGGTGAATAGTCGAAGCCGCACAGCGACACACCCCCTCCGTTCTGCAGCAGATTGGCGAGATGCCGGCCCGTACCGCAACAGAGATCCAATAACCTGTCTTTGGGGTTGAGCCCGGTTGCCCGGGCTGCAAAGGCTGCTTCCGGTAGAGCCGAAGCGACAGAACGATGGGCATAGACGATGCTGTAGAGCTCACCAAAAGCATCTTCATACCAGTTATCAGGAATCACATTGTGCTCGTTCATGTCAAGACCGAAGGTTTTTCTTTGCTCAGGATAAGAGGAGGCCTTTCATTCCCAGGCATCAAAGACACGGTAGATGGCTTCCACCGATTTCTCAAGATCCTGATCTTCCACACCGATGAGAATATTCATTTCTGAAGAGCCCTGATTGATGACCCGGATATTCACCCCGGCTCCGGCAAGCGCTCCCGTGAGACGGGCCGCCACGCCGACCAGTCTGTTCATCCCTTTACCCACTGTGGCGATAATAGCCAGGCCGGAAGTCACATGAAGTTCATCAGGTTCCAGAAGGCGTTCAATAGCCTCTACAATGACTGTCTCTTTTTCTTTCAGTTCTTCATCTGAGGCGATGATGGAAATGGTGTCGATTCCCGTGGGCATGTGTTCCCAGCTCACCCGGTGTTCTTCAAAGATGGAGAGCAGTTTTCTGCCGAAGCCATGTTCCTTGTTCATCAAAGTTTTTTCAATATTGAACATGGTGAAGCCCCGCCGTCCGGCAATACCGCAGACAGGGCGTTTGGAATCCCGGTTGGCCACGATAAGCGTTCCGGGATTATCCGGTTTTTTGCTGTTCAGGATGTGAATGGGAATCCCGGGCTCACGGACGGGAAAAATCGCCTCGTCATGAAGCACCGTGGCACCCATGTAAGAAAGTTCTCGCAGTTCTCTGTAGGTGATCTCTTCGATGCGTTTGGCATCAGGAACGATCCGGGGATCAGCCATTCTGAAGCCGGATACATCGGTCCAGTTTTCATAGAGTGTGGAAGCGGTTGCCCGGGCGACAATGGCTCCTGTTACATCGCTGCCGCCCCGGGAAAAGGTTTTTATCTCACCCTTGGGCGTGGCTCCGTAGAATCCCGGAATGACAAAGAGTCCGTCCCCCTGCAGACGCTCGGCAAGCAAGGTATAACTTTGAGGATCAAGCTGACCGTTCTTCTTGAACAAGATGCATTCGGCCGGATCCACAAAGGTGGCTCCCAGTGCTTCCGCTATGAGCCGTCCATTGAGGTATTCGCCCCGGGATGCCATATAGTCCGGCGCCTCGTCTGCAGCGGCATGCCTGGAGATTTCCTCCAGACAGGGTTGCACATTAAAGGACACTCCCAGCTCGCGGGCGAGCGATGAGAAACGCTCTTCAATAATGCCTTTGGGTTCCGCCGGATCAAGACCCCGCCGTGCCATACTGTGCCAGGCATAGAGAAGATCGGTTATTTTCTGTTCATCGGCTGTCCGTTTTCCCGGAGCCGACGGTACAATATATTTTCGCGAGGGATTGGCCCGTATGATGTCAATGACCTGCCGTATACAGGCCGCATCAGCAAGAGAAGAACCACCGAATTTACAGGTGATACGCTCCATGAAAATTTCCTTTAAAGGGTATGGGTCTGCAACCAGAGGAATACACAAAAACTACAGGACACTTCAGAACCAGCCGTAAATAAGGCGTTGAATGTCATTGAAGGTCACAAAAATCATCAGTGCAACCAGCAGAAATATGCCGATCTGCTGCATGCGGATCAGAAGTTTTTCGTTTACAGGCTTGCCCCGGACAGCTTCAACAGTATTCATAACCACCTGGCCGCCATCCAGAACAGGCAGGGGCAGAAGGTTCAGCACGAAAAGGTTCACACTGATGAAGGCTGTGATCTTGAGCAACCAGTCCCAACCGGCCTGTGCGGCCTTGGTGGTAACTTCATAAATCATGACAGGGCCGCCCAGATCCTTGGGACTCACTTTACGCTGTACAAGCCCCACAATGGTCATGATCGTTCTTTCCACAGCCAGATAGCTCTGATAGACGGAGTGGGGGATGAGCTTGACCAGAGGAACATTGTGCCAGACCATTTTCGGGCGCAATCCCACACCGAAGGCACGGACGGGAACAATGCTGACAGTGGTCGTAAACTGTTCATCAGGCTTCACCATGCCGAAAAGGAGGCCGGAACGCTGTACCTTGAGTTCCAGATCCTGGCCGGGATTTTCTTTTTCGAAAAGGGTGAATTCATCAAGATTCATGGAGCGGCCATTGACAGACGTGATGACATCTCCCGTCTTCAAGCCTGTTTCTTCCGCTGTTTTCGCATCAATGCCCAGAACAGAAAGAGTCTCCCATTTTTCTCCGGAACTGAAGGCGATGCCTTTCACACGGCCTATGGTTTTGGGAGTGGCCGGGATAGTGAGCAGATTGCCTTCCCGTTCCACCTGCAATGCCACCGTATCCCCTTCAGGAATTGTTTCCACAGCGGCGATGAAGGAGGACAGGGAGACCACATTTCCATTGAGAGCGTGAATGATATCCTCCTCCTGCAAGCCCGCAGCTTCTCCGGCGGAATCAGCCATGACCTGTCGGACTATGGCTGTTTCAAAAGGACCTACGCCAAAGCGCGCATGACCTGATTCATCCAATACTTCAGGCGTTACCGGGGACAGGAATTTCTTTCCGTCTCTTTCCAGAACAATCTCATGAGACTTGTCGGGGCCGCCCAGTACAGCGGTAATGGCCAGATCAGTCAAATTGCCGATTTCACGACCATTGACACTGAGAATACGATCGCCCACCAGCCAGCCCAGACTGTCGGGAGCCCGGTCTGTGTCAGTGATTGTGTTCTCACCGGCCAGAAACAGAGGGGCTTTCGCCACGGGAGAGTTCGCTTCAATTTCGCCCACACGGGCCTCTGTTTCCCATTCGGGCACTTGACTGCCGATGAAGCCCACCAGTGCATAAAGGACCACCGCCAGAAGAAGGTTCATCGTCGGCCCGGCCAGAAGCACGCAGATTCTCTGAAGGACGGGTTTGTTCTGGAACCAGCGTTCTTCAGGAACATGGCCGTATTCTTCTTCCCGCTCTTCATCGCTCAAAGGCACGTCTTCCTGGCCCGCCATCATGACAAAACCGCCAATGGGCAAGGCGCCTATACAGTAATCTGTTTCACCCCACTGAAAACCGAAGATGCGGGGAGGCATGCCGACGCTGAAACGTTTGACGTAAATGCCGAAGCTTTTGGCAGCCAGAAAATGCCCCAGTTCGTGGATGAAAATCAGAAGGCTCAAAACGGCAACAAATACAATGATGTTTATCAGCATGGAGGATAACTTTCTGAAGTTGATTTTATATGTGCCCGTGCCAGAAGGCGGGCTTCCCGGTCAGCAGCCAGAACCGCTTCCAGATCGTAAGCACTGGAGGATTCACTCTCATCCAGTGTCCGGGCAACTATATCTGCAATGGCAAGAAAGGGGATTGCAGACGCACAAAATGCCGCCACAGCCTCTTCATTGGCGGCATTGAGAATGGCTGGTGCCGTACCTCCACAGCGGGCCGCTTGCCGTGCCAGATCCAGGCTGGGAAAGGCCTTGCAGTCCGGTTTGTCGAAGGTGAGGGTTGCCATGTCTGTCAAGTCCATTCTTGTATTGGACAACACCAGACGGGATGGATAACTCAGAGCATAGGCGATGGGCAACTTCATGTCAGCCGGCCCCAGTTGTGCAATAAAAGACCCGTCAATGAATTCAACGAGACTGTGAACAATGCTCTGGGGATGTATGACCACCCTTATCTGGTCCAATTCTAGCCCAAACAGCCACATGGCTTCAATTATTTCCAGGCCCTTGTTCATCAATGTCGCCGAATCAACACTGATTTTAGTACCCATGTCCCAGGTGGGGTGGGACATGGCCTGGCTCGGTGAGATTTGGCGCATCTCTTCGAGCGAGCAGCGGTAGAAAGGTCCGCCCGAAGCTGTCAGGTGAATTTGACGCACATCCCGGGATTCAAAACCTTGCAAACACTGGAAGATTGCACTGTGCTCACTGTCCACAGGAAGGAGCGGGGCGTCATGGGCAATGGACTTCTCCATAACATAACGGCCGGCCATGACCAGAGGTTCTTTATTCGCTACGGCAACGGGAGTGCCTGCTTCCAACGCGGCCAGGAGAGGATGAAGTCCCACAGCGCCCACTACGGCATTGACCACCATGTCCACAGGATGAGAAGCCACTTCAACCAGACCTTCCAATCCGGTGAGAATCTCACAGTCTGTGGTCAGACGGGATTGAAGGGTATCGCGCAGTGCCGGATCAAAAATGCAAACATAAGGAGGCTGAAATTCCTCGATCTGACGCAGAAGAAGATCCACATTACCCCGGGCTGCAAGAGCCTGGACACAATATTGATCACGATGTTGGCGGATCACTTCCAGCGTATTGTGACCGATGCTGCCGGTGGATCCCAAAAGAGTAATTTTTTTCATAAGTGCCTTGAAAAGAGACGGAAGACAGTTCTTTTTCAGGGAAAAGCATAAGATGGAGGAGCTCAGACTCTCGGCTAATATATAACCCCCGGGCTTCTATTGTCAATTACCGCTGAAAGGGACGGCTCGTTTTTGATCTTATATTTGCAATAACTGACAATCATGGGTATACTGGTATTAATGAGAAAAGAATCAATTGCTTTTTTCGGGGCTGGCTGACGGCTGAAGCATAGCAGCCCTTCCGTGGAAAAGTTTGCGGACAAGAGATTTCTCATCAGAATAGAAATGCCGAAGAAATTGTTTCTTATAAGACCCTGGGTAACATGAAGGAAATTATACATGAACGCACCTTTCTTCACAAAGATGATCAGCGCCCTCTTCCTCCTTTCATTGATCCTTCCGATCCTCCCTGCAAGTGCTGAAGAACCTTGTCCGCTCACCGGTGAGCAGGTATATCCTGTTCTGGCGGATCTGATATTCGTTGTCTTTGATCTGAACAGAGATGGCAAAATCACCCGTCAGGAACTGGCGGTCATTTCACCTGATCTGGCCAACAGCGGTTTGGGCGATTTTGTGGGCGACAATGGCACAAGCCGCTGGTGGGTGCAGCGGTATATGGAAATTTTGAAACCTCTCAATATGATTGATACCAATCGAAATGGTCTCATCGAATATGAAGAGGTGGGGGACGACGTCCCTCGCGAAATTTTTGACATGCTCGACTTCAATGCAAACGGGGTGATTGACTGCGAGGATTTTGATTATCTGACAGAGGAGTATACGGAAGCTGAGGGGGATGAGGAATGTGGATCCAGTGATATTCTGGCTCTCATTGCCCGGGGTGGCGTTCTTTATCTTGATCAGGATGGTGACGATCTTATCAGCCAGGATGAAATCATTGTGATCTTGTCCGAATCCGGTGATCTGGGCTCCAATGCGGATACTTTCCATGCCCTTTTCAATATGCTTGATGCCGACAAGGACGGCTATCTCTCCGCTGTGGAAATACACGGTACCCTTCTGTCCATCCCCATCAATGTCATCCATATTGTCGACACGAACCGCGATGGTGCCATTCAATATCTTGAAGTTCCCTTTGTGCCTCTCACGCTTTTTGCCCAGCTGGATACTGTTCCTGATGGAAAACTGGATTGCGCCGATTATATCGACCAGTATGAAAATAATGAGATAGAACTGCCTAAAGGAGCACTGGGAGGTGTTGTCCGTGATGCCAAGACACAACTGCCCCTTTCCGGTGTGACCGTCAAAGTCAGCCCGGGCGGATTTTCTGATACGACCCTGGCTGTGGTCGGTACTTTTGGATTTCCTTCCCTGCCCTACAGGCAATACACCCTGACAGCAACCAAAGAAGGATACCAGCCTTACAGCAAAAGCTTCCGCATGGACACTCTCGTGCTTACCCTGGATATACTTCTGGAACCGGAAGTGGTGGTTGAAGGAGAAGTTGAAGGGGAAATAGAAGGAGAAATCGAAGGGGAGGAGCCCGTACTGGCTCATGTGGCCGGTGTTGTCCGTGATGAAGCCACGGGTTTGCCCGTATCTGATGTGCTTATTACCCTGATACCAGGCGATTTCACCGTGCACAGCCTGGATATTCTGGGTACTTTCCTGATCAATGATATTCCACCGGGCATCTATACAATCACGGCCGAAAAAGAGGGATATTTCAGCTATGAGCAGGAGATTACACTGGACGAGGGCGAAATAGAACCTCTGGATATCCAGATGATCCCCGAACCCATTGTGGAAGGTGAAGAGATCATTGAGGGTGAAATTATTCCTGAGGGTGAAGAGCTTCCTGTTGAGGGCGAGAGTGTTCCCGATGACAGGCCCAAAGGCGCATTATCCGGTGTGGTTCGCAATGCCGCCACCGAGTTGCCCGTTCCCAATGCCGCATTGACGCTCATGCCCGGCGGCTATCAGGCTGTAAGTCAGGAAATCACCGGATTGTACAGGATTGCGGAAGTGCCTTTCGGTACCTATACACTTCACGTGGCTCACCCGGCTTTTGAAAATCACATGACTTCCGTGGAAATCAAACAGACTTCCATCGGTCCTATTGCAGTGACGGAAGTTCTTCTGGATGTTGTTCTCACCATGAAGACGGGAGAAGGCGAAACGATTGCAACAGATGTGGAAGGTGAAGCCGTCCCGCATGAAGGCGAAACTCTTGAACCTGTGGAAGGTGAAGCCGCTCCGTCTGAGGGTGAAACCCTTGAGCCTGTGGAAGGCGAGACGATTCAGCCTGAAGGCGAAAGGCCTGTGCTTGAAGGTGAGCAGCCATCCGAGGGTGAAGACGACGATGTCGCTCCCCGTTCCGGCTGTAATGGTCGTGTGAGCGTATCCTCCAAATCACTTGCCGACGATTGGTTCCCGCTTATTTCGAGTTTCCTGGCTCTTCTGTTTTTCTCCGTCTTCGGAAAACGCTGATTAACATTCCAATTCATGATAGGCTATAATGGACAGGGAGGGGAATGTCCGCAGAAAAACCTGAAAGGAAGCCGTGAAAGCTGAATTGGATTGTTTGGAGTGTTCTCTGCGACAGGCACTTCGTGCCGCGCGTATGGCCGGAGATGACCCGCAGATGCATCGGAAGGTGATGGATGCTGTCGCCGCCGATATCCCGACCATGGATCTCAATGACTCCCCCGCTGTCTTGTCTCTGGGATTGTACCGCTATGCCCGTGAGTTTTCCGGTAATCCCGATCCCTACAAGAATATTAAAAAAGAGCAGAATGCCATGGCTCTTGCTCTGGAGCCTGAATTGGACAAGCTGGTGGCGGAAAGCGATACCCCTCTGCTCACGGCCATCAGACTGGCTGCGGCCGGAAATATCATTGATCTGGGCGTCATGCACACCCATGAGATTGATCCGCGTCTGGCCATCAAAGAGGCCATGGAAACGACACCGGCCATTGATCACAGCGATCGTTTCATCCGGAGTCTGGAGTCCTGTGAAGACCTGCTGTATCTGCTCGATAATGCGGGAGAAATTGTTTTTGACAAACCCCTTATCAAGGAGCTGCAAAAGCAAACCCGGGTTACAGCCGTGGTCAAAGCAGGTCCCATCATCAATGATGCCTGCCTGGAAGATGCGGAACAGGTGGGGCTTACGGACTTTTGTGAAGTCATCGATAATGGCGGTGCCTTTGTCGGCTCTCCTTTGAAACTCATTCCTCCTTCTTTCCGGGAACGGATGGAAGCGGCGGATGTGATTCTGGGTAAAGGGCAGGGAAACTATGAGACAGTGGATGAGTTTGACGGAGATGTATACCTCCTGTTGAAAATAAAATGCGAAGTCATCGCCCGCCATTGCGGGGTGCCCATGGGCGAAAGTATTTTCCTTTCCACCCGTGCCCGCCAAGAGAAGCGTTGACTGGACCGGCTCATCCCGGTATAATCAACAGTGATCATGCCCGTCCCTGTTGACAGCTGACAATGCCCGGCCCCTGCTGTTTTTCCGGCCGTATAAGGATTCTTATCCATGAAAAGGCTGACCTTTGACAACTTCATCCCCCATAAAAGTAATCAGGGAGCATACAATATCGCCCGGGAAGTGGCGGGACTGAAGCCTGATCTGCCGCGCCCCATTGTCCTGCTGGGCGAAAGCGGCGCAGGAAAAACACATCTGCTGTGGGCAACGGTGAATCATTTCCGTGACCGGAACTCTCAGGTTCGGGTGGCGCTCATCTCACCCCGTGACTTCCCCGACAAAGTGAAAGCTCTGGCCGCCGATGAAGCCAAACTGGCGGCACAGCCACCCATTGTCCTGCTTGTGGACGACTTGCACGCTTTTGATAAAGAATCGGCTGATCTGGAAAAAACTGTTCTGGCCTTGATGGATCACGGTCACAATGCTGTGTTAACCACGCAAAAACATCCCAATGTGCTTTCCGGCTTCAGTGGTAAATTCAAAGCCCTTCTCAATGCCGGTGCCATTGCAGGCATCAAAGCCTTGCCCAAAGCCGAAGGAACCATTATCCCTGAAGCGGCGCTGGAGCAGATTCTCGAACTGAAATCCCGTGTTTCCCAGTTGCAGCGGGACAAGGCATTGCTGGAAGCGGAAAAAGGGGAAGTACAACCCTCCGAAACTCCGCCGGAGCCTGAACACCTGAAACCGGCACCCGCTGATGACAGTGCTCTCCGTTCAGAACTGGAACAGGTAATGCAGCAGCTTCGCAAAGCCGAGGGAGAGGCGGAGGCCTGGAAAGAAGCGGCCTCGGCCATGATGAAGCGCGTGGAAAGTTACAAGGCTTTGCAGCAGTCCCAGTTGAGCAGCATTGAAGAACAGATCGCTGAAGTGCTTTCCTTCGCTGATCAGGCACTGCTTACCCTTGATGAGGAAAGTCTTCGAAATGCCAATGCGGAACTGGCGGCTATTCTGGCGAAAAGCAGTGCTGAGCATGCGGCTGCATTGCAGGGGGAAGGACGTAAAACATTGCATTCTCTGGCCGAGCAGTTCAAAGAACTGAAAGACCCGCCGGTAACATAAGTCACTCTCCCGCCTTGAACAAGTCTGCGCTCCCTCCCCAGGAAAGGTATTTTTGTGCATCAGGAAGAATTTGCTGAAGCTGTTGTTGAATTGTTCTGGAAGATCCATTCTCTGGATCGTGTTCCCCGTGCCGGTTTCCTGCTCCGTGGCGTGCCCGATCCCGAGACTGTGGCGGCACACAGTCACTTCATGGCTTTTCTGGCCTTGTTGTTTATCAGAGAAACTCCCGGCGATTATGATCTGGGCAAAGCGCTGGCCATGGCTCTGGTCCACGATCTGCCCGAGGCCAGGCTCATGGATGTTCCCATGCCCATTGCCCATAAATGGTTGGGAGAAGCCAAAGAACGGGCGGAACAGGGAATTTTCGAGGAAATGTTTTCTTCTTTTCCCGACTATTATGCCGAACTTCACGCTGAATTTTCCGAAGGCAAAAGCCCGGAAGCGCGCCTGCTCCGGGCTCTGGATAAAGCACAGATGATGCTCAAGGTCATGTATTACGAAAAAGAGAACCGGGGCTGTGTGGAAGAATTCTGGCACAACCCCGGCAATTTCAATGATCAGGGCATTCCGGCTGTTTCCGCTCTCTTCGATGCACTGTGTAAAAGGGCGGGAAGACAACGACCGGCTCAGCCGTCTGAAAATCAATAACAACAATCAATCAAGTTGTTCCAGAGGCTGATAGTTGCCCTGCGTGTAGCCCCGGGCCATCCGCACAGGAGCCGCCCATTTCACGGCATTATAGATCACCTTCATCACATGTTCATTGTGGTAAATGGGAAAGCTTTCGTGACCGGGCTTGAAATAAAAAACACGGCCCGCCTCTTTATGCCAGCAGCAGCCACTGCGGAAGACTTCACCACCCTGGAACCAGCTGATAAAAACCAGTTGATCAGGCTGGGGAATGCCGAAGGGCTCGCCGTACATTTCCGTACTGGGCAATTCAATATACTCCGGAAGACCTTCCACAATGGGATGGGCCGGGTCGACAACCCAGAGCCGTTCCTTTTCGCCATGCTCGCCATGTTCACGCCATTTCAGATTGCAGCGTGTGCCCATGAGAGAAGTGAAAGGCTTGGAATAGTGGCCGGAATGAAGAACAATGAGTCCCATCCCTTTCAAAACACGTTCCTGAACACGCCGTGCATTTTCATCCGTAACCTGGTCATGGGCTTTGTGACCCCACCAGGTCATGACATCGGTATTGTCCAGAATCTCTTCAGACAGGCCCTGATCAGGATCGTCAAGCAGCGAGCAGTGTACGGAGGCGATGCCCGGTTGTTTCTCCAGATAAGAGGCAATGGTACCGCCCATGCCGAGAGGATAAATTTCCTGACAGCGGGGCATTTCCTTTTCATGAATTCCTTCGTTCCATACGGTCACGCGGATTCCCTGAGACATAGTCATACTCCTTTGTGAAAAGTGGATTGCAATTGCAGTAAGAACAGAGAACATCATCATAGCACCAGCATGGATGTTGAAGGCAAATCAGGAGTGGGGAGGCTTCACCATGGAAACCTGGAGAAATGCAGAGCAAGAGAAGGGACTGAACAATCTCATCCCTTGTCCCTCATCCCTCGTCCCCGCCTTTTCCCTTTCAACTTGCGCCAATGCCAATGGAACCCGTATACTTTCCACTCAAGGGGAGGTAAGAAGGGATATTCATGGACACAACTGCTTTACAGCCTTTGCAGGGTCTTTTTCTGCTCTTTGCCTTTATCTTCGGCCTCAATGTGGGCAGCTTCTGCAATGTATGCATCGGCCGCTGGCCTGCTGGTGAATCAGTCATCAAACCCCGTTCCCGCTGTCCGCGCTGTCTCAATGCCATCGCCTGGTATGACAATATTCCGCTCATCAGCTGGCTGGTTCTCGGGGCAAAATGCCGTCACTGCTCCAAACCCATCAGCGTGGTCTATCCCGTGGTGGAAGCGCTGACAGGTATCCTTTTCGCCCTGACTTTCTGGCGTTTCGGTTTTGTAATCGCAAGTCCTGTTTACATGCTTTTCTGTGCAGCCATGATCATCGTCACTTTTCAGGATTTGGCCGACTGGACCATCCCCAATGAAATCACTTTTCCCGGGATCCCTTTGGGCGTGATCCTGGCTCTGGCCGGAACCGCCTGGGGTGAAGCATCGGGCCTTCGGGTCACCGATGTGGTTGACTCGCTTCTGGGTGTCCTCCTCGGTGGGGGAATTCTTCTGCTCCTGGATCGTGTTACTGTATATCTGCTGAAGAAGCCCGGCATGGGATTCGGTGATGTGAAACTGCTGGCCATGATCGGCGCCTTTCTGGGCTGGCAGGGTGCTTTGGGCACTCTGGTCATCGCCTCCTTTATCGGAAGTTTCGCCGGTATCGCTGTCATTGTCTATTTCAAGTATGTCAAAAAGGAAGCAGCGGCACCCGCGGAAAAGGCGGAGACAAGCGAAGCTGCGGGCGATAAAGCAGATGATGAAGATGAAGAAATCACGCTGGAAGGGCACTACCTTCCCTTTGGCCCCTATCTGGCCGTAGGCGCCCTGATTTTCATGTTTGTCGGCCCGGAACTCATAGACTGTTATTTTTCTTTTCTTGAGCCCTCCGGCGGAATTGTTCTGATGAACGAGTTGACGGATATCGGATTTTGATGAATGCTTTGAATCTTCCCCTGGTGAAAGGATTGCATACAATTCTGACACCCACCCCCTTTCCTGTGGGGCCAGCCAATGTATATCTCTATGAAAGCGATGAGCTCTATCTGATCGATACGGGCACCAATACGCCTGAATCCTGGGAAGCTTTTCTTCAGGGCATGAAAGCTCTCGGCCGAGCGCCGGAAGACATCTCCCATATTATTCTGACCCATCATCATCTGGATCACGTAGGACTGTCCCGAAAAATAAAGAAACTTTCCGGCGCAATCATCCATGCCCATCCGCTGGTGGCTGATCAGTTCGCTCTTTTCTTCAACGAAAAATTCACACGACACAATCTCGCAGGTGTTCTTTATGAGCTGGGTCTGCCCGCACCTCTCATTGAAAGCCTTTGCGAGGAAAGGCATGACTTCAGAGAATATCTGGATGAGTTCACAGTTGATGAAGTGCTCCGGGACGGGGAAATGGTGGGGCCTTTCCGTGCCTTTTTCCGGCCCGGCCATTCACTCACGGATACAGTGCTCGTACATGAAGAGGAACAGTGGGCTTTCACAGGGGACCACCTGATCCACAACATCACCTCCAACCCCTTGCTGCGTAGACAGGATGCGGAAGGGCGCCGGGAAAAAAGTCTCATCCAATATCGTGACTCACTTCTGAAGACCAGAGCAATGCCCCTCAACTGCTGCTTCGCCGGACATAACAAAGCCTTTGAGAATCATCAGAAAGTCATAGACCGCAATCTGGGGCATCTGGAAAGGCGCAACGAGAAAATTCTCAGTCTCTTCAATGGCCGGAGTGCCACTCCCTTCGAAATAACGGGACTGCTCTTTCCTCATCTGTCCGACAGTTATCTGTATTATTGCCTTTCCGCAGCCACCGGACATCTGGAGCTTCTCGAAGAGCAGGGGATTGTCGCCCACGAAAAGCAGTCGGGTGTTCTGCGGTATTTCGCCAGATAATCCTTTCTTTTTTCTCAAAGGAATTCATTGCCCGAAAGCCTTTTCGGCGGAGGATTAGCATGTCGTGGGAGCGCCAATGTCCCCATTGGCAGATAGCGCATGATGGCCTGGAGAATATAGTGACTTGGTTGCGGCAACAGGCTTCAGGACTTTCTCCACCCATTATTTGCCTCAAGTTCTTGCGTCGCGCCAAGGTTCTACAAAAAAAACACCGTCTTTGCCGCGATGTGTGCCAATGTGGAAATTGGCGTTCCCAGGTAAGTACCAGACGGTTTTCTGACAGTGTCGAGAAGAAAGAATAACGTAAAGGCGACATACAACACTGAAAAGGGCGGTCATACCCCTCACAGTCTTCCCAATCTGGATACCGGTCTTTTTTGCGTTGTGGTGGGACGAAGGGGCCGGGTCGCCAAAAAACCGGTATGACGGAGGCGGGGTATGTCTTGGGGTAAATAAGAGGCTTGAAGGGATTAATGGTCTCCGGGAAATCGGTCGGATCAGTCGGATCGGACGGATGTCGAAGGGACGCAGCTGTTACTCTTTGGAAATCAGTGTTTATCACTGCGCATCTGTGGTTCCAGGGGCCGTTGTGTCCGTGCTATTTCTTCGAGCTCATCGCAGTTAAATCAAAAGCTTCATTTGGCTGGGGCCATGCACTTCTGCATAAGTCGGCTGATTTTATGATTTCTTGACGTGGCCGGCTTTATATGATACACTTATCCTGTTAGCACTCTCCTTGAATGAGTGCTAACAGGCCACAGGAGTGACAAATGAAAGCCGGAAAAGGACGTATGAAACCGCCTGTATCGCTCAATGAGCGTGAACAGGTGATTCTGCAAGCGGTCATCAACAGTTATGTGGCCCATGCGGAGCCTGTCGGTTCCCGTACCGTCGTGAAGCGTTTTGGCTTGAATTTGAGTGCAGCCACAGTGCGCAATGTCATGGCTGATCTTGAAGAGCAGGGCTACCTGCAGCAGGTACACACCAGTTCGGGCCGGATCCCCACCGATGCCGGATATCGTTATTATGTTGATTATCTGATGAAGGTACAGCGTTTGACTCAGTCCGAGCGTCGGCGTATAGACGATGAGTTTAAAAGACAGCTCAGCGATGTGGACGGTGTTCTCCGTCACACGAGCCAGCTGCTTGCTCTGGTCTCCCATCAGGCGGGGCTGGTTGAAGCGCTGGATATGGAGCAGGCGAAAGTTCAGCGTTTTGAGTTGATGCGCATCAGTGATGACCGTGTTGCGGTTCTGATTGTTGACAACTTCGGTTCCGTCCATACCCTGCCCACGACGGTAAAAGCCTCGGCCGGCCAGGATCAGCTGAGCTCCTTGAGTAATTTTTTGAATTGTAATTTTCAGGGGATGACCCTGGGCACCCTTTCCGGGGCGATTCGCGGCCGACTGGGCGACGAACTCGCTGAGCAGCGTGATCTCGCCCACAGCGTACTGGATATTCTGGATACGATGCCTCAGCGCCGGGGACGTCGCCTTTTTTTGGAAGGTGCTGTTCAGCTATTTGAACAGCCTGAATTTCAGAGTATTGATCAGGCCCGTGAAGTGTTCGGACTCCTGGACGAGCATGACCGGCTGATTTCGCTTCTTCGCAAGGCTGTGTCCGAAGATGGCGGCCCTGCAGTATTTATCAGTCAGGAAAAAGACGATACTGTCGGTGTGGAAGATATCGGTGTGGTGGCTGCGCCCTATCATGTTGATGGTAAACCGGTGGGGCTTATCGGTATTCTGGGTCCCCGGCGTATGCCCTATTCGAAGCTGACGGCTATCGTACAGCATACTTCCGAGGTGGTCGGTCGTTTTTTAACCCGGCTCATGCGTTGACAGAGCCTGGAAGTTTAAAGAAATCCTGTTAACAGATGAGTGATTCCATGGATAAAACAGAATTCGAAAAAATGTTGGAACGTAAAGCAGCTGAAGAGCAGGCGGCAAAAATTCTCGAAGAAGTGCAGGAGACTCCTGAAGTGATTATAGAGGAGCCTGCTGCTGAGGACACCGAGTTGGAGAGCCTGCAGAAAGCGCTTGAAGCAGCCGTGCTGGAGCGTGATGGGCTCATGGACCAGCTCTTGCGTGCCCGGGCCGATTTTGACAACTATAAGAAACGCAATTTCCGCGACATGGAGCAGCTCCGTGCGACGGCTTCCATCAATCTGGTGCGGGCTCTCCTGCCTGTTCTTGACAATATGGAACGTGCTCTGGCTCATGCAGCTGAGGAGAATCCCCTTACAGAAGGTATTCTCATGGTCCGGAAACAACTGCTTGAAGTGTTGGGTGCCGAGGGACTCACAGCCATTGAAGCCAAAGGTGCCGAATTTGATCCCAATTATCATGAGGCCCTGGCCATGACACCGGCTGATTGCAGTCCGGGCACTGTCATGGAAGAATATGAGCGGGGCTATCTGCTCAGGGACGTTCTGTTACGTCCGGCCAAGGTGATTGTAAGTTGTGAATTGGAAGACAGTGTCTCTGATGAGGGAGAGGCTGATTCTGACGATACGATAAATGAAACAGTGTTTTCTGAAACAGAAGAAGATGAGAAATGATCGTGTGCTGCTACACATCTGAAGGAGAGATAAACTATGGGTAAAGTTATCGGAATAGACCTGGGTACGACAAACTCATGTGTTGCCGTCATGGAAGGCGGAGAATCCGTTGTCATTACCAATGCGGAAGGCAATCGCACCACCCCCTCCGTCGTAGCCTTCAACAAAGAGGGCGAACGGCTTGTCGGTGCTGTTGCCAAGCGGCAGGCTGTGACAAACCCACAAAATACAATTTTCAGCATCAAGCGCTTTATGGGGCGGCGACACAATGAAGTGAAAGAAGAAGAAAAGATTGTCCCCTTCAGCATCGCTTCCAGTTCATCAGGCGATCTGGAGGTCAGCATTCAGAGTAAATCCTATCGTCCCCCTGAAATTTCGGCCATGATCCTCCAGAAAATGAAAGAAACAGCCGAAGCCTATCTGGGCGAGACAGTGACCCAGGCTGTGATAACCGTCCCGGCCTACTTCAATGATTCACAGCGTCAGGCTACAAAAGACGCCGGGCGTATTGCGGGGCTTGAAGTACTGCGTATCATCAACGAGCCCACAGCAGCCGCGCTGGCCTATGGCATGGAAAAGAAAAAAGACGAAAAAGTCGTTGTCTATGATCTGGGCGGCGGTACTTTCGACGTCTCTGTGCTCTCCATCGGCGATGACAGCTTTGAAGTGCTCAGCACCAACGGTGACACCCATCTCGGTGGTGATGACTTTGACCAGAAAGTGATCGACTGGCTGGCGGAAGAATTTCTGCGGGACCAGGGCATTGATCTGCGCAAAGACCCCATGGCTCTGCAACGCCTGAAAGAAGCGGCTGAAAAGGCCAAATGTGAGTTGTCCAGCGCTACGACCACCGATGTGAATCTGCCCTTTATCACTGCTGACCAGGCCGGGCCCAAACATCTGAACTATACCCTGAGTCGAGCCAAACTCGAACAGCTCTGTGATGCACTGTTGCAGCGTACCAAAAACCCCTGTTACCGTGCTCTCGAAGATGCGGGCCTGTCCTCCGCAGAGATCAATGAAGTGATCCTCGTGGGCGGTATGACCCGTATGCCCGCCGTGGGACGCATTGTGAAAGAGGTTTTCAATAAAGAACCCCACCGCGGTGTGAATCCTGACGAAGTCGTGGCCTTGGGCGCGGCCATTCAGGCTGGCGTACTTTCCGGCGATGTGAAAGACGTGTTGCTCCTGGACGTGACCCCCCTGTCCCTCGGTATTGAAACTCTGGGCGGTGTCACCACGAAACTGATCGAGCGGAATACAACCATTCCCGTGACAAAACGCCAGACCTTCTCCACGGCCGCTGACAACCAGAACGCCGTGACGATTCATGTCCTTCAGGGCGAACGTGAAATGGCCGCAGACAACCGCACGCTGGGCAAATTTGACCTCATCGGGATTCCTCCCGCACCCCGTGGCATTCCGCAGATTGAAGTGTCTTTTGATATTGACGCGAACGGCATTGTGAACGTCTCGGCCAAAGATCTGGGTACGGGCAAAGAGCATGCCATCCGCATTGAAGCGTCCAGTGGTCTGTCGGAAGAAGAAATCGACAAGATGATGCGCGAAGCTGAACAACATGCCGAAGAAGATAAAGAACGGCGTAAAGTCGTTGAAGTGCGTAACAATGGCGATGCCATGCTCTACTCCACGGAAAAGAGCCTGAAAGAACACGGCGACAAACTTGAGGCACAGGATAAACAGAATCTTGAAGATGCGCTCAATACGCTGCGAGAAGCCTTGAAAGGCGACGATGTTGCCGCCATTGAATCAGCTTTGGAAAATGTGAATACGGCTGCTCATAAACTGGCTGAAATCCTGTATAAAGATGCCGCACAGGCGCAGGAAGCGGCCGGTGATGCAGCCGGTCCCGGCGCCGAATATGTGCGCCCTGAAGATGCCGGAGCAAATACAGACTCCACCGATGCGGATTTCACCGTGTTGGATGACGATGAAAGCAGCAACAACTGAGTCAGTCAGTGTTGCCTTCTTTGAGATGATTTGATCAATCCCGACCATGGGAAAGAACCTCGTGCAGGAAAGTCATAGCCATGCCTGCTGCAAAAGACTTATATGAAATCCTGGGTGTGCCCGCCACGGCCAGCCAGGAAGAAATCCGCAAGGCCTATCTGAAGCTTGCCCACAAGTATCACCCTGATAAAACAGGGGGAGACAAGGAAGCGGAAGATAAGCTCAAAGAGATCAATGCGGCCTATGATGTGTTGAAAAACCCTGAAAAACGGCAGCAGTACGATCGCTTCGGCACTGCGGACGGTCAGCCCTTCGGAGGCTTTGAGGGCGGCTTCGGTGGTGGCTTTGAAGGCGGCTTCGGCGGTGGTTTCGGTGATATTTTTGATATGCTTTTCGGGCAGCAGGGCGGTCGGCAACGGGCCAACCGTCCTCAGCCCGGACATGATCTGGAATACGAACTGCTTCTGACCATGGAAGAGGTGGTCAAGCCCCTCAGCAAAAAGATCAGCTTCGCCCGAAAAGAAAACTGTTCGGATTGTAATGGAAGCGGAGCAGCCAGAGGCAGCAGGCCCGAGACCTGTCCCGACTGTCAGGGCACTGGACAGGTACGCAGCTCTCAGGGCTTTTTCAGTATGAGCCGTCCCTGCGCCCGCTGTTCAGGAACAGGGCTGTTCATCGCCAAACCCTGCCAGACCTGTAAGGGGAAGGGGCAGGTGCGCTCCAAGCGGGACGTGAGCGTCAATATTCCCGCCGGAGTGGATACGGGCATGCGTCTGCGTCTTGCAGGCGAAGGCGAAGCGGGGCTTCGCGGAGGACCACGAGGTGACCTCTATATCCGTATCAAAATTGCGCCCCATCCTTTTTTCGAACGGGTGAACGAAGACGTGTATTGCACGGCCACTATTTCGTTCACGCAAGCCGCTCTGGGTGCCACAATCCGTGTGCCGACCCTTACAGGCATGGGCGATTTGAAGGTGCCCCCCGGTACCCAGTCAGGGGCGAAACTACGCCTTCGCGGCCATGGATATCTCGCCATGCACGGATTCCGCCAGGGTGATCAATTTGTTCTGATCCACGTGGAAACACCCCAGAAGCTCTCCAGGCCCCAGCGTGAATTGCTTGAAAAACTGGAAAGTCAGGGGAACGCCAAGACCTATCCCAAGCGTGCCGAATACGAAAAAACCATCGAAAATCTGCGGAAACAGAAAAAATAATTTCTTCCCCGGTTTATTTTTTCTCTGTCATCAACTGACGCCAATTATCCCGCTGAAGAAAACAACCTTCCACATTGGATTCCAGTTCTTTGAACATGGCCGGGGTCAGAGAGAAAGAAAGCATGTCCTTCGGAAGCAGGTGGCGCACATTGATTCGTGCGGATATATCAATCATACCCACAATGGCCCGGGGGAATTCCCGTTTCTGTTCATTGTAGAGGGCGATACCCGCCGCCTGGCAGCCGGCGGCGAAGGGTACGATCACACGCTCCTTATCGGGATGCTCATAATGACTGAGTACCGTGAGAGCGGACAATTGATCCGGATTGACAAAGAGCGTGATGCTTTGTACCTGCGGATTGTCCAGGTCTCCCTCTTCCAGGGGGCGAAGGACGACGTACTCTGCGGGAATTTCGCGGGGACCCAGATACTCCACAAAGCGGCGCGCGGCATCGGCATCTTTCAGATAACGTTCCCCTGAAAGATACTCCCGGGCCATGGCTTTATTACCCGCCTCTGTCATGGCCGTGGCGATCATATCAGCACCGGGGATGTCTTTGTTGCCCTCAGAGAGGAAACGAAAAAAAGCGTCTTTGCCTCCGGGAAACTGTTCATAACAATTCCCCAGACCCATGCCCACGCCTCCACCGGGACAGCCATAACTTGACCGGGATATGGCTGCGACACGACCCTTGGCAGCCGTTACGAGGTGAAACATGAGACAGCCCCATTTCCCTTCTTTGAATTCCAAAGCCTTTTCCGGTTTCTCATCCTGCCAGAGCAATGAAACAGGCTTGAACTGCAATTGAAGGGCATCGAGTAATTGACTTTTCATGGGGGCTGTCCTTTTTTAATAAGGTCTGTGGTTGTGTGCAGTACGCAATAATGGAATCATAGCAAATCCGGGAAGGAAGAAGAAATTGCTTTTGCCAGAGGGCTGTGCGCCAAGTGGACGGCGGGGCGAGCCTCTGGATCTTTACAAAGACATTGAGGTTATAAAGATCTCTCAGAGTCGGTCGGATCGGACGGATCGGTCGGATCGGACGGATGTGGGAGAGGCTCGGGTTGGGGTCAGGACATTTATGATGAGTTAGTGGACAGAATGGACCGAGTTGGACCAATTGGGCACGGCATGCCGTGCCCCTACCTGCCCTCGCTCCTCGTCCTTCGCGCGGAAAAACCGGGAAGACGGCGGGGGCGAGCCTCTGGATCTTTACAAAGACATTGAGGTTATAACGATCTCACAGAGTCGGTCGGATCGGACGGATGTGGGAGAGGCTCGGGTTGAGGTCAGGACATTTATTATGAGTTAGTGGACAGAATGGACCGAGTTGGACTAATTGGGCACGGCATGCCGTGCCCCTACCTGCCCTCGTTCCTCGTTCATCGCCCCTCATCCCCGTCCCTTGCCCTCGCTCCTTGCCCCTCATAACGCCTTTTGAGTCAGTCTATGTTAAAATATAAACTATTCAGGGACAGGCTGTTCCAAAGCCTTATCACAGGCTTGTGCAAAGCGACACCATAGAAAGGTATTTCATTGAAAAAACGTTTATCCATTGCTCTGGTTGGTGCCGGTATGTTTGGCGGTGATGTGCATATGCGCGCTTATTGCCAGTTTGCCCGATATGGCTTGTTGCCCTGGCTGGGTCGTCTGGGTCTGGATTGCAGTGCCCGTGCTCTGGGCGATATCGAAATCGATTTCGTGGCTTTGGGAACCCGTACGGAAGCTTCAGCAAAAGCACGGCTTGCGGAATTTCAAAAGATGGGTCTGGACTTCGCCATTTACCACGGAGAAGAACCCTGGGTGGATATTCTCCGGGATTTCCCTGATCTGGATGTGCTTGCCATTGCCACACCGGACCATCTTCACACGGCTCCGGCTCTGGCTGCTCTGGAGGCCGGTGCCCATGTGATCATGGAAAAGCCCATGGCTCTAGATGCGGAAGAGGCGGATGCCATCATCGCCGCTGCGAAAAAATCGGGACGTATCGTCGGTGTGGACATGCACAAGCGTTATGACCCCGATCACCTGCGGATCCGTGATGACTTGCTGGAAAAAATCGGGGAGCCTCTTTACGGCGTGGCTCTTCTGGAAGAACCTCTGGCCGTGTCCACGGAAGTATTCAAAGGCTGGGCTGAAAAAAGCGATCCTTTCAGTTATGTGGGCTGTCACTGGACTGATCTGTTCATCGCCATGATGGGTGTGAAACCTGTATCCCTCCATGCTGTAGGCCAGAAGAAAAAGCTTCGCCAGGAATATAACATGGATGCTTTTGATGCGGTCCAGGTGAAAATTCAATTTGATAACGGCATGAGTATCGACTTTCATAACAACTGGATTCTTCCGGATTCCTTTGAAGGACCCGTGAACCAGGAAAGCCGCATTTTCGGGACTCATGGTCTTGTTGAATCGGATACGCAATACAGAGGCCTGCGCTTCGTGTCCGAAAAGGAAGGCATGAAGACAGCCAATGTGCATATGACCCGCAATGTGAAACGACCTGACAACAGTCAGGCCTATTGTGGCTATGGCGTGGACAGTATCACTGTTTGTATCGAAAAAATCGCACAAGTGAAGTTTCTTGGCAAAAGTCCGGAAGAACTGGCTGATGAGTATCCCAATGCGGAGGAAGGACGCCTCTCCGTCCTCATAGTCCATGCGGCCCGTGAAGTGATGATGCGCAATCATGCTTATCTGGAAGAAGGCAAAGGCGCACCTGTGACAGCCCTTTTCAATGTAGAAGGCATTACGATTGTGGATCCTTACAAAGGCAATGAACTGATTTACAAGCGTCCGATCTGAATGCACAAGGCACTGTCCGCCTGAAAGGGATGGACTGACCAAGGAGACCTATACCCGTGGCTCGTATGGCTCGTTTTATTGTTCCCGGTTTTGTACACCATGTGGAACAACACAGTTCTCTGGACGCCCCTGTTTTTCGTTCCGACGGAGATTATAAAAAATACCTCAGTCTTCTGGCGGAGCATGCCCTGGAAAAAGGAGTGTCCATCTGGGCCTACTGTATTCTACCCCACAGCATTCATCTCGTTGTGGTTCCTCGCGACGAAGAGGCCCTGAGCTCCATGATTCGCGATGTGCATGCTTTCTACTCCGCCTATTATAATTTGACCTATGATCATAGCGGTACACTCTGGCGTGGTCGTTTTCAAAGTTGTGTCGTTGATGATCTGCTTGTGATGACGGCTGTTCGTCTGGTGGAATGTCACCCGGCGCATCTGGGGCTGGTGGACAGGGCCGAAAAATATGAGTGGTCCAGTGCGGCCGCCCACAGCAGCCGGGAGGAGCATCCTTTCCTGGAAAAAAGCTTTCCGCCTCCCGATATGCGTGACAACTGGCCTTCTTTTCTGAAGGAAAGTACACAGGCCGAGGCACTGGAAGAACAGCTTCAGATGTATACCCGTACGGGCCGTCCCTGGGGCACTCTGGAGTTTCTTCTTGGCCTCGAAAAACAATATAATCGGAGTTTGATCCCTCGTAAACGGGGACGAAAACCCAAGCAGAAAAACAATGATGATGGAGTATCTGTTGAAGATGAGACAGAGGAGTAGCGAAAACCCATGGCGGCCATAGTAACCACTGATTTGAGCAAGAGCTACAAGCAACTGGGCAAAGCGACCGTTCATTCTCTCTCCGGCCTGAACATGGAGGTGGGTGAGAACGAAATCTTCGGTTTTCTGGGAAGAAATGGAGCAGGAAAGACGACAGCCATCAAGTTGCTGACGGGACTGATCCGGGCGAGCCGTGGCGGAGCAGAAATATTCGGGAAAGATTCACGCCTTCCCGATGCCCGCGCTCATATAGGCTATCTTCCCGAACACCCCTATTTTTATGAGTATCTGACGCCCAGAGAAAGCCTGGAGTTTTACGCGGAGCTTCGCGGCGTGGAAAAGAGCCGGCGTAAATCGGAATGGCTCCGTATTTCCGAGATGTTGGATCTGGACGAGTTTGCAGACAGACGTATCCGTGGCTTTTCCAAAGGCATGCGTCAACGTGTCGGTCTGGCTGTGTCGCTCATTGGCGATCCGCCGTTGCTGATTCTGGATGAGCCCATGAGCGGCTTGGATCCTCACGGTCGGCGCATGGTTCGCGAGCTCATGCTCCGACTTCGCAGCGAAGGCAAAACTGTCTTTTTCAGCTCTCATATCCTCTCTGATGTGGAAGAAATTTCCGACCGCGTCGCCATTCTCGTCTCAGGGAAACTGGCGGCCAGCGGGCGTATTGAAGACTTGAGTGGCGACGGTGAAAAAGCCATTGAACTGTGCTGTACCGGTCTGAAGGGGGAAGCTTTAAATGCTCTGGCGGCCCGTGGCATGAAGGGCACAGCCGATGAGGAAGGGCGGATTCGCTTTCTCGTCCCGGATGTGGACCAGAGTGCTGGCCTCATCACTGAAATTCAACAACAGGGAGGCATCTTACTCTCCATGGTTCCTGTTCTGGAGTCCTTGGAAGACTTCTTCACCAAACTGGAGCAGCGGGATCCTTCCTCTGGGAGAAAAGAAACGAAATCGGCTGCGAAGGAGACTGAGTCCCATGAATAGAATCATCACCATTGCCCGCAATACCTTCACTGAATCCGTTCGGGATAAAGTTC
Organism: Candidatus Hydrogenedens sp.; assembly: GCA_012522755.1. GTDB lineage: Bacteria > Hydrogenedentota > Hydrogenedentia > Hydrogenedentales > CAITNO01 > JAAYJV01. Next base: position 70,764 of record JAAYJV010000048.1, read on the forward strand.
TGTATGTCCTTCTTTTCTTCGCCCTGTCCACCATTCTGGGCTCCAAAGTACTGGGTTGGATCAGTATCGGTCAGAGCATCAAAATCATCAAGGATATTTCTCTGGCGGCCATGTCCGTATTCGGAGCGCTCATCGCCATTTTTGTGGGTGCCACGCTGGTGTACAAAGAGATAGACAAGAAAACACTCTATACCATCCTGGCGCAACCCATGAAACGCCATGAATTCATTGTCGGCAAATATCTGGGACTGATGAGCCTGCTGGCCGTATCGCTGTTCATTATGGCGGCCGGTTCCACACTCTACCTGAAAATTTCAGGAGCCAACCTGGGTGTGATCTGGATACAGGCCATTGTGCTGATTTATATGAAGCTGCTTCTCATCACCGCTTTCGCCATTTTATTGTCCAGCCTCGTTTCTCCAATTCTGGGAGCAATCATAGTCTTTTCATTTTATGTGGGCGGTCATGCAACCGATGTTTTCCGTGATCTTCCGCCTCAGTTTAAAGATACCCTTTCCAAGCAGGTTCTGGAGATCCTCTATTATGTGGTTCCCAATCTGAATCTTTTCAATATCCAGTCTGAAGCGGCGAATATGGTACCTGTCACCTGGTCTTATGTCTGTTATACCTTCTGCTACAGTCTGAGTTGGACTGTGCTGTTATTGATTCTGGCCTGCCTGGCTTTTGAGAGGCGCGATGTATGAGCCGCCCCATTCGTATTATAAGCTTTCTTCTCGTGCTTTCCCTCTGCTTCGGCACGGCGACGATTTTCTTGCAGCTGGCCGATGGCAAGCGCAAAGACCGCGACAATGAAGAACTGCTTTACCTTCCCAATGAAAAACTGTTGAGTTATTTCACAGCCGGATTGAACACTGTCATTGCCGATTTGATCTGGCTCCATTGCATCCAGTACACGGCCCATGAACACCGGGGCAAGCGGGTCTTCAAATGGCTGGAACACATGCTGATTACGGCGACCCGCCTCGATCCCTATTTTGTGGATGTATACCGCTTCGGCGTCATGTTTCTCGCCGCTCTCAGGGCCGATCCGGACGCCAGTCTCAATCTGGCTTATGAAGGCGTGAAAGTGAATCCTCATGCCTGGTCGCTGCCTTATGAGGCGGCCATGGTCTATCTGTTGAACAAGCGCGAAGAAGAGAATTCACGCTACATGGCCACCCAGCTCTTGAGTCTGGCCACTTCCACAGGCCACGCTCCTGGCGGTATCGTGAATCTTACGGCAAAGCTTCAGGATGAATTCAATCTTCTCGAAGTGGAGCAGGATATGTGGGTGGAAATGGCCGCCAGCCACGACAGCTTTCTCAGTGAGCTGGGCAAAAGAAAGCTGGAAGAAATTGAACTGAAAAAGATTACAGAAATATTGAACAGACAGAGCCGCCTGTATTACCAGGAAAAAGGACAATACCCGAGCTCTCTGGAAGATTTGCTTGAAGCCGGGCTGATTCCCTATCTGCCAGAAGACGGGCTGGGCGGTGAATTTTTTCTGGGAGACGAAGGCCGGGCATATAATACAACCCTGCTGGAAGATGAGGTGATCCGGGCCAGAAATATTCTGATCAATGCTCTGGACGTATACCATGCCACGCACAACGCCTATCCCCATACTCTGGAAGGACTGGTGGAAGACGGGCAACTGGACGCCATCCCGGAGCATCCCTATCCCGGAAAGAGCTGGGATTATGATCCCTCATTGGCCGAGGTGCACTGAGGCTGGTGCCGGTGAACCCGCCCGGCTGTACTTCCCACTGACAGACCCGCCTCCAGAGTCAGGCGCCACTTCTTTAACCTGCATGCCAACAGATTGAATCATACGTGAATAACCCCATGATACGCTATCAAGAAAAACCTGTCATCGTACAATCGGATCGCTCGATCCTGCTGGAAACGGATGGCCCCTGCTTTGAAGAGGCCCGCGATGCCCTGGCCAGTTTCGCCGAGCTTGTCAAGTCGCCGGAACATATCCATACCTACAGGCTCAGTTCGCTCTCCCTGTGGAATGCCGCGTCTCTCGGCATGACCGTTGACGAAGTCATCGCTTTGCTGGAGAAGTACAGCCGCTATGAGATACCGCAAAATATTCTGGCCGATATTCAGGATCAGATGTCGCGTTATGGCCGTGTCAGGCTCTATCGCTGCGAAGATGGCGGACTGGCTCTCACGGCTGATCACCCTCTGCTCATCCGAGAACTGTTGAGCCATCGCTCAGTGAAAGACTATGTCAGCGGTGTGGAAGCGAACCATACTCTACTGGTCAAAGCGGAAAACCGTGGTAATATCAAATCCGCCCTCATCAAAATTGGTTTTCCCGTGGAAGATCTGGCCGGATATGCCGATGGTGCTCCGCTGGAGGTGGCCATTCGCGACATTTCTCTCTCCGGCCATCCTTTCCAACTCCGCCATTATCAAAAAGAATCGGTGGACGCTTTTTATCTGAACGGATCCAACAAAGGGGGGAGCGGTGTCATCGTTCTTCCCTGTGGTGCGGGAAAGACCATTGTGGCCATAGGCGCCCTCACAGCTGTGAAGAGCCATACTCTCATTCTCGCAACCAACACGGTGGCACTGCGACAATGGAAGAATGAACTGCTGGACAAAACGACACTGCGCGAAGAGGATATCGGTGAGTACAGCGGTGATCAGAAAGAGATCAGGCCTGTCACCATCGCCACCTATCAGGTGCTCACCTATCGCAAAACAAAAAACAGCCCCTTCATCCACTTTGATCTTTTTGACAAAGCACTCTGGGGACTGGTGATTTATGACGAAGTGCATACCCTCCCGGCCCCTGTGTTCCGGGCGACGGCCTCCATCCAGGCCAAACGCCGGCTGGGCCTCACGGCAACTCTCGTGAGAGAAGACGGTCAGGAAGAGGAGGTTTTCAGTCTCATCGGGCCCAAGAAGTATGATGTGCCCTGGAAAGTACTGGAGAGACAAGGCTGGATCGCCGAAGCCAGTTGCGCTGAGATACGTGTGCCCCTCTCGCAGACCTTGAAGTTTGAATATGCCGTGGCGCAGAAAAGGAAAAAGTTTCGAATCGCTTCCACCAATAATGCCAAGGTGGAGGTCTGTGAACGCCTCATTGAGCACCATAAAGAGGACAATATTCTGGTCATCGGTCAGTATATCAGCCAGCTCAAAGAGATCGCCAGACATTTTCAGGCGCCTATCATTACGGGTCAGACTCCGGTCACGAAAAGACAGGAACTCTATGGCGCCTTCCGCAATGGCGAGATCAAATTGATCATTGTCTCCAAAGTGGCCAACTTCGCCATTGATCTGCCCGATGCGAATGTGGCGATTCAGGTGAGCGGTACTTTCGGATCCCGTCAGGAAGAAGCCCAGCGGCTGGGCCGTATTCTCCGACCCAAACAGACCGCATCGCCCAATGCCTGTTTCTATTCTCTGGTGAGCAAAGACACCTGTGATCAGGATTTTGCTCTGAAACGTCAGATGTTTCTGACGGAGCAGGGGTACAAATATAAAATTATCGACAGTCCCCAGCTCGATGAACTTCTGGGAGGTGTTGCTGATGAGTAAAACGCCCGGAAAAAAGATGCCGCTCCTCCTCTTTGATTATGATGGTGTCATCGCCGATTCTTTTCAGGTCTATTTCGAGGAGTTTCAAAAGGCCTGCGCTCTCATGGGTTATGACAAGCTCAATTCACGGGAGGAGTTCCTGAAACTCTTCGATAGAAATCTCCTGGTTCAGGCGCTCCGTGCCGGTTTCAACATCAGACAACTCAAAAAACTGGCGACGGATTTCATGCCTCAGATGGAAAAGGCCAATGCACGCATCAGCCCCTTTCCGGAAATGCCGTCCATTCTGGCTCAGCTGAGCCGCCATTATCCCACCCTCATCATCACCTCCAATGCGACGGCGGTGGTACGGAATTTTGTGGAAACTCACAAACTTCACATGGTTTATGATGCTATCGGAAGCGATATTGAGCCGAGCAAGATCAAAAGAATACGGAAAGCCCGGCGCCTTTTCCCCGCACATGAAGCCTGTTATATCGGTGATACACGGGGAGACATGCTGGAGGCCCGCCGTGCCGGTGCTTTGCCTGTAGGCGTGGGATGGGGCTGGCACGGCAAAGAACGTCTGCAAAGCGGTCGGGCCGTCCGGTTTATGGACAGCCCTGTTGACTTGTTGAAATGTTTTCTCCCCGATCTTTTGTCTTGACTCCGCTGTTTATACCGGATTCAAGATATCGTCAGAGCTGAAACGGTACAAGAGGGGTGGGGGAGCCTTCCGGGCCCGGGCGAGGCAAGCCAGATGTTTATCATCAACCCGGAAATGATGCAGATGCACTTTTCTTTCCCAAGTCTTGCTGTCCTCAGCGATATCTTTTAAAAAAGGAAGCAACAGCTCTCCTTCCTCCAGTTTGAATTGTGCTTCCAGTGCTGTCCAGCTCCAGGTGAAAAACAAAGATCGCATCTCCGGATCATGATCCAGCTCTACCAGTGCTTTCTGGGTGTCCGGAGAAAAAAGTTTTGTTGTCACAGCCAGATAGTTATGCGGATCCCTGATTTGTTGCATATCCACTCCCACAGGCGTCAGCGCACAGGCGACCAGAATCCAGTTCCCGCTATGGCTGGTACTCAACTTCCAACTGGAATCCGGGAAATGCTCTTGTATCTTCCGACGGAGGAGATGAGCCATACACTTGTGGCGACGCGTGCGATCATCGGAATAGTTGGCCAGATGTCTTCGTTGTCTTGCCGGCATACTGTTGTAGACCGGGGACTTTTGAATTGTTTTAAAGGGAGGAACTGCAACACTGATGACGAAGGCTGTATTTTCATCCGGTAAAGAGGCGGGAGGAAAGGCCTCCGTCCAGGACTCCTTCAGAATTTTCAAAGATCCGGATTCATCCCAGACATCGGGAAGCACCCGGAGATTTTCGGATAAATCAAAAGACTCCATCGTGACCGTCCTGTCCGTATTCCGCCAGAAAGCCCTGTACGCGAAGCATGATTTCCTTGTCCGTGAGACCCATCTTCCGGGCTTCTGTCACAGATTTCCGCAGAGAGCCGTCTATGGCTTTCCGTGCTTTTTCCTTTCCTCGGCCCGGAGCCTCGTCAGCGATGAACATCCCCACGCCCCGCCGGGCAACTATAAGCCCTTGCGCAGCCATATCCCTATAGGTTCTGGCGCTGGTATTCAGATTGATCTTCAGTGCCCGGGCAAGGTCCCGGGTGGAGGGGAGCCGGTCGCCGGGCTGTAAGTTTCCTGCAGCCAGTGCGAGGCTGATGAGGCGGATGATCTGGCTGTAAATAGGCTGTGGATCAGTGGGATCCACCGATTTCAACAGAGAGAGGATCTCAGCTTTTTTCATGATCATGCATTCCAGTGTGGCCGAGGGGGTTTATTTGTCTTCGGATTTTTTCGCTGTACTTTTCTTTTTCGCTGCAGTCTTTTCCTTGGCCGGTGCCTTTGCAGCTTTTTTTGCTGCGGCCTTTTTCGCTGCGGCCTTTTTGCGAGGTTTGGCCGGCTCTTTTTCTTCCACACCTTCCAGCTCAGCAAAGAGAGCACTGTTTTTGAATACTGTCCAGAGGGCGAGAAGAATACCCAGAGCGAAAAGAAACCAGGGAAGCAATGCAGGCCCCATAGGCAACAGGCGTCGGGCCGGTGCAGCCACGGGAAAAGCGTCCACAAAACGTCGCATCACCACCTGATTCGGTTTTGTCTTTTCTGTCCAGTCCAGCAATGCGCCTCGGGGATCCACTGTATGGTGAACGGTGTAAAAGCGTCCGTAAGGATCAAAAGTTCCCGATACACCCGTATTCGCACTGTGAAGCAGAGGCAGGCCTGTTTCTATGGCGCGCATGCGGGCAATTTCCAATTCCTGAGGAATGGCCGATGTGTTCCCGAACCAGGCCAGATTGGTGACGACAACCAGGATATCGGCTCCTTTCTGGCGCAATTCTTCCGCCATGGAGCCGAACAGTACTTCAAAACAGATGAGCGGTGCCAGTTTTCTGTCTTTTACGGAGAAAATCTTTTGTTCCTCTCCCGGAGAAATGCCGCTGAAAGCGATCCGGCCGATAAAGGGCAGATAACTTTCAAAGGGAATGTATTCACCAAAGGCGGCCAGACGCATTTTGTCGTAGTACCCCGCTTCCCGTCCTTCAGGAGTGAAGAGAACACTGGAATTGTAACTTTTTCCTGTAGTGGAATCCTCCCGTACGGCTCCGGTAAAAATATAAGATTCTGCAGCCACGGCAATATCCGAAAGGGCATTATGAAAAAGCGGAATTTTATAGTCTACCGTTACCACTGCTTCCGGCCACACAACGAGATCCACCGCTTTGTGTGCGGCCAGGGATTGTGTCAATATCCCTGTTTTTTGCAGCATTTCCGTATAATACTCGGAATCCCATTTCATTTCCTGAGAGAAATTGGGCTGGATAATTCCCGCATTGAATGGCTGCGATTCATAGTCAGCCTCCTGAAGCATGAAAAAGCCGCCCAGATGAAGAAGAGCAATGAAAAGCGGCACAAGTGCAACGCGCCACCACCGATGTTTTTTCCCGGACCAGGCCAGAGCGATGAGCCCGTTGACAAAAACCAGAGCAAAAGAAATCAGTGATACACCGCCCAGTGAGGCCAACTGAGCCAGCGCCAGATCAGCACCCTGACTGTAGCCCAGAGCAGCCCAGCCGAATCCCGTAAACAGACGGGCCTGCAGCAATTCCATGCCCACCCAGAGACAGGCCAGGCCCAGAGCGGCTGTATAGCGTTCCTGACTCGCTCGGAAATAATGCCAGGCCACGGCCGGGAGCAGCCAGAAAAGGCTGAGAATGAAACACAGCAGTTGTTGTCCGAAAACAGCCCAGCCCCCGGCCCAGAACATATTGGCCCACAGCCATTGCAGCAACAGGGTGTGAAAGAGCCAGCCGCAAATAAAGAAAGCGAGGAGTGTTTTTTTTATCGTGCCTTCGCGGGTGTATGCCAAAAGGGGCACCAGAGCGATCCAGCCCAGAGGGTAAAAATGAAAACGCGGAAAGGCCCAGCAAAGAAGAAGGGCACTCAGTGCCGGCCAGAGACTATGTAAAAAAGTTTTTTTCACCGTATGATTAATCCGTTTCCAGAACTGTGCTGCGGCCCGATCGGGTCCCTGTGATATCCACCCCTTCGCACTTTCAGGGGTCGGACTGCTGTGCTTCTGTCACAATGTGACAGACCTTCATTTGTATCCCTGTGCAGTCACCGGTTACAGTAATACTCTGGAGAAGGCGGTTGACGTCCCTCACAGCGCCAGTGGCCGGATCGCCACCTGTTTTTCAGTAACCGATCTTATGGATACAGTATGACAATGACCAGTGATATTTCAAGAAGAGAATTTTTGGTACACAGTGGAATCGTGAGTGCGGCCCTGACTTTTCCCTCTCAGGGAAGGGCAATGTTCCTTTGTCCCGGGAGTCTGGCTGTAGAAAGTCTGCGCAACGATCTCCAGGCGAATGCCGTGGGAAAATTAAGGAGAATTCACTGTTCCCGTGGTGGATGCAGCCCGGCGACGGTGAGAGAAGAGCATGGCCGCTGGCTTGATATCTTTCTTGCTCTTGCGGATCGGGACTCCTTGACAAGCCATCATACCATCCACAGTATCGCTCATCCGGAAAAAGGGCTGAAAGATGAAAGTTTCATCACATCCCTGTCTTTTGATTCGGCCTTGCAGGTGGAACTGATCACTTCCACAGCCCGAAGCCTTCAGGAGCGCATCACCTTCCGGGGAGAAGGAGGGGAGATGCATCTGGACACAGCCGGACTGGCCTCTCTGTCCCGAAATTCTTCCCTGAACAGAGCGCGCACGGGGATGCTTCATCACTGCTTTTCCTTTGACAGGGATGCGGAATCTCTTGAAAGAGCCCCGTTGCAGCATGCTACACTTTTAATGACCATGCTGGAGCAGGCCGAACAAAATACGCTGGTTTCAGGAAGACTGGATCCGGAAAGACAGCCCTCGCTTCCAGGCATTTCAGTCTGATACAAAATATATTTCCTTCAGAAAGGATTGATCCATGAAATCCAAACTCAGTTTGAACAGACGTGATTTTTTCGTGACAAGTGCCACCGCTGGCGGTGCTTTGCTGGGCGCAGGGCTTTTGTCTTCTCCAGCCCAGGCCGCTCCTGTAGAAGCAAAGCGCTATCAGGAGGGAGTCAGCCCCTGGCCGCTCGTATTGAATACCAGCACCATCCGTCCCGCATCGCTGGAAGAAAAGATCCGGGTCACAGCGGAAGCCGGTTGGGATGGTATTGAGCCCTGGATCGATGAATTGAATAACTATGAGCAGGAAGGGGGAGACCTCAAAGAGCTGGGCGCAGAGATCCGGGAACTGGGTCTTTACATTCCCAATGTCATCGGCCTTTGGGATGCCATGCCCGCCACGCCCGAAGATTTTCAGGAATCGCTGAAGGTCAGTTGCGAAAGAATGCGCCAGTGTGCCGCTGTAGGCTCTCTGCATGTGGCGGCCATTCCGGCCCCTGACCGTGCTGATTTCGATCTGGCCTATGGTGCCAAACAGTATAAAGAATTATTGAAGATCGGCCGGGAAGAATACGGCATCACCGTTGCCTTTGAATTTGTCGGTTTCATGAAAGGGGTTCATCGTTTCGGTCAGGCGGCCGCTGTTGCCCTCGATGCCAACGACCGCAATGCCTGCCTGATCATGGATACCTTCCATCTCTTCCGGGGCGGTTCCGGTTTTGATGGTATCAGCAAGGTACAGGGAAATCTCATTGCCAATTTCCACTGGAATGATGTGCCCGGCGATGTGCCCCGGGAAGAACAGGGCGATGAGCATCGACTCTATCCCGGAGACGGCATTCTGCCATTGACCCAGATCCTGCAGGATCTCAAGGCAACAGGCTACGACAAAGCCCTTTCTCTGGAAATCTTCCACAGAGCGTACTGGGAGCAGCCGGCTGAAAAAGTCTCCCGAGACGGTCTGCAGAAAATGCGCGAGTGTGTAGCCGCAGCCGAAGTATAGTACCCACGCCTTTAATCAGGAAGCTGACATGCTTGCCCGCCTCTTCGGAAGGGAGCAGGCCGTCGCTCCTGTAACAGAAGCTCTCCCCGGATTGCCAAGGATTCAGCCAGTTTCATGTCTCATCCCGGAAAAGTATTGTTGAGCGCACAAAAAGTCAGTCGGTATTTCGGTGCCCAGCAGGTGCTCAACTCTGTTTCTCTGACCATTCACGACAATGACCGTATCGGCCTCATCGGGCGCAATGGTTCCGGCAAATCAACTTTACTGCAGATTTTGGCGGGAAAAGTGGAGCCTGACGAAGGCTTCACTACCCGGGCTCAGGGAATTCATGTGTCTTTTCTGGAACAGGATCCTGCGTTTCCTTCCGGTCAGACAGTGTGTGACGCCTTGGACCAGGCTGTGAAAAGCTGGCGGACTCTGTTGAAACGCTGGAATTGGCTTAATGAACAGATGGCCTCAGCCGCACCCGGAAACCATGAATATCAGCAATGGGAACAGGAGAGCCTGGAGATACACCATCGGCTTGATGTGGCCAACAGATGGGATCCCGCACTGGAAATCAAGCTCATGGCCGAAGAGCTTCATCTCCCTGAAGCGGATCGTAAAATGGAGAGTCTCTCCGGTGGCGAATTGCGCCGTGTGAATCTGGCGAAAGCACTTCTCGAACAGCCCGATGTGCTTCTCCTGGATGAACCCACAAACCATATTGACGCGGACAGTGTTCAGTGGATTGAAAATTATCTGGAAAATTATGGCGGTGCCTGTGTCCTCGTTACCCACGACCGTTATTTTCTGGACCGGGTCACAAACAGGATTGTGGAGATCAACCACGGGTCACTCATGAGTTTTCCGGGGAATTATGCGCGCTTCCTGGAGTATAAGGCTTCCGTGGAAGAGGAGCAGCAGCGAACAGAAGCCAACCGCCTTGCCATCATCCGTCGTGAATATGCCTGGTATAAGAGAATGCCTCAGGCCAGAGGCACGAAGCAAAAGGCCCGTATAAGCCGTCTTATGGAAGCTGCGGCCCAGGGACCGCCTCCCGCTGATAAACGCTTCGCCTTCGCCATCCCCGAGCCGGAACGGCTGGGCAAGGATATTCTGGAGGCCCGTTTGTTGACCCAGGCTTATGGGGATCAACTGCTCTTTGAACGCTTTTCACTGTACATGCAAAAAGGGATGCGCATCGGTATTGTCGGCCCCAACGGCTGCGGAAAATCCACGCTCCTGCGTGTGCTCATGGGGAAAGAACAAGCTCTGTCGGGTGAACTTCTTCTGGGTGCAACAACGGAATTCCTCTATGTGGATCAGACTCTGGCCGATATGGACCCTGAGCTGACGGTTCTTCAATTCATCTCTGATGGACAGCGCCATGTGGAGGTGGGCCGACAGCGTATTCACGTTCCTTCCTATCTGGAATCTTTTCTTTTCGACAAAAGTTGTGTGGATATGCCTGTGGGCCGTTTGTCCGGTGGTGATAAACGCAGGGATGATCTTGACAAGAAATTATTGAAGGGCGGCAAATTCCCCATACTGGACGCGACTACAAACGATCTTGATTTGTATACCCTTCGTGTTCTGGAGGAAACCATCGAATCCTTTGAAGGTTGTGCGCTCATCGTGAGCCATGACCGGTATCTGCTCAACCGGCTTTGCACACACATGCTCATCTTCGAGGGAAAAGGACAGGTCGTTCAGATTGCAGGCAATTATGAAGACTATCTGCTCTACAAAGAGAGGCTGGAGACGAAAGAGAAAGAAGAGCGGCTGATCCGGAAAAAAGCCGGGGATCCTAAAGCGGCTCCCATTCCAGCCAAAAGAGCAACACTCAGTTATCAGGAGAAAAAACGGCTGGAAAATATGGAAGCCATCATCGCCGAGGCCGAAGAAAAACTGGAGGCCTTGCGGGCTGAAGTCAATGCACCTGCTTTTTTCGAAGGGTCTTTTGACGAGACGCAACCCGTGCTCTCCTGTCTTGAAGCAACAGAAGCGCAGGTAAGTGCTCTTTATAATGAGTGGATGGAACTGGAAGCGAAGAAAGAGGGAAGCACTTCCTGATCGAAGCGGCTTCCCTTATTCTCTCATCATCCGGCGGCTTCACGCGGGGCGATCACAGGCGGGTCGGCTCGGAAAGAAGCCACACTGCGCTGGATCAGACGCCGGGGATCATCATCAAAAAAGATACGGCTGCCCGTGGGTTTTTCAATAACGGGAAGAATGTCCTTTATATGATCCGCCACACCTCCTGTACCGGTCAGCACAGCAATCATGCGCCCTTCGTCATAGGCAATGGAGAATTCTCCCAGAGTGCCGGAACGTCCGCCCACAATGACAACGATGTCGCAGCTGCGCACACCCACAATTTCACGGCCCATGAGCCCGGCGCCGGTATAGATCATCACGTCAATGTTGTCCAGAGGACTTTCATAGCGCTCCACATGTTCTTCAATACTGAGAGCGGGGGAGACGCCGATGGTGAGACCTCCCTTTTCCTTGCATCCCACAATGGCCGCATGGGGCAGCCCCGGACATCCGCCGGTAAGGATGGCACAGCCTTCTTCCGCAATGGCCTGGCCCAGAATGCGGCAGCGGTCCAGAATCTCTTCATCCATTTTCCCGCCGGCTGAACCCATGACACCGATCTTCGTCAAACCGCAGGTGCGACAGACGGGAACCTCCGGTTGCTGCGTCATTTGTTTCGCAAATTCGTGATTCATAATATTCTCCTGAGTAGTAAAACCAAGGGCTTATCATATCCTTTTCAGTGAAATTCTTTCAACAGTGCCCGGGCATGGCGCAGGCTGGCGGGAGAAACGGAGCCATCCAGAAGACGCGCCATTTCTTTTTCCCGTTCTTCCCCGGTCATTCTGATGACTTGTGTTGTCGTGAATTCCCCTTTTTCCTCTTCTTTCAATACTTTATAATGAGCCGCTGCAGGGGCGGCAATCTGTGCCAAATGGGTGATGCATAAAAGTTGTCGTGATGCGGCCAGAGCGCGGATCTTATCGGAGACACGTCGCGCAGTGGCACCTCCGATGCCCGCGTCAATCTCATCGAAGACCAGCGTGGGAATGGGGTCGTGGTTCGCGAAGACGGCTTTAATGGCAAGCATGATCCGTGATACTTCACCGCCGGATGCCACCAGCCTGAGGGACTTCGGCTTTTCTCCCGCATTGGCGGCCAGCAGAAAAGAAATGCGATCCTGACCCTGCATGCCCAGACTGATACTTTCAAAATCTGTCTCAAAGCGGGCATTGGGCATATCGAGCCTGTGCAGGGCATCCTGAATTTCTTTGTCCATGCGCCTGGCCGCTTTTTTCCGTGCAGATGAAAGGGCTGTTCCTTCTTTCTCCGTCTCAGCCGACAGAGCGGTTTCTTCTTTCTGCAGCACTTCCAGACGTTCATCTTGATGATCGTACTCAAAGAGAGCCGCCGTTGTTTTATCTCTGTACGCCAGAATGTCAGTAATCTGAGCCCCGTATTTTCTTTTCAAGGTATTGATCAGATTGAGCCGTTCATTGATCACGTTGATTTCTTCCGGGTCAAAATCCCGATCTTCGCTGTGACACCTCATTTCTTCAGCCACATTTTCGACCCGGGCACGGATCTCCGCCAGTTCGTCCAGAGCCCATTTGAATTCAGGCAATACCTCCCTGATCTTGTCCAGGGCATTGCTGGCCCCGTCCAGTGCGTCAATGGCTGATGAGCCTTCGGCATCATAAAGGCGCTGGCAGGCTTCCTGTGACAATTCTCTGATCGCCTCCGCATGGGTGATGCGTTTGAGTCTCTCGCGAAGCTCCTCCTCTTCATCAGGGATAAGTGCAGCTTCGTTGATCTCCTGAATTTCGAAACGCATGAAGTCGATCTGTCGGGCCTGGTCACGGCTGGTGGCTTGTAAGGCTTCCAGTTCGCGACGGATACGGTTGCGTTCGCTCACTTTTTTTGCCAGTGTCTCAGCCTGCTCAGTTGTTCCGGCGAAAGCATCGAGAAGGCGCAACTGACAGTCGCTGCGGAAAAGACTCTGATGCTCGTGCTGGCCGTGGAGATCCACCAGCTCGTCGCCGATCTCTCCCAGCAGTGAGATGGTCACGGGTCGTCCATTGATCAGCGCACGGCTGCGCCCATCGGCGGAAACAATGCGGGACAGGATCAAGGCGCCTTCATCCAGGGCGAGTTCACTTTCTTCCAGAAGAGTTTGCAGAGCTGTGGATGCTTTATTCAGCCGGAAGACAGCCTCGATGACGGCTTTGTCTGCGCCTCGCCGCACCACCTCAGCTGACGCCCTGGTTCCGAGGGCAAGACCCAGAGCACCGATGACAATGGATTTGCCCGCGCCCGTTTCTCCCGTCAGAACATTGAAGCCCGGCCCGAACTCTATATTCAGAGTCCGGATAAGGGCATAGTCTTGAATATGAAGGCTTTCTATCATAAAAAAGCTACAGTAGTTTTAAAAATAAAATACTTCCCGGGAATCTTCATCTGCATGGCGTATTGTAACACAGTGCGGCATAGCCATAACCAAATGATTCTTTTTTCACCAAGAAACCAGGTCGGGATAAGCCTGAAAGGTTGATGCCTCTCTCGGTGACTGTGGATAACCCAAAGTCTCTTATCTGTCCCATAACCAACCGCAGCCCTTTGCAGATCCGACCGATCCGACTGATTCTCCGGACACCACCGATCCTTTCCAGTATCTTGAATATATCAAGTCCATCTCAATAGCCTCAAATTCACTTTTCCAGCTGTTTTCATCCCTGAAAACATGCTATACTGCAATGAAGAAATGCCTCTTTCCTGCTCTTGTCAGGAAGGAGCAACCGTCAGGAGAGAACGCTGAAGATCATGATGAAACAGATCCTTGAAATAACAGGCCTTTTCATGGGCCTGAGTCTTTGTTTGATGCTTTCCGCCTGTCAGAGCAGTCCCGGCACAGTGGCGGATAAAGTGCTGGCCGACTTCGGGCTCCGCGATCATCCCGAGGACTATGTTTCGCGCACTGATCAGGCCTTTGAACAACTGGATCTGGTGGGCACTACGGAAATGAAACGGATGAACCATGCCGGGCGTCACGGTGAGATCAAATTTGAGGGGGAAGGCCGTCGCGGCAGTTATTACAAGCAGGTGAAAGTCTATTACGCTTTTCAGCCTCTCGATGCGAAAGTGGCTACAGAGGCGGGTAATAGAAGCCGGGGCTTCAGCGGCACCATCCAATATCGCTATCGGATCTATGAGAGTGAGCGTTGTTCTACTCAGGCGGAGGCTTCGGCTCTCACTGCTGACCGGGAAACCAGTCAGGATGGCCGCGAGATTTTCAGGTATCATTTGTCTTCAGGCGGCATCTGGAACGGCGCAGCCGGTGAAAAGACCAAAGGATGAGGCCCCATTTGTTCCCCAGAACGGCCTCCCTCTTGTGCAGTCTCCTTCTGCTGATCGGCTCACTGTCGGCCTGCGCTCAGGAATCACCCATTCATGTCGTGGAGATGACAGCGCCCGATGAAGAGGCTCTCTCCCTGCTCTTGAACAGCGAGTTCAACGTGGGCAATCGCCGGGGCAATACGGTGACTTTCTATGTGAACGATGAGGAGCTGGCTGCTCTGGCAAAGCAGCCTTATCCCTGGGAGATTATTGAGACTCAATCGGGTGCTTCCAGTCCTGAAAAAGCCATCGGCTATACCAAATATGAAGAATTGGGCCCCAAGCTGCAAAGTTATGCTTCAGCCTATTCCGATCTGGTCCGGGTGATTTCCCTGGGACAGACACCCCAGTATCGGGAGATCTACGCTGTCAAAATCACCACCAACCCCGATATGGCAATGGATAAAGCGGTGGTGAAATATATTGCGGCCATTCACGGCGATGAAACAGTCGGCGTCGAAATGTGTCTGTATTTTATCGAAGATCTCCTGCAGAATTACGGGAAACATCCCTTTATTACCAATTTGATCAATGATACGGTCATCTGGGTTGTACCCATGATGAATCCCGATGGCCATGCAGCGGTCTCACGTTACAGCGCCGGCAAAGATCTGAACAGGAATTTCCCCATATTCGGAATCCACTATCACAGTACCTTTTTTGATGGGGAAAATCTGGGCGATGATAAAGTCCCTCCAGAAAATAGGCATATCATGAGGTGGCATGAACGGGAGCCGGCGAATCTGGCTGCTAATTTTCACGGCGGAGCGCTGGTGGCCAACTATCCCTATGACAACGACCCCGGCGTATACAGTCCCCAGCCAGCCATATCCCCCGACGATGATGTGTTTCAGTACCTGTCGCTGGAGTATTCCCGCAACAATCCGCCCATGTATACCGATGGGCTCTATCCCCAAGGGATTGTCAACGGTTCAGTCTGGTACAGCATTACAGGCGGCATGATGGACTGGCACTATCGCTTTCTGGGCTGCCCGGAAGTGACCCTCGAAATTTCCAAGAACAAAATCCCTCCTGTGTCCACACTTCCTCTCTTCTGGGATCAGAACAGGGATTCCATGTACGCCTACCTGAATGTCGTCCATATGGGAATCAGAGGTGTGGTGAAAGACAGAAGAACAGGAGGAGCTGTGTGGGCCAAAGTACTGGTTGACGATAGAGAACAGCCTGTCTTCACCAATCGTGCCGTGGGCAACTACCACCGTATGCTCCTTCCCGGCCGCTACAATCTTTCTTTTCATTCTTCAGATCATATCACCTATCACGTGGATGATATTCTTGTGGAAGAAGGAGGAGCTTCCCGGGTGGATGTCACCCTGTCCAGAGGTGATGTCAACAGCGATGGCCGGGTGGACGCCGCAGATATTCAAGCTGTGGTAGATGTGTCCCTCGGCCGCTCTGATGCCTATGATGCCGATGTGGACGGCCGAGGCGTCTCAGCCACGGACATCCAGGCTGTGATCAACGCTGTTGCCGACGCTTCCTGAGTGCGATTGTTTTATTCAGCGACAACGCTGAACTCCCGGCTTTGCTGTCCCTTGAGTACATCGGTCACTGTAATGCTTACTGTGTGGAGGCCCGGCTCTGAAAAGGCGAATACAGCTTTGTCTTTCTTGACACGTTTGCCGTCGAAATACCATTGCACCGATTTGATGGCTGTGGCGGGATCATAGGAAAGGGCGAAACCGGCCGGCAAATGCTCCGAAAGGGTGATGGGAAGACTTCCTGCAGGAGCCCGGAGAATTTCTGTGGCATCGAAAGTGCGTTCTTCTCCCACACGAACACGCAGCTCCCGAGGAAACTCTCTGAAGCTGAGAGGGCTTTTTCCCATGAGCACCGGTGCCACCGCCTGCAGTGCCTGATGGCTTGCGTTGGAGTTGCAGTAGGAAAGAATGATGCTGTCCGCTTCCTGCAGGCGTACCGCTTCGCGTGGATCACCCAGGAAAAGCACGACAACCTTTGCGCCCGTCTGTTTCAAGGCGCGCAACAGCTCAATCTGACTTTCCATGCGCACCTCGTCTGTGAGTATGACGACAATGGTGCCCAGAGCACGCATGTTCCGTGTGAGGCGCTCAATCTCGAAACGCTCAATATCCTTCACATGGCTGGCTGTCATGATGGCCTGGCGTACCAGTTTTTTCACCTCTTTCTCCAGCAGTTTGTACAGTTCTTCCACACCGACCACTCCCGTAATACCCACCGGTGCGCCGCCATCCTTCACCAGTGGCAAGGCATTTCCATGATTCTTGATCAGGGTTGCGGCCTGACGCTCCACAGCAATACTCCATTCACCGATCTTTTTCAGATCCACCCGCGACTTTCTGCTGCTTGCTCTCTTGGATGGAGCGGCCTGTGCGGACTCCAGTTTCAAGGTCAATATGCGCCGTACAGAGGCATTGATCCGCTCTTCTGAAAGGATGCCGACAGCTACAGCGGCTTCTATCCCCTTGATGGCTTTTTCCGGCTGCAGCAGATTACCCTGCCACAGGAGCATGTCCGCACCAGCCCGGATCGCCGAGACAGCTGCGAGAGCAGGATCATTTTCAGCCTGAATCAAGCCATCATCCATGGGGCCCGCTGCGATAACACCCTGGAAATTCAGCTGCCGGCGCAAGAGACCTTCCAGCACCGGTGAAGAAAGACTTGCCGGCGGCGAATGCTGATCCAGAGTGGGAACCAGCACATTGCCCACATGAACGATTCCCGGGGAGTCCTGCAATACAGCCTGGTAGGGGCGACCGTCCTGTTCAAAAAGATTGGGCTGGGGCGTCGTCAGAACAGCGGCACTCCGTCCTTCACGGTTCGATCCGCCTCCGGGAAAGCCCATGGGCATCCAGATCACGGGGCTTGCGGAAAAAGCTTCCTGAAAACAACGGGCAATACGGGCCGCCTTTTCCGGATCGCTGCCCAGAGTCAGAACAGCATCGCGCCCTGTTCTGAAGGAAGGCGAAAGATCCAGTGCAGGCCCCGGGTGGAAATTGAAGCCCAGACTTTCCGCATAGAGAGACAGCAAAGTCCCATAGTCTTCATAGACTGTGGGGTTCGACGTGGCGAGAACGGACATGGGTGTCGGCAGTTGTATGAAAGCCGAAGGATGATTGCGGGCTGGCTGGGTAAATTCGTACAGGTTGGCGCCCAAAAGAAAGGACGCACCCGCTGCGGACTCAAAGCTCCGTATGGACTGGGCATAGCCTTGTGTGGTGGAAACATTGAGCGTACGCGAAAGGAGCACGGCACCCGGGGGATAATTCTTCAAATAGCTGACATCACCCAGAAGCGGGCGGCTTTCACCTTCCAGTGTCACCATCATGAGCTGTGCAATCCGCGCCTGAAGAGAACGCTCTCGGATAAATTGTTCCACGGGATCAGCCACTTCCAGGGTCACTTGTTTCGGAACCGCAGCGGGAGGCTGATCAGGGATCGGCAAGGCCTGTGCCGGTCTTTCCTTTTCAGGGAAGAAAGCGGAAGGTTGAGCCCCCAGTTCTGATTGTGTTAAAAAGCAGAGAGTCATCAGAATCGACATAAAGAGAGGGACATTGTTGAAGACAGTTGGTTTCATGATCTTTCCTAACATCAGCGGGCCGGGCTTGTTCGGACTGTCCTGTTTATATTCTGCAAGACTTTCAGGAAAAATGTTTACAGAAATGAAGTATTCTGCTATAATTGCAGTTAGCATATACATAGTAAATGTAAAGGGCAACTGAATGCATGTTTTTATACTGGCATGTACACTTCTCAGCTGTGCTGTACTTCCTCCGGAAGAAGGCACGGCCGCTTTGGATTTTGCCCATTTTCCTGACCGTGTCCATGCTTTTGTCTGGCGCAACTGGAACCTCGTTCCTGTAGAGCGTATGGCTGCCACCATTCAGGCTGAGGCATCTCAGATTCTGGACACGGGGCGATCCATGGGCCTTTCCGATCCACCGACTATTTCAACGGATCAATGGCTGCGCAGTTATATTACCATTATTCGGGCAAATTGGCACCTTCTTCCTTTTGAACAGCTGTTGACCCTGCTGGACTGGGAAGCGGAAAAGCTCGCCTACACCCTGCGTGAAGATGATTTTTTGTGGATCAAACTGGGGAGTGTCAAACCGGCCTGTGAGCCTCTGCGCTATACGGAACCGGATGACGAGGTACAGGAACAGGCCGCTGTTGTGGCTGATCTGACAAGACGTTATTTTCGTGAAGATGTCACCGCCTGGAAAACACCGCCCTTTTCTTTTATTGAAGATCTATGTGCTGAGCCCGTCACGCTTCCTGAAGCCACAGGGAAGAATCGTTTCAATCCCCGCTTCTGTTATTCCTATTTTGCCCTTTATGGCGATCCCTTTCTGGAACAGGATCCCTTTCCCGACGGCTATCTGCAACGGCTGGCCGCCAGTGGTGTGAATGGTGTCTGGCTCCATGCCGTCCTTTACAAAATGAGCCCCTTCCCCTGGGCGCCTGAGCTCAGTGATCAATGGGAAGCTCGTCTTGAATCCCTGCGGGCCATGACGGAACGTGCGGCCCGATTCGGCATAGGCATCTATCTTTATATGAATGAGCCCCGGGCCATGCCCCTGTCTTTTTTTGAGACCCGGCCCGAGCTGAAAGGCGTTGAGGCAAACGGTTATGCCACTCTCTGCACAGCCCACCCCGATGTGAGTGCTTATCTCAGCGATGCCATCGAAAGAATCGCCACAACTGTACCGAAGCTGGCCGGTGTTTTCACCATTACAGCCTCGGAAAATCTGACGAACTGCTGGTCTCACCACAAAGGCGATGGCTGCCCCCGCTGTGCGGAAAAAGGTCCCGCCCGGACCATAGCCGATGTGAACGCCGCCATTGCCAGCGGGCTGGCTCGCGCAAACAGCGATGCCCGGCTCATTGCCTGGGATTGGGGCTGGGCAAAGCCCTGGGCTGCCGAATGTGTTTCTCTCCTGCCCGAAACAGCCTCTCTCATGAGTGTCAGCGAGTGGGATACTCCCATTGTCCGCGGAGGCATTCCCGCTACGGTAGGTGAATATGCCCTTTCTGTGATCGGTCCCGGCCCCCGTGCGCTGGGGCAGTGGGAAGCGGCGAAAAAGGCCGGTTTGCCTGCGCTGGCGAAGATCCAGGCCAATACCACCTGGGAGCTGGGTGCCCTGCCTTATATCCCCGCTGTCGCCAATGTGGCCAGTCATATCGCCGCCTTGAGAGACAGCGGTGTTTCCGGTCTCATGCTCAGCTGGACGCTGGGCGGTCATCCTTCCCCCAATCTGGAAGTGGTGCAGGCTCTCGGTGAAGTGCTTCCGGACGGGAGCAGTCGCAGTGCCGAGGAAGCGCTCCTTCACGTGGCGGAGAAACGTTTCGGCCCCGAGGCGGGAGAAAGCATGACTGTCGCCTGGACCATGTTGAGCCAGGCCTTCCGGGAATTTCCCTATCATGGTGCTGTTGTGTACAATGCACCCTTGCAAATCGGTCCGGCCAATCTGCTCTGGCTGCAACCCACAGGATACAGGGCCACCATGGTGGGCTTGCCCTATGACGATCTCGACGCCTGGCGGGGCATTTATCCCGCTGAGATATTTTTGAACCAACTGGAAAAAGTGGCTCAGGGCTTTGAAGAAAGTGCGCAACTCATGGAAGTGGTGCACCGTGTCTGTGAAGAGGGAAGTGCCTTCGCAAAAGCGGTTGCCGATGAAATCAGATTGACCCGGGCGGCTGTTCTCCATTACCGGAGCATTGCTCAGCAGGGAAATTTCATTCTTCTCCGCAACAGCCTCGCAGAAGAAGGGGAGGAAGAACAACGCCACAAAATCCGCAGGAAGATGCGGGATCTGCTGGAAAAAGAGATGGAAGCGGCTGCTGCTTTGTATGAATTACAACGCAATGATTCGCGCATAGGCTTTGAAGCGACGAACCATTATTTTTATACACCAGCCGATCTGGTTGAAAAAGTCTTGAACTGCGCCTCCCTGGAGGCTGCTCTGTAAATTATATTTAAAAATATGAAAATGCCCTTTGGAGATGCCCTCTTCAAGTCTCTGAAGAGATGATTTGAAAACAGGTTGCGTCTTGCAGGGATAATTGTATAGTATTAGTGTGCGAAGGAAGATAACTGACCCTGCTCATGAGGGTTGAATGTGGTTTGCAATAATGTCGTTTACCGCCCTTGAAACAAGGATACATGCCATGAGAACACCGATTGTTTTAGTCGTCTTAACCGCTCTTGTCTGTGCGGGGCTGCTGGGAATCGTTGGATTTACCCGAGCCCAGACAGAGTATAAAATGAGTCTGCGCGGCGCTGCATCACAACGCTATACCGTCGGAGAAGACTATGAAGAAGATGGCGTCAGATTTAATATCGAGCCGGACGGTTATCAATACCTTGTTCATGTGGACATTATACTGTTGAGCACAATGAAAGTGGCTCATAAGACCTATCTGAGCTATATGCCGGATGTTTTCAATGACTCCCCCTATAATTTGAAGAACACACCGGGAGAATACAGGTTGGAATATCGCTATGGCGAAGATCCGAACGCGCAAATCCTGACCAGAGATCTCTGTTATTCTTCTGTTAAAGGTACACAAATCGAATTGTATGGATTTCCGGAAGTGACCCTGGAATGCCGTGCAGGCTATCCTGAAGATCCCATGGCCTGGGCCATTGACGAGTGCGACGGCGATATCAGTCATCTGGTTCAAAAAGGGGAGATGCCCGATTTTAATGCCGTGGGCTCAGGTACAGGTTACTACTTCGTAACGAATTCACAAGGTGTAGTAAGTGAGGTGACCCGCGAGTTTATTATCGAAGATACAAAAAAACCAGTGATTACGATTGAGAGCAGGGATCTTATCAATATTCCACTGCATGGTGAATTCCTTCCTCCCGAAGCCACGGCCTACGACGAATGCGAAGGAGATCTCAGCGATGAAATAGACGTGGATACCAGCGCTCTCAACCCGGACGAAAAAGGCGATTATGAAGTAATTTACAGTGTCATGGACAGTTCCGGCAACGAAGCGACCGCCATACTTACCGTTCGTGTCGGCTGTCAGTCCGAGGGGCCGGAAATCACGCTTGAAGGCGAAGAAGAGGTCGATGCTGAATGTGGTTATGAGTTTACAGATCCCGGTTATACAGCCTGGGACGAATGTGATGAAGATTTGACGGATTTTATTGAGATCAGCGATTTCCCGCCCGATGGTTTCGAGAGTGTGGGTCAAGTGGTGCGCACCTATACTGTGGAAAACTCCGGGGGGACACTGGACACAAAAACACGCATCATCAACGTTGTTGATACAAAAGGCCCTGACATCACACTCAATGGAAGAGATACAGTGAGCCTGGTCATAGGTGAAAAATATATAGAATTGGGTGCTACTGCTGTAGACGCCTGTGAAGGAGATGTCGAGATCCAGTGGGAAGGCGAGGTCGATTCTGACAATGTCGGTCGCTACGAAATAATCTACAGCGCTGTCGACTCGCATGGGAATCCATCGCAGAAAAAACGGCTTGTTCGTGTCGGCTGCGGCGAAGCTCAGCTGGTTCTTGAAGGTAAAATGACTATAAATGTACAGTGCAGTGAAGAAACTTATGAGGAACCAGGTTTTACGGCCTGGGATGCCTGTGAGGATGATCTGAGCGAAGACGTGATCATTTCCTATCCTCAGGGAGAGATAGATGAAACTGTGCCGGGCCAATATAGAATTATTTACGATCTGTACGACAAGAGAGTTTTTAGAACCGTCAATGTGATTGACACGAAAAAGCCGGAGGTTACCCTGAATCCTCCCAACCCAATGACAGTTTTTATCGGTACGGAATTTGTCGATCCCGGTGCAACGGCCTGGGATGCCTGCTTCGGTGATCTGACTGACAGGATCGGAATTATCGGTGCTGATAAGGTGGACATCCATACGGAAGGGACTTATACAATCTTCTACAGAGTAGTGGATGCCTATGGTAATTTGGGTGAGGAGAAACGTACGGTGGAAGTGGGCTATGATCCGGCAAAACCCATCGTAAAATTATATGGTGATGCTATTGTGACGGTAGAGTGTGGCGATAGCTTTGAAGATCCCGGTGCCTATGCCTATAACGATCTGGAGACAGAGACCTATGAAGTGAAGGCAACAAAACTTCCCGACGATGCGCTTCAGACTCCCGGAGAAT
Organism: Candidatus Hydrogenedens sp.; assembly: GCA_012522755.1. Taxonomy (GTDB): domain Bacteria; phylum Hydrogenedentota; class Hydrogenedentia; order Hydrogenedentales; family CAITNO01; genus JAAYJV01. The sequence goes on from JAAYJV010000048.1 coordinate 93,352, forward strand.
ATGTCATCATTTATTCCGCAGTCAATGAGCTGGGAAATACCATGGACGTCTCCCGGAAAGTCATTGTAGAAGATACGAAAGACCCGGCCATTGTTTTACGTGGCGACGACGAAATAATTGTGGATCAGGGCACAGCCTATGTTGATCCGGGCGTACTTTCCGCCTGGGACGAGTGCGATGGTGATCTGAAAGATTCAGTAATCTTCACCAGCACGGTGGATACTTCTCTGGCTGGAACCTATCATGTGGAGTATTTTGTCAGAGATTCGACTGCAAATCTGGGTAGAGCCGTACGTACTGTGCAGGTTCGTGAAGTATCGGCCGTTATCGAAGGCGAAGATCCGATCGAAGGCGAAGGTGTTGTTCCTGTAGAAGGCGAGCCTTCTTTGGACGAAGGTGAAGCAGAAGGAGAAGATGAGGGGGATGAGACTCCCTGTTGCGGCTGTTTCAACTGGCTGGGCAATCTTTTCCTGGCTGGATTGAGTCTGGCCTTTCTTATCTTCATAATCTGCTACAATGAACAACACTGAACAACGTCAACCCTTCTCTGAAAAGGATAGAAGAATGAAAGCTTTGTTTTCCAGCCGATCACGGACTGCAGCCCTCATAATTGTCGGCGGTCTGGTCATCCTCGCTCTGCTGTGCCCCGTGCTGCTTGCCCGGGAAGCCAGAAGAGCGGCCGATTTTTATCCTGCAGAAAAAGATCCCTTCATGGGCAACTGGACAGGTCGGTGGACAGACGATGAGGATGTGGATCCCGATATCAGCGCTCAGATCATCGCTACGGGCCGGAACCAGTATACTCTTCGTCTGGCCTCCAGACTTTTCATGCGCAGCCCCGTCCTGGCGACCCTGGAAGGTCGTGCGAAAAATGGTGTGCTCGAGTTCACGGACAAGAATTACCGGATCAAAATTGAAGACGGTATACTGACAGGCCGTCGCAGCAGCGGCAGTTCATCCTTCTCCATGAAGCCTTATACTCTCGAAGTCTCCGCTCTGGGCAAGCCTGCTCCTGAAGGGGCCGAGGTGCTTTTTGACGGCATAGGTTTTGATGCCTTTACAGGTGCTGACGGCTGGGAAATTGTGGATGATGCCATGATGGTTCTTCCCGGAACGGATGATCTTGAGAGCCGCAATCATTATCTTGATGCGCAGCTCCATGTGGAATTCCGTCTTCCTTTCCAGCCGAAAGAACGGGGCCAGTCGCGCGGTAACAGCGGTGTGTTTCTGCAAGGCACTTATGAAGTGCAGATTCTCGACAGCTTCGGACTGGAAGGCACCTACGATGAATGTGGAGCCCTGTACAAATTGAGTGCTCCCCAGATCAATGCCTGTCTGCCTCCGGGCGAATGGCAGAGCTACGACATTCATTTCACGGCCGCCCGTTTCGCCGAAGATGGAACCCTCACTGCAAATCCGCGGATGACGGTTTACCAGAATGGCTTTCTGATCCACAATGATCAGGAACTGACCTGGATTACGGCCTGGAAAGAAAAAGAGCGGCTCCAGCCTCCCCCCACTGAAGCGGGACCCGTGATTCTCCAGTCACACCGCAGCCATTATGTGCAGTTTCGCAATGTGTGGATCAAGCCTCTCTGACTCAATCATAAAACAACTTCGGGCGCATTCTCTTTCGAGAGTGCGCCTTTTCTTTTAACGGCTTCCAGTGGCCAGGGAGGGCTGCATTCGGGTATAACAGCGGCTTATCCAGGACTGAACGGCCCGCTGCGTTTCCAGTGATACAGAACGGTTATTCGCCAGCTTCACTTCTTTCAGTTTCCACAGACCACGCCGCTTCTCTATGGCCAGAGTAGCCCGCTCTGGAGCCAGGACTTTGTATACATAAAAATTCTTCTGAGCCACGATTCTCGGTAAATAAGTTGCCACACAATGGTTCTGGATACGTCCCTCTTCAGCCAGCTCTTCAGCGGAACACACAGGGACAATGGTGTCTGTACCGGGCAGAGGCGGTGGAGGAAAGGGAGAGGACTCATCCATTTGATAATGGTGGAGCTCCCGCATGAGCACATCGTGGTAGCCCTGCACTTCCTCATGGCTGTTGAGCTGTGGAAAAGCATTCTCCTCGGGATAGAGCAGTTCATACATGGCCAGACAGTCTGTCAGAAGATAAGCTGTAGCATGGTGCCGGATTTCCATGGGCATCCGGAGCGTGTTCAGGAGCAGATGATGGGAGCTGTGTGGCGCCAGCCGTCTGTCTGTAAGAAGACGAAGCATACCGCCATTCAGTGCAGGCAAATGACCCAGCCTTTTCATCATCCCCGGTTCCTCGAGAGCATCACGCAGATAGAGCAGCTGCAGGATGGTGATCGACTCAGGGATTATTTTCGCCAGAATCCGGCGGGTCGCTTCTGTTGCTGGAAATCCCAGCCAGGCGAGAATATGGCGTTGCTTTTTTCTCAACAGATTTCGAGCGGCGCGCAAGGGGCGTTGGACAGCCGGTTTGTGAAATACCCAGTTGGAGGCCAGAGCAAAAGCCAGAGCCGGGTTGTTTTCTGTCAGCTCTCGGGCCTCAGAGCCGCAACGTGCCAGAAAAGAGAGCATGTGCCATTGTCTTTGCTGAAAGCCTGCGACCAAGGTGCGGATATCCTCGGGAATGGCCAGACTCCATTGCTCTTCACGGCTGAGAAATCCCTCCAGAGGCAGCAGCTGCTGTCCGGGACTGTCCGCCCTCTCCGGAGGGGATTGCTCTTTGGCGAAGAGAGCGGCCAACTCCGGGATAAGATTTCCCTGAGCAGCCAGATCGATGTTGTGTTCCAAGGCCAGGGGATCTGGACCACTGTTTTTTTCAGAGTTTGGCGGAGTCAGATGGATATTCGGTCGAAAGGATTCCCAACAGGCTCTTTGCTTCGTCTTCCGCCAGGCACGAGGCTCGGGCCAGGCAATCATCACCTCTATTTTGTCCGGGGAAAAACGATAGAGCTTGCCTGTTTCTTCGTGGAATACAACACCCTTTTTGGCTTTTCTGAATGTCTGTTTCATAGCAACCCCTTTATAAGTTATGAAACCCGGCCCGTCCTCCATGGAACGGACAACACCAAAAACAAGCCTTGAACAATAGCACAAGGCAAGGGTGACAATCAAAAGCAGAGACCAGAGGGTACGAGACGTGTATCAGGCTGGGGGCACGGCATGTCGGGCCCATTCAGTTCACTTGATCCACTGAGTCCTGGCTATATCTCGTTCCTCGCCCCTCGTCCTGCTATTTACCGCCCAGAGCCCTTCTGATTTTGCTTTCGAAGTCCGAGAGTTCCCCTTCGAGATAAACCTTATCACCCTCTCTGTCTCCGTCCCAATAGAGTGTGAATCCTTCCCCTTTCGCATGGGCCGCCACGTCATAAGCGGTATTCAGGACGCCTTCCAATACCTCCGCTGTATCGCTGCTGTCTTTGCAATGAATCTTCACCCGGATTTGAAGAAGATCAGCTTTTACCAGAGATATGCTCATGAAGACCTCTGTGATCAGAGGGGAGAGAGCGATCAGTTCTTGCTTCGTCTTTTGCTGAATTGCCGGACGCAAAGGAGTATCAAAAGCACCCAGCAGCTCGATGAGTGTTCCATTGCCATTGTTCAGGGCCGCTTCCAGAAAATGATATCCCTGCACGGCCGGTGCCTGGAGGGGGGCATAGTGGGGGTGCAAACGGGAAAGCTGCTCCTGAGCGGTCCGGGGAATATGGACTGTGCCCGATGCAACCAGACTCCGGGAACCATAAGAGGAAATGCGGCCCCGCTCCCATATGACAGGTCTTGTGCGGGAGAAAAAGCCGCCACTTTCAAGCAGATCGGCAAAGGATTCGGAGGAGGGATGTTCCTTCACGAAAAACAGTACACCCAACTGATCAGATGCCCGTTGATCCAGCAGAAAAGAGATCTCAAAGGGCATTTTATGGATCCACTCCGTCCGGAAATGCATGGTCTGCATGGAACTCACTTTAGGAATGCCCGGAATGAGAGAGGAGCCTGTGGGCGCGAGGGAGCTCACATATTTCTGGACAAGCACCGGTTTGAAAACCAAGCGCAGGGCTGTATCAGGAGCCAGCAGTTCTTCATGATGAATGCCATAGCGGGGATAAACGAAAAAATAATACCAGGCTCCGCCGCCCAGGCAAAAACACAGGAGCATAACCAGAAGCGCCCAAAGAGCTGATTGTCGTTGATAGCGAATGTGCATGTGTTTCTCCTGTCAGCCTGGAGTTTATCTGGCCTTCTCCAGTGTTCTTTTCATGGACACAATGGCACGGGCCAGCGCGTCCCGTTTGCTCTGCAGGCGTGCAGGATCGTGAGAGAAGGAAACAAGACTCGGTATGATCTCCGAGAGGTCATAGGCTTCGGCGGCCTCTTTCAAAACAGCCTCCGCTCCTCGCTGATTCAACAGCCGTCGTCGATAATCCATGAGCAGAGCTAAATAGTCGTAATCTTCTATCCCGTCGCGGATGACTTCCCAGCGGATGGAGTTGATGGGGCCATCTTTGCCCGGATAGAGAAGCATTCCGTCACCATTGACAGGGGTCACATCGGCCAGACGGTTGAAAGGATCAGTGGGATCCAGCCAGTGGTTCACACTCCAATACTGCATTCCTTTGATACCCAGTGCCCAGGATTGCCAGAACAGAATGCGATGTTCCACAGGCGAGAAATCAATGAAGAAATTTCCATAGGGCCGCGGAGGCATGTGATTGACATACCACCACACCTCTTCGCCGCTGGAAGTGCGGGCGAGAATATCCGCATTCTGGGTCGTATCCAATACCTGGGCATGAAGGGTCCAGATATCCAGCGATTCAGGGATGAAAGCGGTCAGTCCCGTTGTACTCACAGTGACGGCAATATCAGGAGCCAGGTCTTTCCATTGCTGCATCCGTTCCAATACCCGCGGCCAGGCAGGTCTTTCAGGTTCATAAGCAAGCTGCGTGAAGGCTTTGCCCGTCAGGCCATGGCGGAGCACATAGTCATTGGCGGCCTGCAACTGTCTGGGTGCTTCCAGAAGGCTGGCCGGAACAAAGAGGGTGGAGGCTCCCCGGTCCACACATTTTTCCTGCAGGGGCGTATAGGCTGACAGTGCTTTTTCATAATCACCGGCTTCTCTGGGAAATTGTGACAGCTCACGTAAAGTGACTTTATGGGCCAGTCCATTGTCCAGCCAGGCCTGAAGAAGCTCCGGTCGTGGCAAATCCCCTCCGGAAAGTGCTCCCAGCGATTCCAATGAGAAAAGAAAATCAGTTTTCAGACTCGGCGTATCGGGCAGGGCAAAATCAAAGACCTCCACTTCCAGTGCCAGCTCCCAGGGGCCGCCATTGGAGGCCGTCACATCGATGGTACCCTGATAAATTCCCGGAGGTGTATCTTTCTTTGCATGCACTGTTACCCACAGGGGTGTGGATTCTCCTGCCTGAGCCGTAAAGGGCCTGTGGGGCGGCAAGGCATCGGGGAACCAGCCTGTAGGCCCTTCGTAATGGCTGGGTACCTGTATCCGGTGATAATGGACATTGAAGATTTCCACATCACGGGCATCAATCTTTGTGCGCCCGTCTCTTTGCACAAGATCTGAAACAGTGACCTGTACTTTTTCCAGAGCTTCAGTGGAAGGAAGCAATGCCAACTGAAAAGACTCAGATTCATTTTGCGCCAACCCCATCCTGTACAGAGGATTCACCAGCCCGGCACTCTGAACACGGTCTTCCTGAAAGATCTTTTCCAGAGGGGAGGCGAAGAAGAAACGTACATCCCCTTCAATGGCCAGAGGGCGCGAAAGGGTCCGTCCCCGCCTGTCCAGCAGATAAGGAGCATCTGTCCAGGGCTGCAACTCTGTTGCAGAAACTTTGCCAACAGTGAATATGGTATCGATCCCCCCGTGTGGCGAAGCTGTATCTTCGCCCAGAGCCAACGGTCCCTGATCGTTGCTCAGTTGCGCCATAAATTCATAGGTACCGGATTCCGGCGCTTCCCAGTCATAACTGAATCTGGCCAGCCGCTCCGGCGAGCTGCTGAATTTTTTGCGGGGCAGACGCCAGACTCTTTTGTTGGGCGCCACAATACTGGCATCCAGATAAAGGTTCTCCAGGGCTTTTGTGGGAGCCAGGAGAGCCACGAGACGATTATCTTCATAGTCCAGCTGCAAAGCGAATTCATCTGTGGCAAAATCAATGTGCCTCAGTCCCCGGGCGACATTGAGGCGATACATGGTCGTCCAGGCATCGCCCGGCTTTAAAAAGCGGGGAACATAAGCCGTATGAATGGTATTCAGCACATTCTCGTCGTTGCTGACTGCGGCGAAGGCGTGAACATGATCGGCGTGGAAGATGCCATAAACACTTTCCTGTTTATTCAGATCCATCATGGCCGCCCAATTGCGCGCAGCCGGAAAAAAACCTTCACTCTCAGGATTCTGCAGGCCCCGGGTTGAAGGAAGATCCAGCCGCGCACTGCGACCCCTTTCAATGGCATTACGTACCCAGGGCGCTATCCATTGACTTTCACCGCCTTCATTCTTTACAGTCCAGGTGACACGGATGGAGCTTTCGTTCACCAGTGGCTCTATCAGTTTGCTCACGGTCAATCCCTTGATGTTGGGGCCATCGCATTCATAAGAGGAAGTGATGATGGGCGAGCCGGAACGATCCAGAATTTCCAGTCGCTCGTTGAGACGTCGATTGGGCAGATAATAACTGCCCACGCCGAAGCCTTCCTGCAAAAGACCTTCCTGTGCCGAAAGATTGAACAAGCTGCCGAGGGTGTTCAAACCGCTCAAAATTCCGCCATCTTCAGGAAGAAAAGACCACTCCAGATATTTCCCCTCAATATGAACTTCTTCATTCACGGGTGTTCCGGCAAAAGCACAGGATGCGATGAGCAGTGAAATTATCACCCCTCTTGAAAATGCAAACGAACTCATGAATTTTCCTTTATGGTTCTGAGATAAAAATATACTGGAGGTATTATACCGCTTTTATGCGCTCTGAGGAGTCTGAGGAGAAAAAGAAAGGTTTTAACAAATACAAGACCTATGCCGATCTCTGAGTTACTGACCGTCATCTTCCATTATTCTTTCGAAGAAGTTCATATTGCTGACTCTGCAAGTCATATGCTTTCAAGATATTGTGGGATTCTCGATTCGGCAAAGTGTCTTCCAAAAATCACGACCAAATAATGACTTGGGGAACCATAAAAGACGTTGAGAGTCACTCCTGGGAACGCCAATTTCCACATTGGCTGACGGCGCCTCATAATCCCGGGAACATATTGACTTGATTGCGGTATGATATCTCGCTTTTCTCAAACAAATCCATTGCTCAGAAAACTTTCCGGCAGAGGATGTGCATATCGTGGGAGCAAAAAGCAAAAAAACAGGAATGACGGAGGCGGGGATATGTCGTAAGGTATATAAGATACTTGAAAAGATCAGTAGTCTCGGGGAGTCGGACGGATCGGTCGGATCAGTCGGATCGGACGGATGTGGGAGGGGCGGAGACATGTCTTGGGATACAAAAGAGACTCCGGGGATACATATAAGTCTCTTCCTCTCATTTTCTTAGTGAATCGACCTGTTCTTCGTGACGTTGTGGTTAAAAGAGAAAAAATTATTTCGTTGCGGCTATGCTGCGCTGCAATTTCCATGTGGTGAATTTATGTGGTAAATGCTATACTGATGTTGGTGACCAGATTTGTGGTATATTATTTTATATATCAATAAAATAAGGAGTGCTCAGTATGAAACTTCAACGAAAGATTTTACCGGGACTGATCTGCAGTCTCCTCGCTCTCTGTATGGCCAGTGTCAGTATCCAGGCGCAAGACTGGAACTTCAACACGAATGGAGATTTTGAAGGCTGGACACTGGGCTATCACACCAATGGTGGTGGCGTTGCCGATGGCATTTTGTGGTATGACATCCAGGCCGATGCAACAGATCCCATGGTAGTGTCTCCCACCTTTTCTCTTGCTCGTGCCAATTATCGCTGGTTGTATGTACGGGCCAAGAATAATACCCGTGGCAACTGGGCGAATATCTTCTGGCACGGTAATCTGACCGCAGACTTCGTTGGGTCCTATGAGAAAACCTATGGCATCCGGGCCCATGATCCGGAGTTCAGCGACTACTGGGTGGATTTGAACACAGTCCCCACCTGGACGTCTACAACGACTCTTTATAAATTGCGTTTTGACTTTCCCGATGGAGTTGACGGTGGCGGTGTGCTGGGAAGTGATGGCACCCGTATTGAAGTGGACCGCATCGCCCTGCTCCCGGAAGGTCTTGGGCCGCCCTCTCCTCAGTTTGTGTATATGCGCCGTTACAGCCCCCAGGTGACACCACCCGATTTCACCAATGCCGCACAGGTGGTCTTTGAATTGAAATTCAACCAGCTCTATACCCCTGTGGCCTGGGATGAAGTGGCTTTAATAACATCCCCCGGAGTCACGATAGCTGGCATAAATACCGAGTATGTGAAACCTTTCAATTATCTCGCCACTTTTGATGTGAGCGGAGAAGGTACATTCCGGCTGGATGGAACAGGAGAAGGGACAGGGACCTCCGATCTGACAGGGCTGTCTATCAGACATCCTTTTATAGGAGAAACTTTCAACATTGATACAGTCCCTCCCTCCATAGCGATCAGCGAAGCTTCTGCATCCCTGACTACCGGTGATTCCGTGACCTATACGGTGAACTACGCCGATGGTGATGACGGCAGCGGCATACAAGGCATCAGTCTGACTGATGACGATATAACTCTGAACAAAACCGGCACAGCCAATGGCACTCCTTCTGTCAGTGGCTATGGCAATTTCAGAACGGTCACTGTTCAGAACATCACTGGCGTGGGAACACTCAGTATCAGAGTCGCCGCCAATACGGCAACAGACAATGCCGGTAACAGCACGATTGCCGCCGGGCCCGGCGACAGCTTTTCCGTGGATACCGAAGCTCCTGTAATCAGCCTTCTGGGTTCTACGGAAGTGGAGGCTGAGTGTAACGAAGCATATGTGGATGCCGGAGCCACGGCGCTGGACAACCCTGACGGTGATATTACGACCAGCATTATTGTGGACAATCCCGTAAATACTGCTGTTCCTGATGATTACACAGTTCGCTATAATGTTACTGACAGTGCCGGGAATGCGGCTGTGGAAGTCACCCGCCTGGTAAAGGTGCGGGATAAGTTGCCGCCTGAAATCAGCTTGTACGGCGACAATCCCCTGAAGATTGAATGTGGCGATCCTTATGTGGAATTCGGTGCCACAGCCTGGGATAAGTGTGATGGTGACTTGAGTGCGAGTATCTCCATCAGCTATGAAGGAGAAACTGTCGACACATCCAGTAAAGGTATCCATGAAGTCACTTATACTGTGACAGATGCTGCCGGCCTCACTGCCAGTGTTGTTCGTTCTGTGGAAGTAGTGGATACGACACCCCCGGATCTGGATATGGCCGGAAATTCTCCCATGACCCTCCATCTCGGCAATACCTATGTGGAACCCGGAATCACAGCTTGGGATCATTGCGATGGTGATCTTACAGATGACATTGTTACAGTGAATCCCGTAAATGCCAATCAGGTGGGCAGCTATACTATCACCTATGATGTAACGGATGCGGAGGGGCTTGCTGCTGCACAGAAGAAACGGGTGGTGAATGTGATGGATCCGAGTGATCCCAATGTTGAGAGTGTTACCGTGGAAAGCGAGCTTTCCGTGCTCGTGAATTACAGCAAAGACATGACCGGCGCAGTGGGACTTCTGGATCCTGACAACTACACCCTCTCGGGATCAGGGCAGGGGACTCTGGCCGCCAATCCTGTATCGGTGGAGACTGTCACGGCAAACGTCGTGCGGCTGAACTGGCTCCGACCGGCGGAAATGTTTGACGGTGGTGATATTCATATTGTCGTCAATCCTGCGCTGAAAGATCAGAACGGCATTACCATTCTTGTGAACGAAGGAATGGAAGCCGGTGGTGCGAAAGGACAGGCCCCTGAGATCGATCTCCCCGGCGGAACAAGCCTCGTGCATGAATGCGGCACATCTTATATCGATTCCGGTGCAACGGCTACCGATGATGTTGACCCCAGCGTTGCTGTTCAAATAACTGGAGCCGAACTGGTGGATGGATACAACCCTGATGACTACACCATTATCTACACCGCTGTGGATGCCGCTGGCAATACGGCGACTCTCGTCAGAACCGTGAGCGTTGAGGATACGACTGCACCCGTCATCGAGTTGATCGGCCCATCGAGTGGTATTGAACTGGAATGCGGTGTGGACAGTTATGTGGAAGAAGGCGCCACAGTGACCGACGATTGTGAAGGAGATATCAGCAGCAAGCTGATTATTGGCGGTGATATTGTTGATACTTCACAGCCCCAAAGTTATGTGGTCACCTATGATGCCGTAGACAAAGCCGGGAATGCTGCTGAAACGCAACAGCGCATCATTGTTGTTAAAGACAGTGCAGTCCCCGAGTTTTCCCTTATCGGGTCCGCTGATCTTAAAGTTGACTGCGGTCTCGAATTCGAAGCCCCCGGCGTGATTGCCTTTGATCTTTGTGATGGTGATCTGTTCGACGCTGTTGATGTGGACGGTTCCGTGAATCCGCAGGTTCCGGGCATCTATACACTGCGCTATAATCTCACCGACAGCTCCGGCAACACCGCTGATGAACTGGTCCGCATTGTGACCGTTGTGGATATGAGCGCGCCGGAAATCACACTGCTTGGTGAAAACCCCCTTGTCCTGGATGGCGGTGCTTTCTATGAAGAGCCGGGCTATACCGTGCTGGATCGCTGTGAGGGAGACCTTAGTGCGGCTCTCATTGTTGATGCAGATGAGGTCAACGATCGTGCTGTCGGCAATTACACTGTCCTGTATAAGGTGAGTGATTCTGCGGACAACGTGGCCACAGCAACGCGTAAGGTATCTGTGGAGCGTGAAGCCTGCAAGCTCCTCTACAGCCTGGAGGTCTCACCGAACCCGGCCTTGCCCGGCGAAAGCATCACCATGACAGCCGTGGAACTTCCCGGCTCCTGCAGCGTAGGCGAGGTACAGTACCAATGGCAGAAACGCAGTGGGGGTAAAGCCGACTGGATGCCCATCCTCACAGCCGAGAATGCCACGATTTTCACCATCGAATCCGCCGAAATTGAAGATGCCGGTGATTACCGTATCGCTATTTCTGATGACATGATCACGTTCTACTCCACAGAAGTTTCTGTGCTTGTGGACACAGGTACTCCGGCTACAGGCTTCCTGGGACTTGCCCTGGCCGCTTCTCTCTCCGCTCTGGCCGGTGGACTCGCCCTGCGCAAGCGTGACTGATTGAAACTTCTCTGATGACTCCCGGCGGCGTCGGTGCTTCGGTGCTGACGCCGTTTTTTGTTTTGCAAGTTGACTTGACATTCAAGAGCAATAAACTCAACCAGAGAATTCAAAGAAACAAAAGAGACCTCACGCCGCAGCCAAATCCACATGTTTTTACCGTCTTTACCCGCTTTCAGCCAATGTGGAAATTGGCGTTCCCAGGGGACATGTCTCTACGTTTTAAAGGTTTTTAAAAGTCTCGAAACATACCCAAGTCCATGTCATTCCTTCGAAAGGAGGAATCTTAATGCGATATATATGTCCCTGAAACAATCAGAGGCCGGAACTTCGCGGCAATGACCAAAGAGACACATAGAAAGAGTTCTCACGCCGCAGCCCAATCCACATGTTTTTACCGCCTTTACCCGCTTTCTGCCAATGTGAAAATTGGTGCTCTCACCACTGCTGCTTCGTGAATAAAAAAGCCGACTGCAAGGCTAAGGTGCAGTCGGCAAATAGAACAGGGAAAAAGAACGTCGGATTAGCGCTTCAGCAAAGCGGGATCAAAATCAGCCAGATCCTCAAGAACCAGATGGGCCCGGGAATAGTCCTGTTTGGGTCTGTCCGGTCGCGAGAGTGCCACGCCATACATGCCGGCATCCACGCCCGCCGTGAGTCCTGCTGTGGAATCTTCAAAGACGACACAGGCTGTGGGATCCACTCCGAGCTTTTCCGCTGCAGCCAGATAGCAGGCCGGATGAGGCTTGCCCGGATGATAGTCTTCATGACCCAGATAAAAGCGCAGTAAGGGCATGATATCCATGATCTCAATGGCTTCTTTCACATCGTTGCAATAGGAGCCGGAGACTACAGCCACAGGATGGGTTTCAGCCAGTTTTTTCAACAGGTCAATGGAGCTGTGAATACGTACATCCCTGCTGTCCCGGAGTTTCAGGAAATAGGGGGCCAGTTTGTCGCCCATTTCATCAAGTGTCCAGTCGATGGTGGGAAATTTTTGAACCAGACCATCATAAACGCCCGGCCAGGAGATGCCGTACACGAGACTGAGCGCTGTTTCCCGATCCAGCGAATAGCCCATATCAGCGGCGAGCAGTTCCGTCGCTTCCACCCACAGGATTTCCGTATCGACCAGCGTTCCGTCCAAATCAAAAAAATATGCCTCTATCATTCAAATCCTTTCTCTATAAGGTTGATTTATATCAAGGTGTTTCAATCGAGATTCTGATGATGCTCGTAAATATTCTGGGCGAGGGCATCGAGATTGGCAATGTCTTCTTCCCGGGGAAGGCCTTTGCACATGAGGGTGCCCAATACCTCCACTTTCAGATTGGGGATCAGTTCTGTCAATTGTTCGGCCGCTTTGGTTCCCCAGCCGTAAGAGCCGATGATGGCCGCGAAGCGCAGTTTCGGCCGGAGGGCATTGGCCAGATGTGTTGCGGAAAAGACAAAAGGATGGGGCCCGAAGAGGACCGTGGGGGTACCTATCACAATGGTGGCTGCATCCACGAGTGCCATGGCGAGTTCGCCTATATCGGTCACAGTCAGATCGAAGGGATGAACTTCAATGCTCCGGGCATCGAGAGAGCTCACCAGATGGGTGACCATGGCTTCCGTACTGCCGTGCATGGAGATATATGGAATGACCACCTTGTTGGCCACATGATCGGAGACCCAGTCTTTGTAGGCATCAAGAATGAATTCCGGTTTGTTGTAGATGGGCCCGTGGCTCGGGGCGATCATGGTGAAGGGCACTGGCTCAAGCTTGACCAGATGCTTTTTGATGAAGCTTCGGAAAGGCATCATGATTTCAGCATAGTAGCGTTTTGCGGCGATGATCACCTGCGGATTCTCGTCGGCATAAAGAGTGGAGGTGGCCAGATGTGATCCGAAAAAGTCGCAGGAAAAAAGAATCCCTTCCTCTTCGCAGAAGCTGCACATGGTTTCCGGCCAATGCACCCAGGGGGTATAGATGAAACGCAGACTGCGGTCGCCCAGAGAGAGCACTTCATCGTCTGCAACAACACGGATACGCTCGGGATCCATCTCAAGATGGTAGAGCAGCATATCACGGCCCTTTTCCGAGCAGAGCACCTGTGCCTGCGGATACTTTTCCATGATGACAGGGATGGCGCCGGCGTGATCCTGTTCCGAGTGCTGAGAGACAATATAATCCACCTGCTCCACATCGGCGAGCTGTGCCAGAAGCAGATCCACTTTCTCCGGATCCACGGTGTCTATCAACGCTGTCTTTTCCGAGCCTCGAAGAAGATAAGCGTTGTAGCTCGTCCCTTCCGGCAGGGGAATCAGCGAATCAAAAAGACGCCGGTTCCAATCCACGGCACCCATCCAGGTGACCCGTTCAGTGATGATTTTTGCTTTCATGGATATATTCTCCTGAAGGTTGAATTTTCTGTTTGTGTCATATGCTTTGAGTCGTATTGTTGTATTGCCCCGTTGCAAACAAGGGTCGGCTGTTTCGGATCAGGCTGGGCTTGTCCAAAGAGAAATCGGACGATTTCATCAGAAAAGATTGGAACAATCGTGCCATGACCAGTATAGCACGCTCCACACATCAGATGCAGCCGGTCAATAAGATCTGCGTTGTAACTTACCGGCAGCACCCTCTTATGCCGGAATAGTGACAGGCTCACGGACAGCATCTGGTGAAAATAACACACTCGTGCTTTAAAGCGAAGTGTCTGAAAAGGTCATCAGCTCTACAAGGCGCCTGGACAGTTCGAGGGATTCGTTTTTCATCAACCAGGAAGCAAGGGCCTCAAGATCAGTCTGCATCATGGCCTTTTCTTCTTTCGTCCCGGGAAGAATTTTCCGGACATTTTCCAGATTTTCCTCGCCCTCCAGATAGCGGGCGGCTGTCTGATAGAACAGCAAAAGAGGGGCCTGGTCTTTATCTGAATTTTCAGGAAGGTGAAGCCCGGCCAGTTCCTTAAACTGTGCTGAAGTGAAGAGTTCACGGCCTCTTTCCTCAAAGAGGCTATAGAACAGGTTCGTGATTTCACTGTTCTCCGGATGCCTCTTTTGAAGGTCCCGCCAGAAGCGCACTCTGTCATTGAAATCCCGACTGAGCTTTACAGTGACATACAATGCGCGGGCAACTTCGGTGGCGTATCGACCTTCGAGCAATTGTGTGAGCCCTTCTTCGGCTGTTGTATACTCTCCGGCACCCGTAAACTGCTGGCTGGCTTTCAGCGAAAGTCGATCAGGATCCGGACTGTATTCAGAAGCCAGGAGCAATATATTTCCTGCAGTATGATGCAATCCTTTTCCTGAAAGATAAAAAGCTTCTTTTTCCAGTTCTTCAAAAATAAGAATATGATTTTCCGGATACTCGGCTGCAAGTGTTTTTATCTTCTCTGTTGTTTCTTCGATGGAATTGTTCTCCGCCTGGCTGATGGTATGGCTGATCATGATCTTCGGATCAGTGGGATCCAGGGCATATGCTTTGTTATATGCTTCTTTCGCCAGGTTTTGTTCACCTTGCAAATTCAGAGCCATAGCCAGATAGAGGAAGAAAATGGCCTGATCCGGCACCTCGTCTGTCAAGGACTTCCAGAAGTCATGTTTTTCCTCGGGTGAAAAGCCATCAGACAAGAGAATGTGCGCCCGGGTGGCCGTGTCGGTGTCGCCGGGATGATTGTGCAGATAGTCTTTGTATATTTGCAGTGCTTCTCTTTTCATGCCCCCTCTTTCACAGGCTTCAATCTTCAAGAGGGAAACCCCTTCTTTTCTTTCAGGGGCTCGTGCTTCCAGTGCGTCAAGAGCGATGAGACAGCGTTCTGTTTCCCCGTCATAGAGACTCAGTCTGGCGATCAGTTCGATAATTTCCAGGAGCCTCTCTTTTTCTGAAGGATCTTTTGTTTCTATTTCCAGTAGGCCATCAAGTGATTCGTCAAGCAGACTGAAGTCAATCAATCGGCCTGCAGGCAAAAGCCTGTCCATGGATCGATTGGAAAGAATCAATTGTGCTTTAGCCAGGAGAATAATCTGTTCCTCAGTCCCGAAACGTTGGGCGGCATTAAAAAAGAGCGTATTATTCAATTTCTCGTGCTCAGTATGGTGATAAAAAACGGGATCAGGGAGGCACTCAGCCGTGTAAAACAAGGGATTGGGTATTTCGTTGTCCACAGAAGCAAAAGACATCAAATGAGAAATGTCTTCTGGAAGATGCACCTCATAAAGCCCACGGAATTGTGATGCATACTCTTTTGGAACGGCAATACCGGTAAAATGGCCTCGTGCAATACGAAGACTTTCATCCAGTCGGGGCCCCAATACCTCATAGATAGGAAAGAAATAACGTAAAATGTCACCTTTCTGTTCTGTAACAGGGATATGCAGCAGTTGCGAAAAATCGTAATTCAAAAGCAGACTGTCGTAGCAGTGTAAGATATGACTGACATCGGAAGTGCCATCAAATTCAGCCATCAGATATTTCGCACGACTGTGAAAAATACCTATTTCAGAACTTGAACAGGCTGCTATCAATCGATACAGACTTCTGAGCTCGCTTTCCTGGCGGTCAGGTTTCGAGGAAGGAAGTGAGAAAAAAGTCCATCCGCAATGCTCTCTTTCAGAAAAAGGAAGTGCTTTTCGCGGGGCTTGGATGCAGCTCTTCATGATCGGGCGTAATTGCCGCGTCTGATACCAGCGGAGAAGAGGCATAGGTACCAGGATCAGGCTCGCACAGAGTAAAAGAACGATTAGAGCCCCTTTGTAATGTAAAGGACGGATGTGTCTGTTTCTCCGGATTCGTTTGATAAGAGTGTCAATCAAAATCCCTGTAATCAGAAAGGGGAAGAAGGAGAGGTGAAAAGTATGTCTGGAGACAGCCTGCAGTGCCGTATAACCCAGAATATAAGCGATGATCAGAAAGGTGAATAGGGCTGTACCGGGAGTTTGCAGTGCCAACAGAATAAAAACCACAATAGCCAGAGGAAGTCCCGCATGATGCATGAAAAAAGCAAATGACTGATGGAGACGGTTGAAAAACTGATGAAGAACCGTAGGCTCTGAAAAGAAAGGAGGGAATGCATCTGTATACCTGAGGATCCGCCAGATAGCCGTCCAACCGCGGGTAGCCAGATCAGCCGGATAAAGGAAGACAGACTCTTGCAACCAGCGTTGCCCGGCAAGAGCCGCATCTTCATTATCAAAAAGTTGTGGTGTGGTCAGATCGGGAGTGCGTGCAGCGAAATCAGCAAGAACAGCGAAGGTATAGTAGTCGGCACCGGAGATCAGGCTCTGATAGGGAGCCTGTTTGATACCCAGTTGATCCATTCTGTCCCGTGCGAATCCCTGAACAAGCACATGTTGTGGTTGAGCGTTTCCATCAAAATGTTGGAACATGGGAGAGGCAAGGGCCAAAAATATACAGAGATAGAGAAATACGGGTGACAGAGTTTTCCACAGTGCCCGGTCTGTTTTCAGGAAAACAGGAAAAATCAGAATCAAAGCACAGAGGGGAAAAAAAATCAATGCATCCTGACGAAAACCCATGAAAATCCCGTGAACTGCACCCAGTGCCACTGCGCCCAGGATTTGAAAGCGCAGTGAGGGACGTCGGATAAAGAGCCAGAGCAACAGGCAAAAAAGCGTAATCGTGAAAGGAGCTTTACTGAAATCGCGCAGATCAAGAAGAAGCATGAATACGGCTGGTGAAACAGTGAGGAGGCAGGTGGATATAACGGCCAGACTCCGGGACAGAAAAAATCGAAAAAGAAAATACAGGGAAAGGGCATACCATCCCAGAAAGAGGGAGATAAAAGGCTCCAGTGTTCTCCAGGAGACACCGAATATGCGCCAGAAGAGACCGACAGCATAGAGCAGATAACGGTGATAGAAGGCAACTGAGGATCCAATAGTCTTAATGTCTGCGGGTAGCTGATCTGTACAAAAGCTTTGCTGATCCCCTTTTAAAAAAGCCCAAAGTTCAGGATATTCACTGCGATCGGGATTAATAAAACCGTGACCGGCCGCTATCATTACGGCTGGTCCGTAAAGGTCTTCTATGGTGAAGACAGCTGATTTGTCAGTACGAAGCGATTCAAAGTGCGCCAGCCCGGCCACAAATCCAAAGACAAAGAGAAGGAACGCAATAATCCACTCTTTGCGGCGATCAGAAAATGTGAGGGAGCTGGAATGATTCATCTACGGCTGCTTTCTATAAAAACCGCCTTATTCTAACAGACTTTGGAAGAGCTGACAAAGGAAAGAGAACTATTGTCAAGGGCGCGAGTTCAATATCGAAACGCAATTTTTAGCAGACAAAAAGAGGAGCTGCTGCATCCGGGAAACAATCATCGGTATCGGCTCTCAGGCGAAAGGATGGTCAGGCTGTTCCCGAATAATGAAGATGGGAGGAGAAGAGATTGAAGGCTTGTCTCAGTTGATATAACCCAGCGCTTTTAAAATTTCTATCTCTAAAGGATCTACTGAAATCGCCGATTCTTGAGATTCTTCTTCCGGGCCCAAGCTGTTGAAAATCCTTGTCTGTTTCTCCATGTGCTGATCCAATAATTGACGAAAGGCTTCCATTTTCTCCGGATGTGTTTCGCTAAGGTCAACAAGTTCTTCCCGGTCTGATTGGAGGGAGAAAAGCTTTTCACCGTCCGTATCGAAACGCCTGTACTTCCAACCGTCCTGAATCACACTCGCGTTCTCCTGTTTCCACGCCAGAAAAGAAAAAGTGGGAGTCGGGTTCAGCTTGCCGCCATTGAACAGGGTCAGAAGGTTTCTCCCTTGATACACAGGCGGTACGGCAATTTCAGCCATAGCCGGAAGAGTGGCGGAGAGATCGGTGAGTGTCACTTCCTCTTGACGTACAGAGGCGGGTATTCCGGGGCCGCTCATGATCAAAGGAATATGAATTTGATGCTCGTAAGGAACGAAGCTGTGTCCATAAAGCCCATGTTCGTGAAGAGCTTCTCCATGATCGGAAGTGAAAATAACAATTGTATTTTCCAGAAGATTCAGGTCAGCAAGTTTGTTATAAATTTTTCTGAAATTGTAATCTGCATATGCAATAGCGGCATCGTATTGCTCTGACTCATTTGCTTCGGATGAAATTTCCCAAATCTCTTTGTGGGCTTGATCATCAAGAGGGCAAAGAGTCGGGTGCGGTTCCATCCTGTCGTGCACTTCCATAGTATGCACATATAAATAAAAGGGTCGATCCCGGTGTTTTTCCAGAAATTCAAAGGTACATTGCTCTGTTTTGTTGCATACCTCTGGTCCGTCGAGAGGATTTATCTGAAACAGTTTGGAAAACATTTTCTGAGAAAGCGATACGGGAGGCGAATAATTGTTCTGGGAAATCGCACAAGTTTCATAGCCTTCCTGTCGCAACAAGGCGGGATAGAAGGGAGGTTCATTTTTATAGTGAAGGCCGTGAGAGCAGGTAAAACGATGAGCTGCACTGTCGATTCCCGAATGCAAAGACATCATGGAAGCTTTTGTGCAGGTTTCATGGGAACGATATTCTTGAAAAAGACTTCCTGATTTTGCCCATTCTTTTATGAAAGGTGCTGTGGGACGGTCATAACCGTATGCATCCAGGCGGTTTGCTTTCAAAGCATCAACCAGATAAACAAGAATATTGGGTTTCCGTGTTTCTTTTTTATCTTGACGGGCTTCATAGATGGAGGGGTTGCTCCAGAGTACGGTTTGCCCGGCCTGTTCTGAAGATGCGGACAGTGTGACCTCCACTTCCTTTCCTGCATAGGCCTTGAGACTGTATTGTTTATCGAGCCAGCGGTGATTGTTTTCAAGTTTTTCCTCAAGGAGCGATGTTGTAGCGCCATCACAGGTTATTGAAACTTGAAAGGTAACCGGGCTGTGTTCTTCCACAAAGTTCATCCCTGTCGCAAAAACAGGATTTTCGGGGAGTGTTAATCGGTACCGGAAAGATGCAGGTGTGTGGGCATAGATAACCTGTCGGAACTCTCCTACCATATATATATTTTTACAGCCAACAGGAATATCAGCGAAGTTGGAAGATTTTTTGCGCAACTCTATTTTGTGGATTTCAATCGTTGCCTGTCCATCAGTTTTGATTCTTAAACCATCTATGATATCAAGACGATTCCAGTACTCCAGGTTATCCAGACGAACGATATAACTGCGCGTCTGTCCGTCGGCAACCACTGGAAGCTTGAAAAAGCAATTATCAAAATGCTCCATTTCAAGCCAGTGTTTTAAAGAAAATCTCCAGTAAAAGCTGAGCTCCGATACACCCTCGACAGCCGCAGTGATTATCATCGCGTCAAAGTCCGGGGCGTATACATCGATATCTTCATGAAGAGAAAGAGTGCTTGCTTCCGCAGTATTCCAATGAAGTAAATCTTTCTTAATGGTGACCGTGTCTTGTTTGAAATCCGTGTTCTCATGCTCAAGGTCCGGCCAAATGACAACAGAGGTGGAAAAAGAAAGATCGCGGGAGCCGTGATGCAAGATTTCCGCATCGTCAATATGATCGTCCAGACGGTAACAGGAAAGCAGCTTGTCTTCATTACCAAATGCGGTGACGGAGACGCATACAATGATGAGTGAGAAAAAACAATACCATAGAACAGGATCCTGTTGCCGCTTCATATTTTATAATCCTTCCGGATGTACCAGACAATACTTTAAAATCAAGAGCTGGCTGTTTCAACCATGGATGAACTGGTTAATTGTAACATCAATACTGTTCCCCGATGTAAAGGGATTCATGGATGACGAATTATGAACCTGGCTTTTGGCGTGTTTTTCAGGAAAGGCTGTTCTGTCATCCGATGAATGGAGAAGAGGATAGAAAACCTTCCAGAGACCTCGTCCCAAGACTCTCACTATCATCTCCCTGAACGATCACCTGGATTTTATCTGTATATTCCGAAAAAGCAATTTGTTTTATGGCAAAGAGACCCAAATGGCCATCAGTGCTGCCAGGCGGGCCGACTGTTCATGCCTTTCCTCTTTGGTCAGTGCAGATGCAAGAGATTCAAGATCGGCTGTCACCAGTGCTTTTTCCTCTTCCGTGACAAAAAAGTTTCTTTGGATACTATCCAGATCTTCCTGTCCCTCCAGATAGCGGGCTATTGTCTGATAGAGCTGTAAAATGGGCCTTTGTTCTTTTGACATCCTTTGTGGAAGCTTCAGACGGCCCAATTCTTCCAGGGCCGCTGAGCTGAAGAGTTCATGGACTCTTTCCTCATGAAGCAGGTATAACAAGTCTGCTGTTTGGCTGTTGTCAGGGTGTGCCTCCAGAAGTCCGAGCCAGAAGTTTACACGCTCAGGAAAATCACGGCTGAGTTTGATTGTCACGTAAAGTGCCTGAGCGGCCTCTTCTCCATAATTGCTTTGAAGAAGTTCAAGAAGCCCCTTTTCAGCCTTTTCATAGTCTCCTGCGCCCGTAAACTGTTGATACGCTTTAAGTGTGAGCCGATCCGGATCGTCGCTGCAGTCGGCGGCCAGAAGCAACAGAGTCCCGGCCTTTTGATGCTGTTCTTTTTCGGAAAGGTAAAATGCTTCCCGTTCCAGATGTTCAAAAATAAGGAGATCATTGTCCGGATAATCAGCTGCAAGTGTTTGAATATTTTCCACAGTTTCTTCTATCGGATTCTTGTCCGCTTGTGCAAGAGTATGACAAATGCGGATCTTGGGGTTCTCTGGATCCAGGGCAAAGGCTCTGGCGTATGATTCTTTTGCCAGAGACTCTTTGTTGACAAGATCCAGTGCCATAGCCAGATAGAGATGGAAATGGGCCTGATCCGCAAATTGATCTGTGAGTGAGAGCCAGAAGGCCTGTTTTTCCTCTGAAGAAAAACCATCGGATAAGAGGGCATGCACCCGTGCAGCTGTGGATGTGTCTTCAGGATGAGTTCTGAGATAATCTTTGTATAGCTCCAGAGCCTCTTGCCTCATTCCGGCTCTTTCACAGGCTTCAATTTTCAAGAGAGAAATATTCCCTTTTCTTTCAGGAGCCCGTATTTCCAGAGCATCAAGAGCGGCCAGGCAATGTTCTGTTTCATCGTTGTAGAGGCTCAGTTTCGCAATCAGTTCCAGGCTGTCCAGAACCATCTCTCTTTCTGAATGATCCGTGGTTTTGATTTCCAAAATACCTTCCAGCGATTCATCAAGCCGGTTGAGGTTTATCAGTTTTTGGGCGGCCCAGATTTGATGAGTGGGATCTGTGGACAGAATCAATTCAGCTTGAGTAAATAAAATGCTTTGCTCTTCACTTCCGAAACGGCGGGCCGCTTGAGAAAAAAGTGTATTATTCACCTTCTCGTGTTCAGTGTGGTGATAGTAAACGGGATCCGGCCGGCATGCCGGTGTGTAAAACAAGGGACTGGGTATTTTGTCGTCCAGAGAAGTAAAGGCAATCAAATGGCTAAGGTCTTCAGGAGGATGAACCTCATAGAGTCCCCGGAAGTGCGAAGAAAATTCCTTTGGGATGGCAATACCTGAGAAATGACCGCGCGCCAGAACTAAAGCGTTGTCCGATCCCGGCCCGAATAATTCATATACAGGGAAAAAATAGCGTAACACCTTCCCTGTCTGTTCTGTTTTCGGAACACGGAGCAGTTGTGAAAAATTAAAATTCAAAATTTTGCTGTCATAGCAGTGCATAAGATGTGTGATATTACAGGAGCCGTCAAATTCAGCCATCAGATATCTGGTACGCACATTCCAGAGGCGCAGTTCAGGGCTGAAAGATGCAGCCAGCAGCCTGTAAAGGCTTTTGATCTCACTGATACTGTTGTCGCTCTGAGCTGTCTCGAGACTGAAAAAAGTCCAACCGACGCGATCTTGTTTTGTATAGACCAGAGGGCTTCGCTGAGATTGAATGGCGTTTTCAAAAAGTGGAGCAAGTTGCCGGGTCTGATACCAACGCAGAAAGGGTATGGGCACAAGGATCAACGCTGTGCAGAACAAAAGAGTGGCCAGAGCGGCTGTATAGCGCTTTATCGGTAGAGGAAAGATAATTGACTGAGCAGTTCTTTTTTTCCTGATTTGCTTTATTACTGTCTCAATCAAAAATCCAGCAATCAGAAAAGGGAAAAAAGAGAGATGAAAAGTGTGTCTGCAGACCACTTGTAAGGCTGTGTATCCCAGAATATAGGAGGTAAACAGAAAGATGAACAGCGCTGTGAGCGGCGACTTCAAGGCTACCAGGAAAAAGGCCAGGATAGCCAAGGGAAGTCCTGCACGATGCATGAAAAAAGCAAAATAACGGTGAACTTGATTGAAAAATCTATACAGTGCGTCAGGTTCGGAAAAAGAGGGTGGGAAAGCATCGGCATACCTGAGGATTCGCCAGATGGCTGACCAGCCACGGCTAGCCAAATCCGCTGGATGAAGAAAAATCGCCTCTTTCAGCCAGCGTTGCCCCGCTGTAACAGTATTTTCGTCATCGAAATGGACGGGTATGGACTGACCGGGATTGCGGGAAGCAAAATCGGAAAGCATGGAGAAAGTATAGTAATCCGCACCGGAGAGTGGGTGATGATAAGCGGCTTCTTTCATGCCCAACAGATCCATTCTATCGCGAGCAAATCCTTGAACAAGCACATGCTGCGGTTGGGAACCTCCTTCCATGTGCTGAAGCAAGGGAGTGGCAAGAATGGCAAAAAGACTGAGATAGATAAGAAGGGGCGACAGACTTTTAAAACGCGCGACATTTGTTTTAAGAAAGACAGGAAATATCAGTACGCACATAGAGAGAGGAAGGAATATGAGGGCATCCTGACGAAAGCCCATGAAAATGCCGTGAAAAATTCCCAGTAACAGGGCGCCTCTTATTTGATAGCGCAAAGAGGACGCTGAAATAAGAAGCCAGAGCAGTATACAAAAGAGCGTGATAGTGAAAGGGGCCTTACTGAAATCGCGCAAATCCAAAACAAGCATGAATACAGCCGGCGAAACAGTTAAGAAAAGGGCGCATAGAAAAGCCAGGATGCGTGAGAGAAAAAAGCGAAATAAAAAATAGAGAGAAACAGCATACCATCCGAGAAAGAGGGAGATGAAGGGTTCCAAATTCTTCCAGGAGATACCGAAAATACGCCAGATGAGTGCCACGGCATACAACAGATAGCGGTGATAAGAGGCGACAGCGGAAGGGCGTTGTTCAATATTGGCCGGGAGGCTGGCGGGAGAAAAACTCTGTTTATCCCCCTCTAAAAACTGATGAAGTTCAGGATATAAGACATAATCAGGAACGATAAAACCATGACCGGAGGCCATCATCACAGCGGGACCATAGAGGCCGGGTATCAGAAAGACAGCAGATTTTTCGCCGCGAAGTGCCTCAAAGTGCGCCAGCCCTGTCAAAAACCCGAAAAAGAACAGAAGAACTGCGATAGTCCATTCTTTACGATGGGGAAAATATGTGCCGGCTCGGAGAGTATTCATTTGCGTCTGTGCCTGTTTGAAAACTGTGTCATTTTAACAGACCTGAGAGATACAGACAAAGTAAAGACAAGCTTAAATCCCTCCGTTGAATGAGAAAGCGGCTGCATGAAGCTCTGTATTTTGAAGTACTTCAAAGGATTCTTGCATCCTTGAAAAAAGCCCGTAAGCAGGTACAATATTGTTATGGCGTGAAATTTAAAAAGGTCATTACCGCTGTCAATCGTTCAGATAGTTCATTGACTCCCTGCAAGCCCAGAGAAGAAGCCAAAGCTCTAAGATCGGCGGCAATCATTTCCTTTTCTTCTTCAATACCGGAGAAATATTTCTGGATACTCTCCAGATCTTCCTGCGCTTCGAGGTAGCGGGCCATTGTCTGATAAAGGAAGAAAAAGGGAGTCTTTTCTTTGACTGTATTTTCAGGAAGGCTCAGGCTTGCCAGTGTCTTCAGATCAGCTGTTCTTAACAATTCTCTTGCCCTGTCGTCATACATGGTATACAACAAACTTGTTATGGTGCTGTTGTCCGGGTGTGCCTCTTGCAGTCCAAGCCAGAAGTCACGCCTGTCAGAGAATTCTCGGCTGAGTGTGACTGTTACATAAAGTGCCTGAGCAGCTTCCTCTGCATAGCTGCTGTCAAGAAGTTTTACAAGTCCCTTTTCCGCTCTTTCGTAATCTCCCGCACCTGTAAACTGTTGACTGGCTTTCAGTGAGAGGCGTTCTGAATCCGGACTGTATTCGGCCGCCAGAAGCAACAAAGCCCCCGCTTTTTGATGCAATCCTTTTTCTGAAAGATAAAATGCCTCCCGTTCCAAACGCTCACAAATAAGGGGACGATGCTCCGGATGATTGGCTGCAAACTCTTTTGTGTTTTGCCCGATTTGCTCAACAGAATCGTCTTCTGCTTGAGCAATGGTGTGGCTGATCATAATCTTCGGATCCTGGGGATCCAGGGCAAAAGCTTTGGCGTACGCTTCTTTTGCCAAAGATTCTTTGTTTTTCAGATCGAGAGCCATGGCCCGATAGAGCTGGAAATGCCCCTGATCCGGGGAGTGATCTGTGAGTGACAGCCAGAAGGCATACTTTTCGTCGAGAGAAAATCCATCTGATAAAAGGATGTGGCCCCGGGTGGCTGTGGCTTTGTCATCAGGAAATTCTCTGAGATAGTCACCGTATATCTCCACAGCTTCCTCTTTCCAGCCAACTCTTTCACAGGCTTCAATCTTTAACAGGGATGTGGTTATTCTTTGTTCAGGGGCAAGTGTTTCCAAAGCCGTGAGAGCCGTCAGACAACGTCCTGTTGCATTGTCATAGAGACTGATTCTTGCAACCAAATCCAGAATTGCCAGAAGTTTTTCTTTTTCTGAAGGATCGGTTATTTTGATTTGCAACAGGCCATCCAGTGACTCATCCAGGCGGTTAAGATTTATCAATCTTTGAGCAGCCACCATTTGATCCGTGGGTTCATCCGATAAAATCAGCTGCGCCTCAGAAAAAAGAATAGTCTGTTCATCGCTTCCGAAACGGTGGGCCCCTTCGGAAAAAACAGTATTTGTCAGTTTATCGTTCTCAACATGGTGATAACATACAGGGTCAGGTAAGAGATCCGGTGTGTAAAACAAAGACCTGGGTATTGCCTCGTCCACAGAAGTGAAGGCGATCAAATGGCGATGCTCTTGAGGAAGGTGAATTTCATAGAGTCCCCGGAAGTGTGAAGCGAATTCTTTTGGGACAGCGATGCTGGTAAAACGTGTCCGTTTAAAAAGAAACCTTTCCTCCAGTTCGGGTCCCAACACCTCGTATACAGGAAAAAAATATCGTAAAACCTGTCCTGTTCCTTCTGCTTTTGGGATACGCAGTACTTGCGAAAAATTAAAATTCAAAATCGGGCTGTCGTAATTGTGCAACAGACAGGTGATCTCGGAGGAACCATCAAATTCAGCCATCAGATATTTTGTCCGGGTATGGAAAAGATTTATTTCAGAATTGAAGCAAGCGGCCAGCAGACTGTAGAGAGCTGTGAGCTCAGTTCTTGCATTGGATCTTTTTGCTGTCTTCAGAGTAAAAAAAGTCCAGCCACAGTGGTCCTTTTCGCTGAAGAGCAGTGGCGTTCTATGGGCTTGGATACAGCTGTTGATAACAGGGCGAATCTGTCGGATCTGATACCAGCGTAAAAGAGGCACAGGCAAAACAATCAGAGCAATACAAAGCAGGAGAACACCCAGAGCCGCTTTATATTGTTTTTTGGGATGTACTGTTGAGTGAGTTTGTTTTCTTTTCCAGATTTGCTTTATAGCGGACTCAACCAGAAAAGCCGTAATCAGAAAAGGAAAGAAAGAGAGATGGAAAGTATGTCTGCTGGCTGTTTGCAGTGCTGTATATCCCAGAATATAAGAGCTGCACAGAAATATAATCAAGGCTGTACCAGGTGATTTCAGAGCCACCAGAACAAGAGCCAGGATGCCCAGGGGAAGTCCTGCGCCATGCATAAAATAAGAAAAAGAACGGTGGAGCTGGTTGAAAAAGCGGTAAAGGCCTGCAGGCTCAGCAAAAAAAGGAGGGAAAGCATCGGCATATCTGAGAATTCGCCAGATGGCCATCCAGCCCCGGGTCGCCAGATCTGCGGGATAGAGAAAAACAGCCTCTTCCAACCAGCGTTGACCAGCGGCGACAGCATCTTCATCATTATATATTTGTGGCACAGTCAGGTCAGGAGTGCGCGAAGCGAAATCAGAAAGAAAAGCGAAGATATAAAAGTCGGAACCGGAGAGAAGGCTCTGATAAGATGCTTCTTTTATGCCCAGTTGGTCCATTCTATCACGTGCAAAACCCTGAATAAGCACATGTTGCGGTTGTGCGGCCCCTTCCATACGTTGAAGCATGGGGGAGGCGAGGACAAAAAAAACACTGAGGTAGAGAAACAGGGGAGCGAGGGATTTCCAGAGAGCAATGTCTTTTTTTAAAAAAACAGGAAATATCAGTACGCAAATACACAGGGGAAGGAATATGAGGGCGTCCTGACGGAAACCCATGAAAATACCGTGAAGTGTGCCCAGTAAGAGAGCACCGACAATCTGAGAGCGCAGCGGCGGTCGTTTTATAAAAAACCAGAGCAGCAGACAAAAGAGCGTTATCGTGAAAGGGGCTTTGCTGAAGTCGCGCAGTTCCAGAACTACCATGAATACAGCCGGCGAAACAGTCAATAGAAAAGCTGAAAAAAAAGCAAGACAGCGTGAGAGGAAATATCGCAAAAGAAAGTAAAGAGAGAGGGCGTACCATCCCAGAAAAAGAGCAATCAAAGACTCCAGACTTTTCCAGGAAACTCCGACAATACGCCAGTAGATACCTACAACATAGAGCAGATAGCGATGATAAGAAGCTACTGATGAATGGCTTGTTTTAATCTCCTCCGGGAGCTGGTCGGGAGATAAACTGTCCTGATTCCCTTTTAAAAAATTCTGGATCTCCGGATGCTGTGTGCGGTCAGGGGTAATAAAACCACGACCAGAGGCAAGCATCACAGCAGGGCCGTAAAGATCTGTGATAGGAAAAATAGCAGATCGGCTATGGCGAAGAGCGTCAAAGTGTGCCAGTCCCACCAGAAATCCGAAGATGAAAAGGCTGAACGCAATAATCCAGTCTTTGCGACGATCAGACAATATGCGGGGTCTCGGATGAGTCATCTGCAGCGGCTTTCTTATGAAAAACTGCCTTATTCTAACAGACTTTGGAAGAGGTGATAAAGGGAAACAGAAGGTGTGCAGGGCACAGAAAAAAAGGCTGTGACAGCATAAGTCTCAAAGCAGTCATAAAATACTGTCTGAAATGTTTTTAAGAATCGCTATTCGCTCAGATATTTCCGAATTTGGGTCTGTTGCTAAAAGAGAAGCGAGGACTTCCAAATCAGAGAGAATAGTTTTCTGAATGTTTTCCAAACTGGCTGACAGAGCCTGAATTTTGTCTAATTGGTCCCGGCCTGTTAAATAGCGGGCAAGTTGCGGATATATCAGGCAAAAAGCATTGTCTTGAGCCTGGATCTCTTTGAGGCCGGAGAGATCGGCGAGTTCTTCCAGGCGTGCTGATCTGAAAAGTCCGCGCATAGTATCTTCATATACAGAGCTGAGTATTGAAGAAATGGCTTCATTATCCGGGTGACTGTTTTGAAGGTCCAGCCAGAAATTCAATCGATCAGGAAAGTCCCGGTTCAACTTTGCAGTTATATAAAGTGCTTGTACAGCTTCGCGAGAACAGGAACTTTCGAGAAGTGTGAGCAATCCATCTTCAGCTTTCTGGTAATTACCAGCTCCCGTATACTGTTGATACGCCTTGAGCATAAGAGAATCGCGATTGTTGCCATAGTCTGCGGCCAGAAGCAGTAGGCTCGCCGCTTTGTCATGCTGTCCTTTCTCACTGGAATACGAGGCTTCTTTTTCCAGACGCTCAACGATGAAAGGATGCTCTTGCGGGTGAAGTGCGGCCAGCTCCATGATTCTATTTTTTGTGTCTTCAATAGCCGTGTTTTCAGATTCTGCCAAGGTGTGACAGATTATATTCAGGAGATCTTTCGGATCCAGATTATAGGCTTTTCGATAGGCGTCTTTGGCAAGTTCCTCTTTGTCCAGCTGGTCAAAAGTCATTGCAAGATAACGGAAAAAATAAGCCTGATCTTCGTTGTTTGCGATAAGGAGTTGCCAAAAAGCGCATTTCTCTTCGGGAGACAAAAAGTCGGACATGAGAATATGAGCACCTGAGGCGACAGACTGGTCGTTGGGAAAGCGAAGAAGGTATTTCTGATAGACTTCCAGAGCTTCCTTTTTCAAACCTGCTCTTTCACAGGCTTCTATGCGGAAAAGAGCAAATTTTGAATATTCTTCCGGTGCGAGAACCTCCATTGCATCAAGGGCCACCAGACAGCTTTCCGTATCATTGCGATAAAGACTCAGTTTTGCAATCATCTCCAGATTATCCAGCAGCAGGTGTTTTTCCAAATGGTTTGCGGGTTTGACAGACAACGCCCCTTCCAGTGCCACATCCAAGCGGTCCAGAGTTATAAGATTATGGATAGCTGCAATCTGTATTGCAGGCAAATCAGACAGGATTACCTGTGCTTCAGCAAAGAGCACGGCTTCTGCTTTTGTACCGAAATGGAGTGCTGCGGCTGAAAGATCAGCATTGCAAAATTTCCGGTCTTCAGTGTGATAATAATAAAGAGGATTTGGAACAGGATCGATAGTGCAGAACAGTGGGCCGGGTATTTTATCATCTGTGCAAGAAAAGGATATGAGATGCGTCAACTTTTCTGAAAGCTGCACTTCATAAAGTCCTGAAAAATATGGTGCCAGCTCTTTTGGAACGGCAATGCCTGTGAAGTGGTTTCGTCCAAAGGCTGGAGCTTCATGAATTTCAGGTTTCAATAATTCATAGACAGGAAAAAAATAACCTACTGTCTTTCCGGATCGCAGGGGCTTGGGGATACGAAGTAATTGTGAGAAGTTGTTGTCTACAGTCGATCTGCTATAGAGGTGTATCAGATGATCGAGGTCAGCCACAGCCTCAAATTCAGCCATCAGATATTTTGTTCGTGAATGCCATAGCCTTAATTCTTTGTTGAAACATGCAGCCACCAGCTTATATAGACTCTTGAGCTCACCTGGGTTGCTGTCGGTTTCGGAAGATTCAAGTGAAAAGATCGTCCATCCCAAACAGTCTTGTTTTGAAACCGATAGTGGAGTTCTCGCAGCATGAATACAGTTTTCAATAATCGGGCGCAGCTGTTGAGTTTGATACCAGCGCAGGATCCATAAAGGGAAAAAAACTATACAGAAGAAGGCAAGCAGTGTGCCCCAGATAATATAAGGATTCCTTTTCTGATTCAGGTTGATAGCAGAACCGGGATTCTTCAGTGCCCATAGCTTCTTTATAAGTGCCTCCAGACAAAAGCAGAGCACGAGTATAGAGGTAAATGAGAGATGAAAGCTGTGCCGGGAAAAAGCCTGCAGTGATGTATATCCCAGGACATAAGATGTTGCCAGAAATAACCACAGCGCTTGTGCAGGAGATTTCCTGACCAGAATGACAAGTGCGATCATGGCAAGCAGTACACCAGCGTAATGCATGGCAAACGCAAAAGAACGATGAAGATTGCAGATATATTTATGGATTACTGTAGGCTCTGGCAAAGAAGGCGGGTAGGCGCCGGAGTATCTGAAACTCTGGCACACTGCAGCCCAGGCACGTGTCACCATGTCAGCAGGGAAGAGGAGCAATGATTCCTGCAGCCAGCGTTGTCCGACAGCCTCGGCGTTTTTGTCATCAAAAACATCTGGTACGCTCAGATGCGGGCTGCGGTCGGCGAAGCTGTAGAGCATTGCAAAAGTATAATAGTCAGCACCGGAGAGCATGGTGTAATAGGGTGCTTCTTTTATGCCCAAAAGATCCAGACGATCTTTGGCAAAGCCTTGTACAAGTGCATGTTGTGGCTGAGCGGCACCTTCCATACGTTGAAGCAGGGGGGAGGCTAAGAGAAAGAAAAGGCTGAGATAGATAAGCAGCGGGAACAGTCGCTTCCATCGCGAAGCACTCTGTTTAAGCAGAATCGGGAAAGCCAGGACACAAACACTCAAGGGAAAAAGTATTAACATGTCCTGGCGGAAGCCCAGGGCAATACCATGAACTGTTCCCAGTACAGTTGCGGCGATGATCTGAAACTGAAGGTGGGTACGCTTATTGGATAGCCAGAGCAAAATACATAGAAGCGTTATCGTGAAAGGGGCTTTACTGAAATCACGCAAATCTGGAAGAACAGCCAATACAGCTGGCGAAACGACAAAAAAGAGTGTCGACAAAAACGACAACAGACGGGATAGAAAAAAACGAAAAAGAAGATATAAGGAGACAGCGAACCATCCGAGCATGACTGAGATGACAATTTCCAGATGCGCCCAGGAAATACCGAAAATACGCCAGACAGCGGCCACCATATAGAGCAGATAGCGGTGGTATGCGGCCACAGTGGAGGAGCCGCTTTTGATATCTTCAGGCAGAAGGTCTTTGGAAAAAGTTTCTTCCTCCCCTTCCAAAAACTTGCGCAATTCAGGATGGGATGACTCACTGGGATAAATAAAACCATGTCCGCATGCCATCATCAATGCGGGTCCGTACAGCTCTACAACGACAAAAACTGCTGACTTCCCATCCTCGCGCAGAGATTCAAAATGCACCAGACCCACGGAAAGACCGTAAAAAAAAAGAAGCAGTATGCATAGCCAGTCTTTACGATAACCTTTGCGTGCACTGTCTGTGTATTTGCTCATGAGCTCACATTCCAGTAGAAAACAGTCTCATTCCATGGATTTTATTTTAATAAAAGTTTCGTTTCGATCTTGGCGCCATGGACCCTGTGTCAATTGTTTCGTCCTGCAGGCACCTGAAATCTTCGACTGCGACTCAAAGAATCCTTTGTTTATATAAACAGCGTCCATGTGGCTATTATAAAGACATCAGGGAATGAGGTCTAAAAAGTGCATTACTTCCGCGATTCTCTCCGATTGTTCCTGGTTGTCTTCCAGATTCAGAGAAGCACCCAGGCTTGCGAGATCACTCCCGACCTTTTCCTTTTCTTCGGTTGTGACTGGAAAATCTCTTGAAATAGTTTTCAGATCTCCCTGACCCTTCATATAACGGGCTATTGCCTGATAAAGCAGCAAGAAGGGCGTTTTTCCTGTATCCATGCTGTCAGGAAGGTTGAGACTTCCCAATTCTTCCATCTGTGCTGAAACGAAGAGTTCTCGTGCCCTGTCTTCATACATGGTATACAACAAACTTGTTATGGTGCTGTTGTTCGGATGTGTTTCTTGCAGTCCAAGCCAGAAGTGAAGTCTGTCAGCGAAATCTCGACTGAGTTTGACAGTTACATAAAGTGCCTGCGCAGCTTCTTGCCCGTAATCACCGCTCAACAGTGTCATCAGTCCCTTTTCCGCTTTTGCATAGTCGCCAGCCCCTGTAAACTGCTGGTGTGCCTGGAGAATGAGCCCTTCTGATTCTGGACTGTATCGGGCTGCCAGGAGCAACAAGCTTCCGGCTTTCTCATGCAGTCCTTTTTCCGAGAGAAAAAATGCTTTCTTTTCCAGCTGCTGAAAAACAAGGATTTTATTTTCAGGATATTCAATCGCGAAGTGTTTAATATTTTCCACTGTTTCCTCTCTGGGATTGTGTTCAGCTTGTGCAATCAGATGACAGATCATGATCTTCGGGTCATTGGGATCGAGTGCAAAAGCTTTGTTGTACGCTTCAGTTGCCGGGAATTCTTTCCCCTGCAGATCCAGAGCCATAGCCAGATAAAGCTGAAAGTACGCCTGGTCCGGGATGTGATCTGTAAGTGATTGCCAGAAAGCATGCTTTTCCTCGGAAGTAAAACCATGGGATAAAAGAATGTGGGCATGGGTCACCGCCGATTCGTCGTCTGGATGTTCTTTGAGATAGTCTCTGTATATCTCCAACGCTTCCTCTTTCATGCCGGCTCTTTCACAGGCTTCAATTTTCAAAAGAGAGGCCCGTGTCCGGTGTTCAGGAATCAGTGTTTCCAGGGCTTCAAGAGCATACAAACAACGCTTTGTTTCCCCTTCATAGAGGCTCAGTTGGGCAATCAACTTGAGAGTTTCCAGAAGCATCTCCCGTTCTTCGGAATCAGTTGTCTCTATTTGTAAAGCAAGTTCGATCGCATCTTGAAAACGGCGAAAGTTCATGAATTTGTTGACCATTCTGATTTGGTCAATGGGTTCATTGAAAAGAAAGAGGATACTTTCCACTTCAGTGAAGAAAGTCAGCTGTTCTTGAGTTCCATAACGTTGAGCCGCTTCAGAAAAAAAAGTATTATTTATTTTCTTATGCTCAATATGCTGATAAGAGACCGGATCAGGAAAGCAGTCGGGTGTGTAAAATAAGGGGCTTGGAATTTTATCATCCAGAGATGTGAAGGCCATGAGATGGGTCACTTCCTCAGGGAGATCTACTTCGTAAAGGCCCCGTAATTGTGAAGAGAATTCCCTTGGAAGAGCGATGCCTGAAAAACGGCCTCGCGCCACATAAGCTTTATAGACCTCATCATGTGCTACCACCTCATAGACCGGGAAGAAGTAGCGCAGGACATCTCCGGAAAGTTTTGTGACTGGCATGTGAAGCAATTGTGAGAAATTGAAATTCAGAATTCGGCTGTTATAGCAATGCAAAAGATCGGTTATGTCTGTGGAACCGTCGAATTCAGCCAGGATATATCTGGTACGAACATTCCAAAAATGCAATTCAGGGTTTGAACATGCCGCTATAAGTCTGTACAGTGCCTCCAGGTCACTTCTACAGCTGTCAGGCTGTGGGAGATCAAGAGTGAAAAGAGTCCAATTGCGATATTCTTTTTTAGTGAAAGGCAATCGGGTTCTGGGTGCCTGGATGCAGCTCTCAAAGATCGGGCGAAGTTGTCTGGCCTGATACCACCGCAGAAGGGGCATTGGTAAAACGACCAGAGAAGCACACAGCAAGAGAACACCCATAGCCGCTTTATATTGTTTTTGTGGTACAGAGTGTGCCGTTGAGTGAGTTTGTTTCCTTTTCCAGATTTGTTTTACGAGTATCTCAATCAGAAACGCAGTAATCAGAAAAGGAAAAAAGGAGAGGTGAAAAGTGTGTCTGCAGGCTGTTTGCAGTGCTGTATATCCCAGAATATAAGAGCTTATCAGGAAGAAGGCCATGGCTGTTCCGGGAAAACGCAATGCCACCAG
The DNA here is from genome assembly GCA_012522755.1 of Candidatus Hydrogenedens sp. Lineage (GTDB taxonomy): Bacteria > Hydrogenedentota > Hydrogenedentia > Hydrogenedentales > CAITNO01 > JAAYJV01. The sequence continues at coordinate 126,866 of JAAYJV010000048.1, forward strand.
AAAAATAGCCAGAATACCCAGAGGAAGCCCTGCACGATGCATGAAAAAAGCAAAAGAACGATGAACACTATTAAAATATTGATGAAAAACGGTAGGTTCTGTAAAACAAGAGGGAAAAGCATCGGCATATCTGAGGATCCGCCAGATAGCTGTCCAGCCACGGGTGACCAGATCGGCCGGATAAAGAAACACCGACTCCTGCAGCCAGCGCTGCCCGGCCGCCATAGTGTCCGGATCATTGTGGAGCTGCGGAGTGGTGAGGTCAGGCGTGCGGGAAGCGAAATCGGAAAGCATGGAAAAAGTGTAGTAATCGGCACCGGATAGCAGACTCTGATAAGATGCTTGCTTCATGCCCAGCTGATCCATTCTGTCCCGGGCAAAACCCTGAACCAGAACATGTTGTGGCTGAGCATTTCCTTCCAGACTCTGAAACATGGGCATGGCAAGAGCAAAGAACAGGCTGAGATAGAGAAAGAGTGGCGTGAGTGCTTTCCAGAGTGCAAGATCTTTTTTCATGAACACAAAGAAAAGAAGCAAACAAATACACAGAGGAAGGAATATGAGTGCATCCTGACGAAAGCCCATGAAGATACCGTGAAGCATACCCAATAAAACAGCACCCAGGATCTGAGATCGCAGGGAATGGCGTTTTGTGAAAAGCCAGAGCAGCAGACAAAAAAGCGTTATCGTGAAGGGAGCTTTACTGAAGTCCCTCAGGTCAAGAACAACCATGAATACCGCAGGCGATGCAATCAAAAGCAAAGAGGATAGAAAAGCCAGACAGCGCGACAGGAAAAACCGTAAAAGGAAATAAAGAGACAGGGCATACCACCCCAGAAATAAGGCTATGAAAGGTTCCAGAGTTTTCCAGGAGATACCGAAAATACGCCAGATGAAACCCACCGCATAGAGCAGATAACGATGATAAAAGGCCGCGGCGGAGTAGCCTGTTTCAATGTCTTCAGGAAGATGATCTGGAGAGAGGTCGTCCTGATTTACCCTTAAAAAATCCTGAAACTCTGGATATTCCGCGTAATCGGGAACGATAAACCCGTGCCCCATAGCTATCATCACGGCGGGCCCATAGAGATCTTCTATGGGAACAATGGCGGATGTATCCTGGCGGAGGGATTCAAAATGTGCCAGTCCAGCCAAAAATCCGAAGAGGAAAAGCAGCGTTGCAATTATCCAGTCTATGCGGCGATCAAGATATGTACTTGTGCTGGAATGATTCATTTGTTACCGTTCTGGAATAAGCAGCAATGGGTTATTTTAACAGGCCCTTCACTGAGAGAGCAATGGGATAAACGAGGTGTCGAGATTGTTACGATACTTTCTTTGAAGTGTAAATTGCCTTTCGCCCTTGTGTCCGACTCATGAAGCATTCTCCAAAATATTTTGCAACAGTGCTATTCGCTCAGCTCTTTTCGAACTTGCGTCTGTTGTCAGGGCAATTGCCAGAGATTTCAAATCAGAGGAAATGGTTTCCCGACTGTTTTCCAACCTGGCGAGTGCGCTTTGAATAGTGTCCAGTTTTTCCAGCCCTGTTATATAGCGGGCAATTTTCGGATATAAAAGGGGAAAACAATTCTCTTCAATAAAATCTCCTTTTGGGGGAGAAAGATCGATGAGTTCTTCCAAGCGCGCGGATATGAAAAGTTCACGCACTGCTTCTTCGTATGCAGCGGTGAGTATGGAAGAAATGTTTTCATTGTCCGGGTGATTGTTTTGAAGGTCCAGCCAGAAGTGAAAGCGATCGGGGGAGTCCCGGTTTAACTTTGTAGTTATATAAAGTGCTTGTGCAGCTTCGTGAGCACAGGAGCCTTCGAGAAGTGTGAGTAATCCATCTTCAGCTATCTGGTAATCACCAGCTCCTGTAAATTGTTGATGTGCCCTTAAAATAAGAGTGTCGCGGTTGTTGCCATACTCTGCGGCCAGAAGAAGTAATCTCGCCGCTTTGTCATGCCGCCCTTTTTCACTTGAATACCAGGCTTCTTTCTCCAGACGTTCAACGATGAAAACATGTTCTTGTGGGTGAAGCGCAGCCAAGTCCATGATTTGGTGTTTTGTTTCTTCAAAAGTCGTATTTTCAGATTCTATCACGGTGTGACAGATTATATTCTGGGGATCTGTCGGATCCAGTTTATAAGCTCTACGATAAGCGTCTTTGGCAAGATCTTCTTTATCCAGCAGATCCAAAGCCAATGCGAGATAGCGAAGAAAAAGAGGCTCATCGGGAGTTGTATCGACAAGATACAGCCAGAAGGCGTATTTCTCCTCGGGAGATAAAAAGTCGTACATCAGAATATGAGCACCTGCAGCACTCGACTGATCTTCGGGAGAGAGACGAAGATATTTCTGATAAACTTCCAGAGCTTCCTTTTTTAAACCGGTTCTTTCATAGGCTTCGATGCGAAGGAGAGCCGACTGCGAATATTTTTCTGGTTCGAGGGCTTCCATTGCATCAAGAGCAGCCAGACAATATTCTATTGGACCCTGATAAAGGTACAATTTTGCGATCAGTTCCAGAGTGTCCCAAAGCAACCTCTTGTTTTGAAAGTTTATTGCTTCGTCAGCCGATGTATTTCCCAGCGATTTTTCCTGCTGATTATGAATTATAAGATTTTGGACAGCTGGAAACTGCAACTGAGGCTCATCGGCCAGGATCACTTGCGCTTCAGAAAAAAGTACTGCTTCTGGTTTTTTATGAAATCGTTTGGCTGCTTCAGAAAATGCCGTATTGCGAAATTTCCGAGCTTCGGTGTGATAGTAATAGAGAGGATCTGGAAGACTGTCGGGACTGCAGTATAGTGGATTGGGAATTTTGTCATCCACGCAAGCAAAAGATATGAGGTGCGTAATTTCTTTCGGGAGCCGGATTTCATAAAGGCCTGAAAAATGTGGAGCCAGTTCTTTTGGAACAGCAATCCCTTTAAAGCTGTTCCGTGCAAAGGATACAGTGCCGTGCCATTCAGGTTTTAACAGTTCATAAACAGGAAAAAAATAACGCAATTTCTCTCCTGATTGTCGAACTTTGGGAAGACGGAGTAATTGTGAAAAATTGTTATCTAAAGTTGGTGCGCCATAGAGGTGCATCAGATGATTGAGGTCAGCAGTAGCCTCAAACTCAGCCATCAGATATTTTTCTCGTGAATGCCATAGCTTTAATTCTTTATTGAAACATGCAGCCGCCAGCTTATACAGGCCCTTAAGTTCACTTGGGCTGCTGTCGGTCTCAGAAGACTCAAGCGAAAAGATAGTCCATCCCCAACAGTCTTCTTGTGAAACAGATAGTGGAGTTCTTGGCGCCTGAATGCAGTTTTCAATAATCGGGCGCAACTGTTGAGTTTGATGCCAGCGAAACATCCATAACGGCGGAAAAATTATAAAAAAGCAGGAAAGAAGTGTTCCCCAAAAAAAATAAGGATTTCTTTTCTGATCCAGGCTGACAGCAGCACTGGGGTTCTCTACTGACCATAGCTTCTTTATGAGGGCCTCCAGACAAAAGCAGAGCACAAGTAAAGAGGTAAATGAGAGATGAAAGCTGTGTCGGGAAGAGGCCTGGAGTGAGGTATATCCCAAGACATAAGATGTTGCCAGAAATAACCACAGCGCTTGCGCAGGAAATTGCCTGGCCAGAAGAATGAAAGCGGTAATGGCGAGCGGTACACCTGCGTAATGCATGGCAAAAGCAAAAGAACGATGGAGATCATAGATAAAATTGTGAGTTCTTGTCGGTTCTGAAAAAGAAGGTGGAAAGGCGCTGGAATATCTGAAGCTCTGACACACCGCAGCCCAGGCACGGGCAATAAGATCAGCCGGGTAGAGGAAGGCGGACTCCTGCAGCCATCGCTGTCCGATAATCTCGGATTGCTTGTCGTTAGAAAAATCCGGCGTGCTCAGATCCGGGCTGCGATCCGCAAAGCTGTACAGCATGGCAAAAGTATAATAATCAGCACCAGAGAGCACGGTGTAGTAAGGAGCTTCTTTCATACCCAAAAGATCCAGGCGATCTTTGGCAAAACCCTGTACAAGTGCGTGTTGTGGTTGAGCTGCTCCTTCCATGCGTTTCAGCAGAGGGGATGACAGGAGAAAAAAAAGGCTCAGATAGATAAGCAGAGGAAACAACCGTTTCCATCGTTCGGTATCCGGTTTGAGTAGAATCGGAAAAGTAAGCACACAAACACACAAGGGAAAAAGTACCAAGGTGTCCTGGCGAAAGCCCAGAGCAATACCATGGACTGTTCCCAATACTGCTGCAGCTATTATCTGAAACTGAAGGTGGGTACGCTTATTGAACAGCCAGAGCAAAATGCATAAAAGCGTTACCGTGAAAGGGGCTTTGCTGAAATCACGCAGATCAGGAAGTACAGTCATTACGGCTGGTGAAACAATAAAAAAGAGTGTAGACAAAAGCGATAATATGCGGGAGAGAAAAAAGCGAAAAAGAAGGTATAAGGAAACAGCATACCATCCCAGCATGACTGAGATGACAATTTCCAGATGCGCCCAAGAAATACCGAAAATACGCCAGACAGCAGCCACCATATAGAGCAGATAACGGTGGTATGCCGCAACAGCGGATGAAGTGGTTTCGATATCTGCAGGAAGAAGATCTTTGGAAAAAGTTTCCTGCTCTCCTTCCAAAAACTTGTGGAGTTCAGGGTAGAGAGACTGATCTGGAGAAAGAAAACCATGTCCACATGCCATCATTAATGCGGGACCGTATAGCTCTACAACGACAAAAACTGCTGACTTCCCATCCTCTCGCAGTGATTCAAAATGCACCAGGCCCACGGTAAGACCGTAAAGAAAAAGAAGAAGTATGCATAGCCATTCCTTAGGGTGATGTTTGCGGGCATTGTCTGTGTGTTTGCTCATGAACTGAAATTCCAGCAGCAAAAAGTCTCATTATATATATGGGTTCTATTTTAACAGAGTTTCCAATAGGGGCCGAAGTGCATGGCCCATGAGCTTGATTTTTCTTTCAATCCCAGCCTCGTTAAGATCTCTGAAGTCCTGAAAAATGCTGAGATTGCCAGTTTCTGTTTTGTCTGCAGGAAAATAAAATATCCCGGAAGTATGTGCTTGGGATTCCAGAAGAGTATTGAAAACATGAATTAAACGGGCATAGCTTTCAATGGAGAAAGCGGGAAAGTCAAAAACCTCTTTTCCCAGCCAGTTGAAATAAGTGAGTTCCTGAGAGCTGAGCAGATCCGGATCGGGGCATGGTTGAGCAATGAGGACACAGGGAATATTTTTTTCCTTCAGCAATGCCAGAAAAAGATTCAGGTTAATACCGAGAGAGTGTTCCAGTGCTTCAAAAAAAGCGGAGGAGGAGGGAGCCAGGAGTTCGGGAAGAAACCATCGGGCTGCATGTGAAAAGGAAGGAAGAAAATTAATCCACCCCGTATGATAGAGATTCAGAAGGTCACTGCTACCGGGCTGGAAAAGTATCAGATCGGGATCCAGAGCCATATAGTCAAAAAAGCGCAACAGCTGTCCTGAACTGTCGATTCCTGAAATGCCGGCATTGAGTACTTCTATTTTCTGTTCCGGCAAAAGATCACGAAGATGCTCTTCCAATAGAGCCGGATAAGTGCTGTTGTTATCCTTTCCTTTCACGGTTGAATCGTCGCCTATGCAGAGAATACGAAAAGTTCCTTCAGGCTTGGGAATGTCTCTTTCCTGATCACGATAACCAAGACTGTTGGTTCTGAAATTGGAGGGAGCTTCAGCCTGATAATTTGCTTTATAGCGAAAACGGACTGTTTCAAAGGGCGAGGAGAAAAGATCGTTTTCTCTTTCCGAACGTTCAACTTTTTCCGGGTGCCTGGCAACAAAGAGATAGTCGTGGGCCCAGGCGGGACCGCTGCGAAGACCGGGAACACACCAGGCGGTAAAGACAGGGCTGTTGGCGACCTGTTCTGACCAGGGAAAAGAAAACTCCAGCGCTTTGTCCTTATCCCGCACTGATGCCAGAGCTTTATGGACTTTTTTCAAAATACCCGCATGATGCAAAAAAGCCAGCGTGATGGCACCTTGGTTCCCTTCAAAATAAGGAGCATCTGTACCATAACAATGCCGGACAGTATTTTCAGCATTGAAGACGATTACTGTTTCCCGGGTCAGCCGCGCATAATATTCTCTGGCCTGCCCTGACCAGCTGCGGAAGTCGAGTCTGAGCTGCATCTGCTTTTCACCATCAGGATCCGGCTCAGCCAAAAAGGCTTCCATCAGTTGAAGCGTATCAGGATTCAACTTCAGATGTGATGGACTCTTCGGCTCGGACCATCCCTGAATTTCTGTATGCGAGAGGGTGAAATCAGGAACTTCATCAGCAACAGGCGGCTCCTCGCCGGCCAGAGCCGCTGCTATGAGCGGATTGTTCTTTTGCAGATGCCTCTCATAAAGATACCCCGCTCCTTCCAGAAGCAGGCCGATCCCTGACAAAAGTATGAGCAGGTACAAAAGGAAGAGGCTGTATTTTTTTATGAAACGAAACATAAGAATCTTTCGCCACCTCTGAGCAGATCATCAGATGCTCCAGAGATCATCCCCGGCGAAGCGATGCTTTGCCTTCATGAAGGGCAATCCATCGATCGGCCTGTTGCGCCATGCTCTCATCATGGGTGACCACAACAAAGGAAACATGTTTATCCTGATTCAACTTCCAGAGGAGCTCCATGATTTCCCGGCCGGTATTTTCATCCAGATTTCCGGTAGGTTCATCACAAAGGAGCAGCTCCGGTTCGTTGAAAAGAGCTCTGGCAATGGCCACACGCTGCTGTTCGCCACCACTGAGCTGACCGGGCTTATGACTTCTGCGATCAGTCAGGCCCACTTGTTCGAGCAGTTCCGAGGCCCGTTCAAGACAGTGGCGTTTGTGTGCTCCTTTGTTCAGGGCGGGCATCATCACATTTTCCAGTGCGGTGAATTCGGGCAGGAGATGGTAAAACTGAAATACAAAGCCGATATGCCTGTTGCGGATACGATTGACTTTTGCGGCACTCATGGTGGCCAGGCTCTCGCCCCGCAGGAAGAGTTCGCCTGAAGTGGGGGTATCCAGTGTGCCCATGATGTGGAGGAGCGTGCTTTTCCCGACGCCGGAAGGCCCGCTGATGGCGACAATCTCTCCTTCCGGTATTTCCAGTGAGATGTCTTCCAGGATGACCAGCTCACGGGTTCCGTCGCGATAGCACTTGCGAAGATGGCGACATTCCAGGATGGGGGTGGAGCATTTATTCATAGCGCAGAGCATCCACAGGGTTGAGACGGGCCGCACTCCAGGCCGGGTAGAGAGTGGAGATAAAAGTCAGCACTACAGCGGAGAGGGTGATCCAGACGATATCCAAGGCCACAATGGCGACAGGAATTCCATCAAAATAATAGATGGTACTGTTGAAGAGATCCAGACCCAGCAATCCCGCGATAAATTCGGCCACGGCATTGATATTATGGGCGAGAAGGACACCCAGAATAAGACCGATAAAGGTGCCGCTCAGGCCGATCATGAGCCCTTCGAGAATGAAGATGGACAGGATGGAGCGACTGCTGGAGCCCAGTGTCCGGAGAATGCCTATATCCCGCCGTTTTTCCATGACAATCATGATGAGTGTGCTGGTGATATTGAAAGCGGCCACGAGGACGATGAACACCAGAATGATGAACATGACCACTTTCTCCTGCTTGAGCGCTTCGAAAAAAGCCTCCTGACTCTGATACCAGGTCTCGGCTCTGTAGGGGAGCTTCTCTTCAATGAGCCTGGCTACGGGATCGGCGATAAAAGCATCAGAGAGCCGCAGGTGAACGCCGTCCACGCCTTGTCGTCCCGTGAGCATTCTGGCTGTTTCTATATTGATGAAGGCATACAAATTGTCAAAGTCTGACATTTTCGCCTGGGAGATGCCGCTCACCCGCAGGAATACCTGATTGCCCGGTCGCATGCCGAAGGGGGTGACCGTGGGTTTATCGGTCATGACGGCGATTTCCGTGCCCACCCGGGCGGCCAGTCGATGAGCGAGGCGGAAACCGAGTACGATCTCCTTGTCACCGGGCAAGGTGCCTTCACCGAAAGTGCGTCCGCCGTTTCGGGTCAGATTCTGGGCAAGATCGGTTACACCCGACTCCAACTCCGGGTCGATGCCCAGCAGAAAAGCGCCGGTTGTATATTTATTTCGTTTGATGAGTGCTTCCGTCTGGATGATTGGCCCTACGCCGAGGATGTCAGGACTCAAGGTGGTGAGTTCTTCAATGACCTCCTCCACATTGTCCATGGGCCGGCCCATGGGATTGGCAACAGTGAGGTGCGCCCGGTTACCGATGATGGTCTCACGAAGGGCATTGTCAAAGCCGGTCATGACACTCATGACCACGATAAGGGCTGTAACCCCGACACTTACCCCTGCGATGGAGATGATGGTAATGAGGCTGATGAAGCGGGTACGACGTTTGCCCCGCAGATATCGGGCTGCTACGAAACTTTCAAAGCGCACGGCTGAGATCTTTCTCAATATCAAGGAGGAGTTCTTTGAAGGGTCTGTCCCTCAGGTTGTCCACACGCCGTTGATAGCCCTTGAGTGCGGCTGCACGGGTGACCTGGTTGGGCACTGCTATGCAGTATATATCAGCTGCGACGGCTGCTGCAATGCCCTGAGGTGAATCTTCAAGCGTACAGGCCTGATCCGCCTGCACGCCCATGCGCTCCAGAGCAAGTTCATAGACGTCCGGAGCAGGTTTTACAGCTTCCACTTCATTGCCACAGCAGAGGGTATCAAAATAGGAAAGCAGTTGTAATCGTTCCAGATTGCTCTCCACCCATTCACGATTGGAGCTGGATACAATGGCCAGAGGCAGTCCGATGGATTTAACCGCCTTCAGGGCTTCTGCAATACCGGGGAGGGGGTCCAGTGTGGCCGCTTGCTCAAAAAACCAGGCACGCCGTTCGTCATTGACCTCTTCCCGGTTGAGCGTTATACCCGCCTCCTTTTCAATATGCGTGATGGGATCAAAAAGATGGTATTGATAGCCTCCAGCATTGGCGGCCCATTCTTTTAAAGGGAAAGAACAACCGTGACTTTCAGCCACGTGGCACCAGGACTTGAAAAGCATGGTTTCCGTATCAAGAATAACTCCGTCAAAATCGAAAAAGACAGCACGTAAAGAGGAAAAATTGTTCGTCATATCAAGACCGTAATGCCAGCCGGGCTTCAGCCAGAGCTTCCACATAGCGGCGGGCATTGTCCGTCAATCCTTTATAGTCTTTGGCTTCAATCAGTTTTTTACTGACCAGATTGCCACCGGCGCCGATGAGGGTGACACCGGCTTTCACAAAATCGGCCAGATTGTTCAGATCCACGCCCCCTGTGGGAATGAGCGGGATCTGGGGGAGAGGCGCACGGATGGCTTTGATATAGTCCAGCCCGCCGCAACTGGCCGGAAAGACCTTGATGATATCCCCGCCCAGCAGCCAGGCATTGTAAATCTCCGTGGGTGTGTAAGCACCGGGCATGCAGGGCTTCCCATAGCGATGGGCCATATCAATGATCTCCGCCGAGGTGATGGGGCTGGCCACATACTGGGCACCGGCAAGAATAGCCAGCCTGGCCGTGGCTCCGTCCAACACACTGCCCACGCCCAGTGAAACATCCGCTCCCGCCAGTGATTTGGATGCGGAAGTGAGGCATTCCAGTGCGCCCGGCGTGGTCATGGTCACCTCTATGCAGCGAACGCCGCCTTCCATGATGGCTTCAACGATACGGGTCAGTCCGTCCGCACTGTCGGCGCGGACAACAGCCACGATACCATGTTTTACCAGATAATTGTGGATGGCCAGTTTATCCATGGAAGCACTCCTTGTTTATTAAGCCGGAAGAAGGTTCTAGCGAAATGCGACAGCCTTTTTCCGATGACGCATAGACAGCTTCAAGCACCTGCATATAGCGCAGCCCTTCCTCGAAGTCCGGGCGGTAGGCGCAGCCGGTGCGGATGGCGGCAATGAAATCTTCTTCCACCCGCCAGTTGTTCAGGTCATAATATTCTTCAGCCAGAGGGACCACAGGCTCACGCTTTTCCTCCGTACAGAAATAAAGTTTATCGCCGGTCACATCATAATGAAGAGCGCCCTTCTCACCATAAACATCGATACTTTCGCGCGCCACAGCGGAAACACCACTGATGAGATAATGCACGGAGATATCTTTATCAACGACAGTGTTGGCTGTGATCTGATCCGGAATTTTCACTTCAAAATCAGTACCCTGTGCATCTTTGCGTACGGAGGTATACAGAAAACTCTCAGCCGATACTTGTGTGGTCTGTCCGAACCAGCGATGAACCACTTCAATATACATGCCCAGCGTCTGCATATTCAGTCCGGAGAGTCTGTGATCTTTTCGCCAATTGATGGGCGTTGCCGGATCATTCCATAAAGGAGCCAGACTGCACACGTTTACCTGTCGGATCTTTCCAAGTGCCTCTTCTTTCAAAAGACGCGCCACAGTGCGGTCATAGCTCAGCCCGAAAGGAACAGGACACAAACCGGAAACAAGCCCGGGCGCCGCCTGGGCCGCTGCAAGCATTTCCCGCGCTTCCCGGCCAGTGCGAGCCATGCGTGCCTGGCAGAAAACATGTTTGCCCGCTTTCAGCGCCGCAACGCTCGCATCACGATGGAGGATGGGCCAGGCTCCGATGAGCACCATATCAATATCGTCGGCTTGGACAAGATCCAGCCAGTGATCATAAGTCTTCGGGATATTGAATTCTGCCGCGGCTTTTTCCGCGGATGCCCGGGAGCTGTTCGCTACAGCACGAAATTCTATGCCCGGGATCCGCTGCAGTCCGGGAATATGACGTTGCCGACAGATACCGCCCAGTCCGATGAATCCAATGCGAATTCTGTCCATGTCCTTCTCCTCTCATGCCCTGTAGAGGCTGCGTCCTATACCCATGGCTTCACGGCAGGCTTCCACCGTTTCCAGTGCCACGGGAGCGACCCGTTTGGCATTTTCACGGAGAAACTCTTCTATGAAGGCATCATCATGAGCCGGATCATTATAACTCTCAATAATGGGTGCATTGAATTCAGACACATAGCGGGCCACTTCTTTTTTGAGGTTACCGTAGAATTTGCCGCCCTGACGGTATTGCTCCAGAAAATCCAGATAGGCATCTTCAGGGGCCAGCAGGGACAGCAGTCTGTATAGCACGGCCACGCCCGGGGGCATTTTGGGAAGCACCATCTCAGGCTCATTGCTTTCCGTATCCAGCGGCAAGGGATCTGTAGTCGTCGGCACCGCTTTGATCTTGCGCAATACCGTTGCGGGATCATCAAGAAGATCCAGTGTGTTGTTATCGCTTTTGCCCATCTTGGCGGACCCGTCCAGACCCGGAAGGCGCAGGGCATCTCGGCCCAGCGCTTTGGGAATATGCAGGGTCTCGCCGAAGCGGTGATTGAATTTTGCGGCAATATCACAGGCCATTTCCAGATGCTGCCGTTGATCATCACCCACAGGCACCAGATCAGCCTTGACAATGAGAATATCGGCAGCCATGAGCACAGGATAACCCAGAAGACCATAGGACAGGGGGTTCCCTTCCATTTTCGGATCATCCTGCAGGCGACCGAGTTTATCCTTGTAGGTCGTACCTCTTTCCAGATGACCGATATTGGTCACCATGCCCAGCAACAGAGCCAGTTCTGCCGTGCAGGGAAGGTCGCTTTGCCGATAAATAACGGATTTATGCGGATCAAGACCACAGGCCACATAGGTCCGCAACATTTCCAGAGTAGCCTGATAGATTTCTCTGCGGTCCGTAATGGTGGTGAGAGCATGATAATCAGCAACGAAATAATAGCAGTTGGCATCACGCTCCTGAAGCCGCAGAAAATGGGTCAGAGCACCGAAATAATTGCCATAATGAAGCCGCCCTGTAGGACGGATCCCGGATAAAATAACTTCTTTTGCAGTTGACATGGTTTTTCCCCGAAATAGAAGATGAAGCCGGAAAACCGGCATGACAATGAGGATAGGACCCCTGTAGAATACCTGAAATCGGGTATTTTGAGCAAGTTAATTCTTGATGCGGGGTCAGTGACCGGGGCTGTGCCAGCGGCTGAATACCAGCAGTGGCCATAAACGCCAACTGTGATCACGCTGTTGATTGAGATGTTCGCCCACCAGTTTCTCCACAGTTTCTGCGTTGAAAAGGCCTGTTCTGTCCAAGGCCCGGACGAAAGAGGCCGATTCGTCGGGTGAAGACAACCACTCCTTCAGCCACAGGCCCATGGGCGGATTGAGTCCCATCTTTCGTCGGGGCTGACTTTTTTTGGGCAAGCGACGGCGAAGGAGCTGGTGCAGGAGATCTTTGTCCCGGAAGAGTCCTGTTTTCAAAGAGGAAGGCATTTGCAGCAGATGAGTCAACAGACGGCCTTCACAAAGAGGCGTCCGCAATTCCACACCATGGGCCGTACTCAGTCGATCGCCATAGGCAAGAACATTGCCCGGAAGAAATAGAGCCACATCACTGTAGAGAGCACGGGTCAGCAGATCTCGCGAATCGCTTTGTTCCAGGATTGTGGAAACAGCCTCGCCGGCTCGGCGTCCCTGCAACGCAGTCGACAGTTCCGGGCTGTACAAGGCGTGCCTCTCCTCGTAGTCCTGTTGTTCCCTCCACAGGGCATAAGCACTTGCGCTGTCCAACAGCAGACCCTGAGAAAAACGCCGCAGTCTTCGTATGCTGTGGGAGCCTGTGGTGCTCTCTGGGAGACGTTGAACCAACGAGGGGAGAAGGCGTTGAGTGAAGAAGGGGGGCAGCTTTTTGAAGTGCTCCGCCCAGAGCAGGCCTTTATATCGGGGGTACCCGCCAAAGCCTTCGTCGCCGCCATCACCGGAAAACAGAACTTCCACTGCCTTCGATGCTTCCCGAAAAAGCGCCTCTGACAGCACAGCGCCGGGATTGCCGAAGGGTTCATGAAAGTGTTGCAGAAGGGTATCAGCCACCGTGGGGAGATGAGGTTTTATAAAAAACTCATGGAGTTCCATTCCCAGCAATGCCGCTGTTTCACGGGCTCCTTTTCTTTCGTCATACTTCTTTTCTGCTTGTTGGAAGCCCAGTGTGAAGGCCGGAAGTTCGGGACGTGAAGAGGCCAGATAACTGCTGACGATGGTGGAATCCAGGCCGCCGCTCAACAATGTGCCCAGCCTTTGATCCGTAGTGCCATAGGCTTCCACAACTTCTGATAAAAGGCTGTCGGTACTTTCCAGCCAGTCAACGGCATCGCTGCTCTCCTCAGTCTCGGAAAGGGGATGCCAGTACTGTTGAATCTGAAGGTGGTCTTCATGCCAACAGGCACAGTGCCCCGCAGGCACCTGCCGGATATCCTTGTAGAAAGTGCGGGGCGGAAGGGGATGGAGGAAAGCGAGGTAATCATCCAGCGCTTCCGGATCCAGGTCCAGCTTTATACCGGGACAGCAGAGGAGCGCCTGGATGGTGGAAGCGAAATACAGCACGTCGCCACGCTGACAATAATAGAGAGGCTTGGTGCCGGCCCGATCACGAACCAGCCAGAGTCTTTGTTTTTCCTCATCCCACAGGGCGAAAGCAAACATCCCCTCCAGTCGCAGCAGTGCATCCAGACCCCATTCCAGCCAGGCCTGTTTCAGAATACCCTTTTCTTCTTCAGAGCCGGCATATCCCTTCTCCTCCAGAGCCCGATTCAAGTGCTTTTTGTTGGCAATGAAGCCATCGAGGACTGCACAGTACCTTTGCTCTTGAGTGGCGGAATTTTTAAAATCCGCAAGCATGACCTGATTGCCGCAAGAGTGGATCGAAACTTTCCCTTTAGCTCTATAGGATTGCCGTGCCATCATCTCCTGCAGGAGAGAAGGATCGGAAGATAAGGTGTATCCGGCAATGGCACCCATGTCCTTACTCCAGCGCCGCAATGGCACGGACGAGCAGAGCGCCGTCTTTTTGCCAGTTATATTTCTTTTCAACGGCGAGACGTCCCTGTTTTCCAAGTCTGTCAGCTTCTTCAGGATTTTGCAGGATCTGAAGAATCGCCGCTGCAATGGCCTGCGGAGAAGTGACATCAATGAGGAGTCCACACTCCGCCTCTTTCACGATCCGCGACACTTCCACAGCGAAATCAGGAGCGATGACCGCTTTGCCTTCTCGCATGTAATCAAAGAGTTTATGGGGCATGGCCAGACAGTGATTCACAGGTCCCGGCTGAAAGAGGATGAGACCTCCCTGAGCGGCTGCAATATAGGCGGGTACTTCTTCAAAGGGAACCTCGTCCAGAAGAATCAGATTCTTTTCCAACCCTGCAGCGATGATAGCCTCTCTGTAAGACTGTCCATCACCGTAGACATAAGGGCCGAGAAGCAGGCAACGGGCTTCGGGCATATTTTCCGTAACCAGTTTCATGGCTTCCAGCAACTGTAAAGAGCCGCGACTCTCTCCGAATATACCCTGATGCAGGACAGTGGGGGCGTCCCCGAAGAGTTCACGGACAGTATCCGGAATGATATGAGTGGCAGGCTGGAGCCAGTTGCTGTTGATCACCACGACCCGGGGTGTGGCGACTCCGTTCCAAAGAGGCTCAAAACTTTCCCGAGTCAGAATGATCAGATCAGAGCAGCGACCGGCCACTCTCATGGCAATGCGTGTAAATCTTTCGATCAGTCTTCTTGAAAAGGGCGGGAAAAACTTGGCGAATTCGTCCGGCACATATTCATGCATATCAAATACGACACGGCCGCCTCCGCAGAGTTTGATGAGCAACGCCGCAACCCAGGATTCCGCTTCCGGTGCCAGATAGAGATCCGCCTTTTGCCGACGGCCCAGCTTCACAAGCCTGAAGATGGCTCTGAAACGCTGAAAAAAAGAAAGGGCTGGCTCCGTGAAAACAAATCGCACAGAGGGCAGCCCTTCAACAGATTCATGGTTGTCCTGCGAAAGAAAAGGAGAAGGCGGCGATACAGATACAACTTCGTGCCCGGCGTCCAGCAGACTCCGGGCGACTTTGTAATACATGCGTTTATCGAGTGCATCATGAAGCACATTGAGAATGCATATTTTCATGGGCCCATCCCGCATGCCGGAATCTTCTCCGTTAAGGAATTGCTTATTCCTCCTCAAGATAATAGAGATCAAAAATCATCCAGCCATTGCCACCGGGTTGGTCATCCAGATAAACTTTCAGCGTATAGTCATTCTCCGCTGAAGGCTGTTCCAGTATAAAGGGGTGCATGGGCCGGGATTCAAGATCATCAATAATTACTTTAACGGGTCGCTTGGGCAGGGGCTCCAGAAATTCAGCCAGCCGCACGGAAACGCCGTCATAATAGAGGTTTTTGATGGAGAACTGATCATCCTGAATAATGACCAGATCCTGACCGTCACAAAGAAGCTCAAACTTTGCGAAGCGAACGGCTTTGTCCTTATGGTCTTTCAGAGCCTGTCGGTATCCGTCCTGTTCCTTTTTGATCTGCGCATCCAGCTGGGAACGGGTGGGGATTTCATTATAAACCCGGATGGCTTCTTCGCGGTTATCCAGCATATCTTTGGCATTGTCAAAAAGAATGTCAATGGCAAAGAGCTGATAAGCGAAACCCGGCGTATTCTTGAAGTCTTCCCGGGCCTCTTCCAGTTGATGGAGCGCTTCGGCCAGAGCTTTCTTATTGGCCTTTGTATCTTGTGCTTTATAATCGAAATAGGCGAAGATGGTTGTCACATAGCCGATATTCGTGCGGATGAGGTTGCGGGTCATCATGAGCCGGTTGCCCACATCTTCAGCCACAGCGGCATCTTCAATTTTATCACGACCCGATTCAAAATCTTTGATCATCTGCTCAGCCTGCTCCAGACCGTAATATTGTGCACGGAGTGTGGCTTCTGACCAGGGTTCACAACGCAGATAGATTTTGTAGAGATTTTCCATATGCTCTTTGCCACTGTCCAGAGCCGGATAGCCTTCCGCCGGGAAGGTGTTCACACGCATATGGGGGAAGGAATTGAACTGACCGTAGGAAATGGGCTCAATATGGAGCCCGTATTTATAGGCGGCTGGAGAGGCGAGATACACGGCCGCCATGCTCTCCGCCGCAGCTGGACCGAAGTAAATACTTGCGAAATCTCTGGCGATCTGCTCCATGGACTCGTTCAGATCCCAGGTGAGCCGGTAAAGGACATAACTGTAGGCATTCACTGTACCCCAACCATCCCGCATGGGACCGGCAAGAAGACCGATGCCTTCCACATTGCTGTCCTCCGGAGCGAGAAAGCGCTGCAGTCCCCGCTGAAAATACTGACCGGAGAAAGTGGGAAAGAGTTTTGATATCCCGCCTTCATAATAATTCATTGTTTCAAATAGAACCAGAGTCTTATGAGGGGTGAGGTTGAAGGTGGCGTTATAAGGCTGATGCCACCAGCGGTCGCCGCGGGTTATTTTCGGCATGAGATAAAGATTGTCCGTGGGAATATTGTCTTTGAAAATCTCTTTGAACACCTCAGGCTGACAGTGAATTTCATGCTCACGAAGTCCCCAGGTGAAATAGAAATGCTGCTTGCCGAATTCGCCATTCACCACCTCCTGCACTTTCTGCATGAAGGTGTTGTAGCGTTTGGTATAGGACCAATCACATTCCGGCGCCTCACGCATGACATCAAAGGGGAGATAATTGCCCCAGAAGCCTGAGAGGTCATCGTTGCACAGTTCTATGCCGTCAAGTTCCGGCAAGGCCTGGAAAAGACGTCTGTAGGTTTCCTGTACCGCATCCCAGAACTTCGGGTCTTCCGGGTTCAAGGTGGCATCAAATTCCTCCAGAATGGAAGGATGGTAGACATAGGCATTGGAGAAGCTGAAATATTTCATGCCCAGGCTGTGCGCATAGGCGATGAGTTCCCGGGCTTTTTCACGATGGTCCGCATTCTCTGTCGCTTCCGGTTCCGCCGACCAGGGGATCAGATCGAGGACATTGGGGCCTGACACCCAGTTGATGCTGTTGCGCAAAGCACCACGCATCTGTTCTTTCGTGCTGCCTCCATAGCCGCGTCGACCCCAGGCACCAGCCAGACGGATGGGGAATTCAGGTTCACGGACAGCGTTGATCTCGGGGATCTGATGGAAGACGCGCATGCGATCACGCAACCAGTATATGCCATAAGCATCACCAATGGCGGAAGCGCCTGCAATGACCATGATCTTCCGATTCCCATCCTGCACAGTGACAATCTCATAGCCTTCAGTGTTTTCAGGTACGGCCGGTTTCCACAAACCCTCTGAAATCATTTTGGCAATGAGGGGATGTTGCGGTGCATAACTCAGGATGATGACATTGCCGGAGACGGTCTCAGCATTTTCCACCATGACCAGGGGTTGGCCAAGCTCTTCCGCTGACTGTAGTAAATCTTCCAGAGCCAGGCGAACCGATTCTTCTGAGGCCCTTTCAGGAAGAACACAAAAATGCCAACTCTCCACCGAGTAAGCGACATTGACAAAGGAGATGCCCAGAAGCAGGCTGAGTACTAAAACTTTACGCATGGTTTCCTTTCAGAAGAACAGGTTACTCCAAGGGATAGAGAAAATGGGGAATGAGGCTATGATACCAGAAGGAGAGTTGAACTGTACAGAGGGAGAAGGGGACATTTCTAAGGAGTTACGACAGCCCCTGAATAATCTCTGGACTTTCCCTCGTCCCTTGGTTTAGAATCATGGTGTGTGAAAAAACATAAACCCGAAGGAGAGAGTAGGATGAATGACAAAAATATTTGGGCCGATGATAACGATGAAACAGCTGAATTCGCAGACTTTGGCGACATGGATTTCGATGCGGAAGAGTTGAACGCTTATGCTGATGCCTATTCCGACGCAGGTTTCTGGGACAAACTTTTCACCTATGCCGTGAAGATCGGCCGGACACTCGTGGAAGAAGCGCTGGTCCTGTACTATTCACTGCAGGATCCGAGTATGCCCGCCTGGGCGAAAGCCAGTATCATCGGAGCTTTGGGCTATCTGATTTCGCCCATTGATCTGATTCCCGACGTGATCCCCGTTGTGGGCTTCACAGATGATGCCGGAGTGATCGCCGCCGTACTGCTCCTGATCAAAGCCTATATCAAAGACGAGCATCGGGCCCGGGCCCGCGCCAAGATCGCTGAATTCTTCGGTGAAGAGGTTCTGGATATAGAGGCGGAGACAGACGAAGACGAAGATTGAGATCTTCGGGCTGCTGTCGTTTTCTCACTCTTTCTCTGTTGCCGGCACTCGGACAGGAACAGAAATGTCTGCTGTATTGTTGACACAGCAGTACTGACTTATTGACAATGAATACGAATTTCTTTTACGGTACATCCGTAAAGGATCGAAAAATACCAAGAGGAGCCTATTGTTTTTATGCAACATTCATCTGAAATGTCAAGAAGAGCCATGTTAACCACTGTTGCTGCAGCCTCTGGAGCCGCCCTGGCCATGCCCCAAGCCCGGGCTGAAGAAAAGGCTGCTGCGGCCGGTGCTGGTCGTTTGAAACAAGCCGTGAGCAAGTGGTGTTTTAACGACATTCCCATGGAGGAATTCTGTCAAGCAGTGAAACCCATGGGCATTACAGGCATTGATCTGCTGGGCGAAGACGACTGGCAGGTCGTGGCTGATCAGGGCCTGGTCTGTTCCATGGCCAATGGTCCCGGCGGCATCAGCAAAGGCTGGAACCGTGAAAAGCACCATGAGGAATTGATTGCCCGTTCCCGGAAACTCATCCCCAAAGCCGGCGATCTGGGCGTTCCGAACATGGTCGTTTTTCCCGGTAACCGCCGCGGTCAGGACGACGAAGTCGGTTTGGAAATCTCAGCTCAGGGTCTGGCGAAAATTCTTCCTCTCGCAGAAAAGTCAGGCGTGATCCTGTGCATGGAATTGCTCAACAGCAAAAGAGATCATAAAGACTATCAGTGCGATCATACAGCCTGGGGCGTTCGTCTGGCGAAAAAACTGGACTCCCCCAATTTCAAACTCCTCTATGATATTTATCACATGCAGATCATGGAAGGGGATATCATCGCCACCATTCAGGAAAATATCGACTATATCGGCCACATCCATACGGGTGGTGTTCCGGGACGTGCGGAAATCGACGATAGCCAGGAATTGTATTATCCCCGTATCTGTGCAGCCATAGCCGACACAGGCTTCGATGGCTTCCTCGCTCATGAATTTGTGCCCAAAGGCCCCGATCCGCTGGAATCCCTGCGTCAGGGCGTGGAGATCTGCCGGGTCTGATTCAGACTACTTGGTCAGGACTTTATCGTTCAGAATAGGATTGTACCAGGGCTCAAAGGTGCCTCCTGTGGAGATGTGTCCCACGATTTCTTCCGGTGACTCATCCATATCCACAGCATTGCCCTCGCTGTCTACAGGCTCGCCGTCTTCGTCAACGGCCACTATTCCTGTAGGCGTTGTCCCTTCTCCGTCCTCGTCATAAGGGCGGCTTGCAATGATTTCGCCCAGGGGGATCACTTCTCCCCGGGCATTTTTTATCTCTCCATCTGAACGGAAAGTAAAGGGGACATGCCCTTCTTCAGAGCCGAAAACATCTTTGCCCAGATTGAAGCTCTGATCCAGAACGATTTGGCGGTAGAGCTGCAGATTTTTCTTCATTGTGTCTTCTGAAGGGTAGAGGATTGTTCCTTTGATAAACAGTTCATCACTGTCTTCTCCGGCATCGAGATAGGCTTTTTCGTCCACAAAGGCGCGCATGAGCTTCTGTCGCTCTTCCAGATGAAGTTTGCGTTCTTCCCTGGGCATCTGTGAAAGCAGACTGTCATCCAAAACAGCGTCAACACCTTTTGCAAGCGCCAGTTTCTCTCCTTGCTTTTCCCCGAAGGCTCTCAAAGTCTCTGCGATTTCCGCCGGCATGACCCCGAAGAGGTCAGCTCCAACCACGACTTTGTAGAAGAAGCCCATTTCACCCAGACCCTTTTCATATTCATAATCTCGAAGAGTGCTGCGTCCGGGTGTGTCCGATTTATAGGCGCCATAATCCATTTCGCGCCAGCCCGGTGCTCCGGGAAGCTTTCTCGGGAAAGACCACACGCTGTCCACCGTATTTCCTGTCATGCCATGGCAGCCCAGACATTGCATGAGTTCTTCTGTTGTCTGAGTTCTCAACTCACCCTGTCGATTTTCAATATATCCTGCCAGAATCCAACCCATATTGTTGTCTATCCAGCCCTGACCTTCATGGCCGAGAACATAGTCATCGGGATGGGCATCTTCCTCCAGTTCTTCCCATTCAACGGACTTCCATTTATACATATAACGGATCTCTTTGACCCGCTTGGATCGGGTTCCCGGAAATTCATAATCAGGCCCCTGCTGGTTGGCGACGCCATCGAGATTTTCACCCACTTCGCCATCGGCCTTCAGATCCACATAATGGAGAGGATGGGCGAACTCTGTACCTACGGGAAACAAGCCTTTGTCCACAGAGATGTCATAGGCATCGCCCAGATAAGCTTTTTCTCTCAGCGGCTGGTTCTTGATATTTCTTTCCAGAATATCCAGATTGCGCTTGTACAACTCCAGATCAACAATTCCCGCATCAGTACGGAAAATTCCGGGCAGACGTATATAAATACCGCTCACGCTCCCCGTCAAGGGCGTGAAGATGCCATAAGGGAAAAAGTTGACGGCACGCCAGCCCGTATAATTTGCACGCTCATCCCGGACAAATCCATCAGCATCAATATATCCGTGGCTGTTGCCATCTGTGGGATCCGGCTGGACTTCCGGGAAAAGGTGGGCCGGATTCAGAGCGGGGAAGAGGAGGAAATCGCCGGCATCGGGAAGGACCCACTGCTTTTCATTTCCCGGACGGACACGATCATACAGGACTTTCCAGTTGTCCTGGCGCATATAACTCAGATCTTCAGGATCAGGAAGTGCAATACCTTCTTTTTCCAGACGGGCCGTGATTTCCTGCGGATAAATGGTATTGCGCCAGAGCACTTTGTTCAGATCGGGACTGGGGAAACTGTATAGAACCTGATCATCAGCGATGGGATAGTTATTACCGTGTTTTTCCCGGCTCAGATAATCGCTGTGACAGAAAAGACAGGCATTCTGGGTGCCGTAGCCTGTTTCAATCCAGCATTGCGCAGGAATATTCGGCTCTTCATTATAGGAGGGCTTGTACGGAGCGCCACTCCTTGCCTTAAAATTTCGGGGAGTCTCGCCCTTATGAAAACTTTCGCAGGCAATCTCTTCAGGTTCCAGGCCCGTTGTTGCAAGTGCGTCCAGTGCCGAAGGGGCTTCCATCTCACTGTCATCGCCTGGAAGCCCCGAAACGAAGTTGGATAAGAGGCTCAAGGTTACCAACAGAAAAAAGAGGTATGCAAATTTGTTTTTCATGATATAACTCCTGATTAAGTGAAGAGGATGAATAGGCCGAAAATAATCAGCGTCATGCCTGTTATATCCCTCTGATGCGACAGTTACGAGTATAAAATAACCATACCACAGCTTTATTACAGGGTACAAGGATTGTTTGCAGCGTGATTGGATTCCAGGTTTTTTCGCCACAGAGGTACCGGGAAATGGGATGATGTTTTAATCAGGTCGTCACAGAGGGCAGCATAGCCGCAAAAAAAAGATCTTTTCTTTTTTAACCACGGAATTCAGATCACACATGGAAGAGAAACAGGCGATAGAAAAAGATCTATAATCTTACCGTGTCCACTCTGTCCACTTGGTCCACTGATTCAGCATAATTGCTCTGACCCCCCGAGCCCCTCGCAGATCCGACCGATCCGACTGATCCGACTGATCCGACCGATCTACGAGAAGCGCAGGCATGTCTTGGGATATAAAAGAAACTCCGGGGAGACATAAGCTTTTTCCTCTCATTCCTTTCGCGGCGTTTTATGCTTTTCGCGGTTAAAAAGAAAAAACTTCCTTTGGTTGCGGCTGTGCTGCGCTGTGAATGTTATAATCTTTGTATCTGTTCCTACCGACAATTCACCGTCCAGCCCGGACAGCAAAGGAAGAGTCCCATGCTTACGCGTCTGACCATTCTTCTTACCACCCTTTGTTTCCTGATCCTGTCCGCCTGCCATCACGGAGCGCCTCCCGTGGCTGAGAGTGGCAATCCACTGGCGGGCTTGAGCCTTCTTCGAGAGGGAAGCAGTCAACGCGCTTCTTCCTGTGATCCTGACTGGGAGGGGAGTAATGCCGATGCCAGAT
Organism: Candidatus Hydrogenedens sp.; assembly: GCA_012522755.1. GTDB lineage: Bacteria > Hydrogenedentota > Hydrogenedentia > Hydrogenedentales > CAITNO01 > JAAYJV01. The sequence continues at coordinate 149,103 of JAAYJV010000048.1, forward strand.
ATATTCCCCCGGGAGACTGTCTGGTCATCGCTGATCTGAAAGGGCCGGGCATCATCCAGCATTTCTGGAATACCGTCGCCGCCTCCGACAGAGGCTATTCACGTCTTCTCCTTCTTCGCATGTACTGGGATGATGAAGAAGCGCCTTCCGTGGAAGTGCCTCTGGGCGATTTCTTTGCCTTGGGTCACGGCGTGGATCAGACTGTGGATTCCATTCCCGTGAGCGTGTCTTCCGGAGGTCGTGCAAGAAACTGTTATTGGCCCATGCCTTTCCGGAAATCAGCACGGATAACAGTGACCAATGAGGGCCGCGGACCCGTTCAGGCCTTTTATTATTACGTGGACTGGTTACAAGTGAAAAAGCTTCCCCGGGATACAGCTTATTTCCATGCTTCCTACAGACAGGAGCATCCGGCTCTTTCCGGGAAGCGTTATCTCATCGCCGATATAAAAGGTCGTGGCCATTATGTGGGTACTGTTTTGAATGTGCGGCAACATCTTCCCAACTGGTGGGGGGAAGGGGATGATTTCTGGTTTATTGATGGCGAGGCAACACCTCGCCTGAGAGGAACGGGCACGGAAGATTATTTTTGTGATGCCTGGGGATTGCGTGAGTTTTCGGCACCCTGGTTCGGTGCCCCACTCATGGAAGGCTTCGGCCCTCTGGATCGCACCACCTGCTACAGATGGCATGTCCCTGATCCTGTGCTTTTCAACAAGTCGCTCCGCCTGGAAATAGAACATATGGGAGTGACCTATAACGAGGAGGGGGACATACGCTCCGGCTTTGAAGAAAGAGCCGATGATTTTTCTTCCGTAGCATTCTGGTATCAGACAGAACCGCACAAAGTCTATGAGCCTCTTCCTCCCGGCGAAGAACGCCTGTACGGCGGCTGGGATAAACTTGTCGAGGCTGAAACACTCATCGAAAACTGCACTGCGTCTCAGGGCAATCTTGAAATTCAAAGCGATGTAGGCTATGGAGGTGGCCAGATCTTCTGGACTCCTCTTGAAAAAAACTGTGTTCTGGAAATGGAAGTGGAGATCACGGAAGCGGATGCGAAAGAGCTGGTTCTTTTTCTGACCCGCTCTCATGATTACGGCATTTTCCAAGTCTTTCTGGATGACAGAGCTTTGGGTGCAGCGGTGGATCTTTTCAGCCAGGGCCTGAATATCCGGGAGTACCGTTTTCCCTTATCCGGTCCGGCTCCGGGCAAACATCTCCTTCGATTTGAAAATAAAGGCAAAGCTCGGGACAGTGGCGGTTATTTCTTCGGCCTGGATGCTTTTATGATCTTTTGAGTTCCGGCCATACCAGCTTTCATTATTCCTGAAGAGGCGCTCCTTCGCTGAGCACGGTGACCCTGGCCCGGGGAGGCCGCATTTCTTTGTTTGTGGGCATGCTGATTTGAAGAATATTTTCGCCTCTTTTGAGTCGGGCCGATCCTTTCACGGCAATTTCAGCCTGGATATTTCCTTTTGCGTCATAGAGTACAGCCCCTCTTTCGCTGTCATATTCCAGACAACAGCCTGTGGGAATCTCAACAGGAAAGAAGAGAGGCTTGCCATTGACCAGAAGGGTCGGGCCTTGGATAACTGATTCTTCCAGAGGCAGCGCTTTCACAGGCCCGATGGCACAGCGAACTTCCTGATCGGGAGGCAGATTGTTGAACCATACGGAAAAGGATTGCAGAGCACTGAAATCCACATGTTCCCGGTACATGCTGTAGTGATTGCCATAGGGCCACAGCCATTGCGGGATGGTACCTCCTTCAAATTCCACAAGAGAAATATATCGCCAGCCTGTGAAATCCAGTTTCACATAATGATCGCCGATGCCGCCGGCCGTTGTGTGGGCGGCACTCAGTGTTTGCAGATTCAAAAGTGCGCCGCTCCCATCCCCCCGGACCCAGGCACCCAGAGCAGCCCGGTCTTTGGCATTTTTCGAGGGCGTGAAACTGGTGCCGAACTGCGCCCAGGAACCTTCTTTTTTCGGCCGTGAACTTTGCAATGTGAATAGGGCCATGGACTTCTGATCTTTGAATGAACTCTCTTCCATGGAAAAGGTAGCGGTGATGCCTTCATTGGATCGTTGCAGATCCAGCGTGTTTTCATCGGAAAAATCATTCAAGACCACGGCCTCTTCAGAATCATAGGGAGCAGGGGACATGAGTGTTTCCATACGTAAACGGATCTCCTGCTCATCAAAGGCATTTTCAACAGTCCATTGCAGGCTCTTGGGGTTGGCACCATCAGCCACATGTTTGTGCGTGGCCGCTTCACAAAACTGAAAGGCTTTTTCTTCCGTCTGTTTCAGCACATGTTCCGCACCGGGACGACGGAGCCGTTCTTTGATACTTTCCGGAACCACGCCTGAGAGCCGTAGATTTTCATAAGCCTGGAAGAGGGGGATGAAGCGTTGAAAAGCGGGCATCTCCGGCAGGTTCTTCGGGTTGACGCCCATGAGTGACAGGCTGAAATCATTGCCCAGAGCCTTGCACAGCAGATATTCAATATCCTCGTACCAGGTGGGTTCCGACCAGGCGGAAGCGACGCCTGTCTGCCAGTTTTTCACAGCCCACCAGCCCAGATTCATGGGCAGATACATCTTGCTCCCTTGCTGGTTAATTTCGCAATGAAGATCGATGAACTCTTTGTGACTTCTTGCCGGATGATCCCAGGCGCCCATGCGTGCGCGGACAAACCACAGATGATGGGACATGGTGCTCATCTCAAAGAGAGCGGGCCGCTCCAGACGGCTGGCTATTTCAAAAGCGAATTTGGGCGCATAGTGCCAGGCATGTTCACCTCCGGCCAGAATGTCCGAACCATCGAGAGCATCCAGATAAATCATGTCGAAACCGCACTCATTGAAGGTGTCAGCAGTGACAGCGGCAATCTCCGAGAACAGGGTGGAATCTCCATCAGGACAATAGAGCCCGAAACATTCTTTCAGTTTGTGGACGGGTGTCCCGGCCGCATGAGCGCTGATCGCTGTGCCCAGGGCACCGCGGGTGCATCCCGTAAAAGTGAAGGGCGCCTCCGAACTAACACCGGTGAATATGATCAGTTCATCGTCTATTTGCAGGGTCACGCTGTTGCGTGCGAAAAAGCCTGTATCGATCTTTACCTCAGCTGTAGATTCCTCAACAACGACTTCACTCTCTTCAGCGGAAAGATCCACAGCCAATGTGTAGGTGGCGTCTTTACCCAGACGGGGATCAGGCACAGGGGTGATGTACGGCGAGTTTTTCGCAATGAAGAAAGCATAGGTATGCAGGCCTGCGGAGATCCCGGCCTCATGGAGCCGGTCAATGACAGCCTTCACACTCTCCCGACCTTTGGGGAAAAGTGTTTCATTGGGGGTCAGGTCTCCAAAGCGCAGAGAAGTGCCCGTATGAAAATCGATCTGTTTGAAGCCCAGATCCTGTGTCAGCTGAATCCAGTCATCAACGTTTTCTTCAGTGAGATTGCCGAAATCAAAGAGATAAGAGCCCCGGTTCGAAGTGGCATCAAGTGCCCAGGGACCGCCCAGAGGAGGAACAGAGGCATCTATGTGACGGGGCAGCTCGGGAGAATTCAATACGACCTGCTGCATGGCCTGCCGAAGGGACTCCCGTGGGCAGACAATGACATTCAGGCGGGCACCGGCAAGACCGAAGCGACTGACAGCGGAACCCTGAATACGGGAGACGGGGGAGGGGATCCCCGGAACACGGGTCTGCAAGTTTCCAGCGAGCATGGACGCAACGGTCTTTTCAGTCCCATCACCCTTCAATTTCAAAGGAAGATCCAGAAGCTCCACAGTCTCCACGCGCTCATCATTGACAGACAACAGCGACAGGCTGAAGTAGTCGGCGGCAATTTCCACTTGAAACTGCGCTTCTATATCCGTATCACCATACCGGACAGTATAGCCTTGTTCAGCAGGGAGCACCGCTGTGGCCGGCAGCGTTTTTCCTTCCAGAATAACAGAAGAGAAGGCTTGTTGCTCCTCCAATGCGAGCAACTCCTCCTCTTCATCTTTGTCCCAGAGAGACAGGGCTTTCCCTTCTTTTCCGATCACCCAGCGCACATGATCTGTATCCACAGTGAAAACAGTCCCTTCCGTGTCTACAGCCGCACCGGCATTCACAGCCACAACGAGCGAAAGCAAAAGAGCGTACATGGGATCAACTCCTGTCTTTGAAATGAATATCAGTTGTGTTGCTCTGAAATAAATTCAACCAGGCATAAGGAATTGCCCGGCAGATTGAGATCTTGAAGAATCCGGCCCTCTTTCCAATGGCCGAGGGGCCGGGTTTTGTCCGCCAGAATTTGAATGATCTTTCCGGAAGTGCCCAGAGGATAGTCTTTGTCATTCAAAGCAAGAGAGACGCTTCTGTCCTCTTCCGTGATGTTGACCAGGGCCACAGCCATATCACCATCCGAAGCCAGCCAGGTGGCGGCCAGCACAGCAGGAACTTCACGGCTGTATTCCTGTACGGCATCATGCTGACCCGCATAGATGGACAGGCGTGACGTGGGTATTTCCACCATCTCCGGAGCGATTGCCGGAGGCCGGAGCATGACACCATCTCTCAGATATTTCAAAGAACGCTGACGGGTATGGGCCAGCTCCATCAGAAAATCCATCTCTGCTTTTCGTTCTTCCAGATGCTCCGGCTGAAAATTGGCTATACAGGGGATCTGTCCCCAAACGAAAGAGCGTCCCTGTTCCAAACGGAATTGGGTGGAAAACTTCTGATCCAGAAGGGCGAGAGGATTATCCGGCGCACTTTTCTCAGGCCATAAGGAATCATAAGGCGGTCGTGTCAGGGAACTGTAGTTTCCGAAAAAGCGCGCGCAATCATGATATACCGCATGGAAGAAGGGGATGGGTTCCCATTGTCCCGGTGTGGCATAGCGTTCCATACTTACCTGAAGGCTCAGCATGAGATCCAGGTGGGGCAGCCAGGCCTCGCCACAACCTTCTCCGGCCAGAGCCGGAGCTTTTACCGGGAGACAGCGTTGCCGGATATCAGAAGCCAGCGCTTGAAAGCCCTGCATCCACCACGGCCCGCCCCCCGGAGGATGGTTGTGGGTGGGATCGTAACAGGCCAGACTCGAACAGGCCTGGTCCATATAGATGCCGTCCACACCCAGATCGAGCAATGCCTCCACGGCAATATCAGCATAAGTGTTGCGCCAGAAAGGAGTGCTCATGCACATGGAAGCGCAAGGCGATTGAGTGAAAGTATTGTAAATCTCCCGTCGGATCGTACCATCGGGACCTTTCACGGCAAAGCGCTGGGCGTCTTTTTCCTCCCAGCTTTTTGTCTCCATGCCCCAGAGCCGCTGGTTCATATATACAATGGCATGAATACCTGTCTCCTGGGCTTCCTGCAGGGATTTCTTGAAAGTTTCCGTGCCTTCCCGTGGCGGCAGATATTCAGGAAAGCCCGCATCATAGGCGCAGCCGTGCCACCAATGCCAGAAGAGACTGACAGGCAAGCCCAGCGCATCCTGCAAAGCCATGGCGGGAGGGAGGACACCCGGCGAAACATCACGGTTCCAGATCCAGAGCCCCGTATCTTCCACCCAGTCAGGCAGCAGTTCTTTGCGTACTCGGCTTTCCGCCACATAGGGAAGGGCATCCCGTTCTTCGCGATAGAGCAGGGCCCCATCATACCAGTCGCCTGTAAATGCGGAGAGATAGACCGGGCCGGCCAGCTGAAATTCCGTGGAATCGGAAGAAGCCGGGTGCACAATTTCCAGGCCCAGCCCATCCGAGGACGTACCGAAAACAGCGAATTCACGGCGTATGGCTGTGCTGTCTCGCGTATGGAGCAGAAGCCCGCCATCATCGCCGTAAAAGCTCATACACTGTAAAGACAACAAACCGGGATACTCCCAACTGCGACGAAGTGGGGGAGCCTCCGCTGGATTTAAAAAATTTCGGGCTGTGGAGGTCTTTTCACCCATCCAGAAAGGAACGGCAAGACATTCCTTCTCCTGCTCGGCCAGGGCGCCGATTGAAGGAAAAATCACCTGACGCAGAGAAAGAGGCTCCGCCGCCTTCACAGAAATATGCCAGACACTTTCGGCTTTCTCTTCGGCCAGTGATACAGTAACAAGCACTTCCAGGCCTGACCGTTCCGGCGTCTCAAAATCCTTCCATAAAAGCTGAAGTTCTTTATCCGTTTTTCCGGACAGACAGGAAAATTGTTGCCCTTCCTCAGGTCGCAGAATGGAACCGTCTGTAAAGACCAGTTGCCAAAGAGCCTCTCCGGAATCTTCCGAAAGGAGATTGAAACTCTCTTCCCCCTGTCTGATGCCGACAAGACAGCCCGTCATTTCGTCAAAAGCCAGTGTCATGGCTTCATTGGAAATTTCGAGGGAAACCCCTTCCCAATGGATCCCCAAAAAAACAAATGCGGCGACAATGCACAAGAGACGACGCTTTTTTTGAATCATGATAAACACGATGCTTTCTCCTTGAAGGCTCATTCCTGAATACAGTCATTATGTAGGAAGAGGCCATGAGGTTCAAGATCTTGCTGGTCTTCTGTGCTGTCACCGGGATCTCCGGCGAATTAGCTGCAGTTTGCCCGACGGAACGCATCATGTTGGATACGGAAGGATGAAATGTCTATACTGATAGGACTTCATGGAAAAGGGAATTACCGGAGGATAGTCTATGTCGAGAAACCAAATGCTGAAGGTCTGTCTGATCCTTCTCGCAGGCATATCTCTGGGACTTCTTTCGGGCTATCTCCTTTTTTATTCGCCGCTACCTTTGCCCGATGCCGGACTGTCTGAAGACTCAGAATTTTCAACAGAGGGGGAACAGGAAGATCCGGCCCGGGGAGATGGACTTCAGGACGCAGCCTTGCACCTTTCAGAAGAACTCCCGCCTGTCCCTGAAAAAGCCAGTCTCATGTTGCCTTCGGAAGTTAATTCAACTGTACGGAAAGACCTCTGCATTTCTGTTGAAGGAGCCGTGCGCAAGCCCGGTGTCTATTACTTTGAAAAGGACAGCCGTGTCAATGATGCCATTCTCGCAGCCGGGGGTCTGCAGGAAAACGCGGATCTGAGCGATATCAATCTTGCCGCCTGGGTGCTGGATAATGTCCCTCTTTATATTCCTTTCCAGCGTCTGGTCCTCAAAGAGGGGCCGGGCATTGTCGCCCGGAACAGTCCCGCCGCCTCTGAGATGAATCCGCCTCATTATACCCGCAGCGGCTGGCCGGTTCTTCTTCAGACTTCCTCTGCAACAGAAGCCGTTTCTCCTCTCAAAAATGAATCAAGGCCGGCGGAAGCTTCGCCATTACCGCCTTCTGCTGGAGACAATTCCGGAAAGATCAATCTGAACAGCGCAACGACGAGAGAATTGGAAAGCCTCCCCGGAATCGGCCCGAAAACAGCGGCCCAGATAGAGGCATACCGGGAGCAGCAGCCCTTCCGTTCCATAGAGGATTTACAGCAGGTTCACGGTATCGGACCCAAAAAATTTGAGGCTGTACGGGATCTGATCACCGTGGATTGAAGGTCCGGGAAGCCTTTTTGCTTCCAGCCCGTCACACAGGCTATAATGCATGGCTGGGAGAGGTGACCGAGTGGCTTAAGGTGCACGCTTGGAAAGCGTGAGTGCGTGCAAGCGCACCGTGGGTTCGAATCCCACCCTCTCCGCCAGTACTTTTTTACATGACCGATATCCGGCACCAAGCCTGTGAAAAAAAGTACGGTCCCTTGATTTAATCAACCCGGCCGCAGACGGATCCAACCCATGCTTAATGGCGTACCCCGCATTTTAATTATCCGTTTCAGTGCGATAGGCGACGTGGTTCGCGTTTTGCCTGCGCTCCATGCACTCCGGGACGCCTACCCCCATGCCCAGATCGATTGGGCCATTGAGCCCAAGTCTCTGGATATCATTTCCGGCCACCCCGCTTTGGACCAGATACATGTTTTTGAACGACCCGAAGGCTTTCGGGCGGGTATCCGGGCCTTCCGCTCCTTCTGCCGCACCCTGCGCGACGGTCATTATGACATGGTTCTGGATTTTCACGGCATCTTTAAAAGCGGCTATGCCATGGGCGCCACACGGGCGGCCACTCGGACGGCTTTCGCTGCTCCCCGCAGTCGTGAGCTGAGCCATTGGTTTGCCAATCAGCGTGTCACCCTGCCCGATCAGGTACTGAACCGCATCGAGGAGAATCTGATTCTGGCTGCTGCAACAGGAGCTTCAGGAAGCGGCCTGGAAGTGACCATTGCCGTGCCTGATGAAGTGCAGGAAGCGGTGGAAAGTTTTATCCACGACACCTTCCAAAGTGCAAAGCGGCTGGTTATCGTGCATGCCCCTGTGGAGCGTGCAGAGAAACAGTGGCCCCTCAATCATTATGCGGCTCTGGTGGATATGCTTCTGTCTGACGGTCGCTTTGATGTACTCCTCACCTGGGGTCCCGGTCAACGGAAGATCGTTGAAAAAGTACATGCAAAATGCAAGCGTAATCCTGTCATTGCTCCGGAAATGCCTTCCCTGAAATATTTCTCCTGGCTGGCCAGACAGGCGGATCTCTACTTTGGCGGAGATACGGGGCCCATGCATATCGCCTCGGCCATGGACGTGCCGGTAGTCGCTGTTTTCGGAGGCACCTCACCGAAACGGCATCATCCTTTCCGCGAACCCAGCCAGATCCTGTATGCCGCTCCTGAAAAAAAGACGGAGAATATGACGCCCCAGGCCGCCCGGGAGTATCTGGAAAAAATCACGGCGGAAGAGGCCTACGACGCCTGTACGGCCATGATCAAAAGAGTGGAAGGACAGGGAGCAGCACTTATGCCCGCTTGAGTTCTTCGAAGCGGTCCAGGATGGGCAGATGCTGCGTACACAGTTCTTCACAGAGGCGGCATTCGGTGCAATCAGCCAACAGTGCCCGCACATCAGGGCTGTTCCAGTGATAACGCATATGGCTCACAGCCTTCTCCATCCCTTTCAGCATGCCATGGTTATAGGCTTCCATGAGCCGTACCACAGGGATGCCTTCCGGACAGTCCCGACAATAGCCACATTGGGTACACATGTCTTTATAGGCTTCGGCCATGATCTCTGAGACTTCAGCTATTTCCTCACCACTCATGACCTCCATCCGCTTTACCGCATCCACAGCCTCATCAATATCTTCTTTGTTGCGGAAGCCAACGAGGGCGACGTTTATTTCAGGGATGGAAAGATTGAAGCGCAGGGCTGCGTCCACGATGGAACGATCGCCCGGCCGGAGAACAGACTGGAATCGTTCAGAATGATCCGTCAGGATCCCGCCACCGAGAGTGTTCATGGTCACGACACCCATGTTTCTTGCAGCCGCAGCCTTTACGCCTTCCATGCGCAGATGACTGTTTTGAAGGTTCAGACCGATGAGCATGCTGTCAAAGAGGTCTTCTCCCTGTTCCAGCATAGGCGCTACGTGGCCATGTTCCAGGTGGGTGGAGACAGAGATATGTTTGATGAGTCCTTCTTCTTTCAGTTGCCTGAAAATTTTGAGTACGCCCTTCTTCTTTCGGGCTGGCAGGTCTTCGGGCTTGACGAGACACCAGACATGATAAAAATCGATGTGATCCACGCCCAGCCGTTCCAGAGATTCTTCGCAGGCACGACGGACCGCGTCGGGTGTGGCCAGGGTCGTTTTCGTGGCTACAAAGTACTCTTTGTCTTGTTTCTTGAGTTCCTGAATAGCACGACCGAAAATCACCTCGCTCTGATAATCCACATAATCCGGTGCCGTATCGAAGTAATTGATTCCCTCTTCGAAAGCATGGAGCACCACTTCAGCCATGGCGTCCGTGTCATGGGGGTCCTCAAAACGCATACCCCCGAAACCGAGACGGGAAACACGATGCCCCGTCCGTCCAAACTCTGTATAAAGCATCAAATAACCGTTCTATCGATTGGTGTGGCGGCGATCAACAAAAATGGTACTGACGCTGTTGACAGGCTGTGCTTTCTGACGAACCTGAGCGAGTACTTCAAACATTTTCTTGGCACTTTTGAAGCTGCGGAATTTGTTGTGAGCCACGCCGATGGCCAGTGCCATGATGGGCGCCTGCACTTCACGGCCGTCCCGGGCCAAAGCGGTGATATAGCCTTTTTCCAACTCTTCAGCCGTGTAGAGCTGTTTGACCTCTTCGTCAAAAGTCTGGGCAAGAAGGGTGCAGAATCTTTCATGGTCTTCCATCTTCAGCATGACCACAAAATGCTGGCGACCCATATGAGCAATGGCTGTTTCATAAAAAGCCTGGGAACGGATAAGCCCGCTGATGAGCCCTGCAATGGTCTTGAGAGACTGTTCCTGAATTTCCGCACTGCGGCTCCGGCAATAGGCCTCAAAGCCCACCACATCCAGATAAACACAGGCAATGGCACTGTCACGGGCAAGCTGATGATTGAGTTCCCGTTTGAAAGCTTCCGTGCCCATCATATTGGTGACACGGTTCACCTGAGCAAGAGAACCCAGCAAAGCATTGAGGGAGGTGATTTTATCCATGAGCCGTTCAAATTTGAAAGGTTTCACGAGATAGTCATCAGCGCCCTGCTCCATGCCGTGCACTATTTCCGGTTCTTCGCCCAGAGCTGTGAGCATGAGGACTGCACTGCGGTAAAGTTCAGGATCTTTGCGGATACGGCGACAGATCTGATAGCCCGTCTGACCGGGCAGCATGATATCAAGAAGAATGATATCGGGCTTGATCTGTTTGGCATACTCAAATGCGCCGTCCCCCGTGTGAATGGCAAAGGCCTGATGCTTTTCTTTGGTTAACTTGGTGCGAACCAGTTCAGCGAGATCAACATCATCATCAACAATCAGTATTTTACTCATAAAAACACTTCCATCATAGAAAAAGTTACATTAATAATATAATAAAACCTTCGGTGGTCACAACCCACCTGAAGAATAGTAACCCCCGCATCTTAAGCAATGAAATCCGGGAGGGTTTTATTCCCTATCTATTTTATCATAAAATGAAGCTGTGTGGCATCTTGTCGCACAAAAGATTTTTTTTCTCTCAACTGTCCCGCAATATCCATTGAAGTCTCTTTAATCTCAGAGACTGGAAAGAGGAGCAACAAGAAGTTTATGGCAAAACAATCACGTGTTCTGAAAGTGGGTCTGATCGGATCTGGTGCCATTGCCCGTGACCAGCACCTGCCGTACTGGCGCGAGCTGGAGGAGGAAGGTCGTGTCCGGGTTGTCGGTGTTTGTGATCTGATTAAAGAACGGCGGGAAAGAGAAGCAGCCAAGTGCGCTTCTGCAACGCCTTATGCCAGTTACAAGAAAATGCTGCAAGGGGAATCTTTTGACATTATTGATATCTGTACGCAGAACCGTGTTCACGCCCCGGCCGCCATTGCCGCCTCCGAAGCCGGCGCCCATGTGCTCGTGGAAAAACCCATGGCCATGAACAGCCGCGAATGTGAGGCCATGATTGCCGCTGCGAAGAAAGCGGGGAAAAAACTCATGGTCGCCCAGCACATGCGTTTCGAAGCCCGTGCGGAAAAGCTGAAAGAAGTGGTGGAGAGCGGAGCGCTGGGAGAAATCTATACAGCCGAAACCAAATGGCTGCGCCGTCGCGGAATTCCGGGCTGGGGACAGTTCCATATCAAAAAGGAATCTCTGGGCGGACCGCTCATCGATATCGGTGTCCATATGATGGATTTGTGTGTCTGGCTCATGGGTTCACCCAAACCTGTGGCTGCATCGGGCAAAGTATATCGCAAATTCGGTGACAGACCGGATCTTTTCAATGCGGACTGGGGCGTTCATTATCCCGCCAGAGAATTTGATGTGGAAGACTACGCCACAGCACTCATCCGCTTTGAGAAGGGACTTACCATGCAGATGTCCGTTTCCTGGGCGGCCAATGTGCACGACGAAATTGAAAACATGTTCATCCTCGGAGATAAAGGGGGTATCGGACTGAATCCCCTGGGCTATTTCAGTGCGGACCATTCCTCACTTTCCCACATGACTTGGGATTGGCTCTCGGAGGAAGATGGCCACCGTCGCGAAGTTCGGCATTTTTGTGAGTGTGTGGAAAAGGATCAGCCCGTCATGGTCAAGCCGGAAGAGTCATTGCACATTCAGAAGATCATTGACGCCATCTATGAATCCTCCCGACGCAATAAAGAAATAATCATCAAGTAACTTTCCGGCTGAAGATTGTGAAGTGCATAAAGAAAGCCGGCGGTGATCCTTACTGGACTACCGCCGGCTGATTGTTTTTACAACAGAATTTATTTGGCCAGGCGAAGAAGATTGCCTTCACCGGGGCGAACACGATCTTTGAATTTCATGAGATGGGGGACGTAGCGACGCTGTGCACGGCGGACATCACCTTTGATTTCCCGGACTTCCAGAGGCTTGGGAGGACCCGCAAGCTGCTGAGCCGCACTCAGATCGCCTGTCTGAGCCTCTCCGTTCAGAGTCATCTCGATGAACAGTGCGGCGAAATCTTCATAGCTCCGTTTCTTTTTCAAAGGGCCTTTGGGCGGAAGAGGGGCATAGACCATGCCGCGGGCCGTGTGATCGATAAACACGCCTGTACCGCAGATGGCTCCTTTGGTCCCTTTGCAGATGGATGCAGGAGGATGCTTATGGATACCACGGTGCAGACCGTCATGAGTCTTGGAGACAAGTTTGCGGAATCCCAGCCAGGGCCATTTGACGACACGCAGCGCCGGTTCTTCCGGATTTCCAAACTGACCTTCATAGGCCGGAGGGACGGCATAGCCTGACAGACAGAATGTCAGAGCCAGAAGAAGTGCAGCACTGATGATCTTTATTTTGCTCATCCTGAATCTCCCTTGGTTAGCACAGGGTGGCTTGAATTGAGTGCAACAGCTGAAAGACAATCTTTTCTTTTCCTTGTATTTTACACAAAATCACTGTAAATGTAAACATTTTACTCTTCCTGCTGCGACGCATCTTCTTTTTCCGCCTCGGAAAGGGGGTTTTCAGGAGGAAGCTGTCGCTGCAGCAGGGCCCGGCGTTGCTCCCAAAAATCCATTTGCCGGTAAGGTGCCGGAGCACTGTCTTCATATAAATCAACGTTCACCTCACCATAAGCCATGCGCAGCCGTGTAAGATCCGCCTCGGCAAGAGAGCAAAAACGACTTTCAGGCATATCATCAGCAATACGCTTGAAAAGAGCCATGGCTTTATAAGGCTCGTCTAAAAAACTTTCATAAAGTTTACCCAGATTGTAGGCCGCTTCCGACCAGAAGTCAACATCTTCCTGAGCATGTTCAAGAACTTCCTGATACAGGGAAACGGCTTTTTCATAATCTCCTTCGACGCGATACCAGCGTGCGATGATCTCCAGAGCCCGGGGACGTTGCATCAGGGATTCAGTCAGAACATCCAGGGCCTGCATCATCTTTCCTTCATGTAAAAGAAGATGAGCCTGCGTAATCGCAGGAGCTTCAGGGATCTTTGTTCCCACAGCTGTCAATCGCTGACTTCCCTGCCAGCTGATGGCGTTCACCAGATTCATGGCATATTGAAAACATACGGGAATGAGGAAAAGAACCAGCCACATGAGCAGAGGCCCGCGCTCCTCCTGAGAACTGGTCCAGTACAAAATGGAACTCACCAGAAAATAAAGGGAGAAGACCATGAAGAGCAAAGTGAAGGCAACAGAAACGGGCAGAGCCTCCTGATTCTCCAGCCATTTGCGTTTGATGAAAAAACTGATGCCCGCCAATTCCAGAAGAACGGCAAACAAGATGGCTATTTTCCACCAGGCGGGCATGAATATAATGGTCGAGGTTGTCGCCTCGGCCGCCTTTGAAGCAGCAAACATAAGCATGGAGCACGCTCCGTATCTAATGGCCAGAGCCAGCATGAAAAGCAAGAATATGCTTCCAACACATGGCGCATCCTCTTTTTCGCGTCTCATCCGTCTCTTCGGAAACCCAGAGGATATACAGAAGTATAGTCTCTTGAGCTTTCCAGTTCAATTGAAGGAGTGTTGCGGCGGTATGTCTTGGGACAAATAAGAGACTAAAAAGGATCAGGCGTTTCAGGGGAGTCGGACCGATCGCAGGTGGCGGCAGGGCATTTATGGTGGATCAGTGAACAAAGTGGAGGTGTTAAAATTATAGATCTTTTTATGTCGCCTGTATTTCTTCCGTGTGTTCTGTGATTTTAAAAAGATCATTTGGTAGCGGCTATGCTGCGCTGTGTTACTACCCGTCAACTTCCATTATTCTTTCGAAGAAGTCCATATTGCTGACTCTGCAAGCCACATACTTTCAAGATATTATGAGTCCTCGATTTGGCAAGGTGTCTTCAGATAATCACGAACAAATAATGCCTGAGGAAACCCTGAAAGACTTTGAGGTTTTCTCCTGGGAACGCCAATTTCCACATTGGCAGACAGCGCGTGTAATACGTAGATAATTTGTAAACAGTGCTTCGGCAACATACTTTCTGAGAATCATGAATCAACGAAGATTTTACGACCCCGTTAAATATCTACATGAGTCACGGTCTTTTCCCGGGTATCCTGCCAATGTGGAAATTGGCGTTCCCAGGTAAGTCTCCGACGCTTTTCTGAACCTTTGTGTACACCTCTGACGTTCAGGTAAAAAACTTGTCTTCTTCGTGAAGCTTCGTGCACGACCTGCTTTCGTGGTAAAAGATTTTTCACTCGGTAGTTCTTGGTGTCCTCTGTGGTTAAAAGAGAAAAGCTAATTTCGTTGCGGCTATGTCGTGCTGTGACCTTCTCACGCTTTTTTGCTTTTCAAGGCCTGTGCAATGTATCCTTTTCAGGGAGAAAGTGCAGTAAAACCATGAGAACCCATTTCATGGTTGTCTGTCTATACTCCGATGGAAGAAGATATCCGAGGGGGAGGCATAAGGATTATTCCACCGCACAGGTCAGCTTGTCGACGGGGCTGAAATCAGGATTGTCATGAAAGACCGCATAGCACATAATTTAAGAACCATCCGCCACAGAATCCAAGAGGCGGCTCTCCGTGTGAACCGTGATCCCGCCGGGATCACGCTTGTGGCCGTGACCAAAAGTGTGGGTGTTGATGAAATCCTGGCTCTCTATGAACAGGGAGTCCGTCATTTTGCCGAGAACCGGCTGGAAGCAGCACTGGAAAAAATACAATGCTGTCCCGCAGATATACACTGGCACTATCTCGCGCCCATCCAGACCCGCAAGGCCCGTGACGTGGTCGCTCATTTTTCCGTTGCAGAAGCTGTTGACAGAATCAAAGCGGCTCAGGCCCTTCAAAAGCGGTGTACTGAGCAGGACCGTCATCTGGAAATCTTTCTCGAAGCCAATATTTCAGGAGAAGAGAGCAAGCACGGATTTGAAGCGGAAGCGCTCCCCGAGGCTCTGGATGCTGTCCGTTCTCTGGATCGTCTCAGGGTGAAAGGCCTCATGACCATGGCCCCCTGGGGAGCGGAAGAGGAAATGCTCCGTCAGTGTTTTGGAGGACTCCGGCGCTTGAATGATACGCTGGGCCTGAGCGGATGCAGCATGGGCATGACCGATGATTTTGAGATTGCTGTTGAAGAAGGCTCCACGGAAGTACGCATCGGACGGGCCCTCTTTGAATAAAAAGAAAGACAAGACTGTTTCAGACTGAAAACTTTTTGTCAGAAACGATACAAGCTGATCAATCAAGGTGATTTCACATGAAAGAAGAATTTGTGCATATGGAGCAGGAAGCGCTTTCGCGTATCGCCGGGGCTCCTGATCTCAAAACGCTGGACGATGTACGTGTCGCTTTTCTGGGCCGAAAAGGTCAGATTACGGAAATACTCAAAGGCCTGGGCAATGCCTCTCCCGAGGAACGGCGCAGCCTGGGACAGACAGCGAACCAGCTCAAAGGGCGTGTTACGCAGGCTCTCGAAGAGCGCAAGGCTGTGCTGGAACAGGCGCTTCGCCAGGAAAAAGCCCAACAGCAACGGGTGGATCTCAGTCTGCCCGGTCGTGAAGCGCCCCGTGGCCAGGTTCACCTGCTGAACCAGATTGCAGATGAAATTTCTGATATTTTCATTCAGATGGGTTTTCAACTGGCTCTTGGCCCCGATGTGGAAACGGAGTATTACAATTTTGATGCGCTGAACACTCCTGATGATCATCCGGCCCGTGATTCCCACGACACCTTTTTTGTGAAGCCGGGCGTTGTTTTGAGAACCCAGACTTCGCCTGTTCAGATCCGGATCATGGAGCAGACCCGTCCCCCTGTGGCCATCATCGCCCCGGGGCGGGTATACCGTGTGGATCTGGATGCGACGCACAGCCCCATGTTTGTTCAGATGGAAGGATTGCTGGTTGATAAGGGCATAACTTTTTCTGATCTTAAAGGGACGCTGATGCATTTCATCCACAGCTTTTTCGGCCCGGATATACAAGTGCGTTTCCGCCCGCACTTTTTCCCCTTTACGGAGCCCAGCGCTGAGGTGGACATTCTCTGGACAGCCAAAGACCGGCATACGGGCGAGACCAAAAGCAAGTGGCTGGAGATTCTCGGCTGCGGAATGGTTCATCCTGAAGTGTTCAAAAACGTTTCTTACGACTATGAAGAATATTCCGGATATGCCTTCGGTCTCGGTATTGACCGCATCGCCATGGTGCGCCACGGGATCAGCAGTATCACTCACCTTTATGAAAATGACATGAGATTTTTGGAGCAGTTTTAAGATGCAGATTTCATTCAATTGGTTAAAAGAACTGGTTCCCCTCGAAGCGGATGTTGATGAGATCGCCGAAAGGCTGACCATGCTCGGCCTGGAAATTGAAGCCATACGCCGGCCGGGCGAAGGAATGGAAAATGTCTATGTAGGGAAGATTCTCGATATCCAGCCTCATCCCGATGCGGACAAACTTGTGGTCTGTCAGACGGATACAGGGCGCGGCGAGACCCTTCAGATTATTTGCGGTGCCAAAAACATGAAGGTGGGCGATAAAGTGCCTACAGCCATTGACGGCGCCGTCCTCCCCGGCGGTTTTAAAATCGGCAGTCGCAAAATGCGAGGTATTCAGTCCTGCGGCATGATGTGCTCCGCCCGTGAACTGGGACTGGGCGAAGAGCACGAAGGGCTTCTCATTCTGGAAGAGGATGCGCCGCTGGGCGAAGACATCCGTGACTATCTGGGGCTCAATGATGTGGTCTTCGAAATTGAAGTCACGCCCAACCGGGGAGACTGGGCCAGCATGATCGGTGTCGCCCGGGAACTGGCCGCTTTCTATGGCAAAGAAATCATCTGGCCTGATGAGAGTGTGGAAGAATCTGGAGTTCCCGCAGCCGACTGCTCTTCCATCACCATTGAAGATGCCGACCTGTGTCCGCGCTATGCAGGGCGGATCCTGCGCAATATCGTGGTGAAACCTTCGCCGCCCTGGCTCTGTTCCCGACTCATTGCGGCCGGTCAGCGACCCATCAATAATGTGGTGGATATCACCAACTATATTCTGATGGAAACAGGCCATCCCCTGCATGCCTTCGACTACGATAAACTCTGCGAAAACCGTATTGTTGTCCGCCGCGCTCAGGAAGGCGAAAAAATCAACACGCTGGATGGTGAATCCCGTCAGCTGGACAGCGAGATGCTGACCATTGCCGATGGCAAGAATCCGCAGGCCGTGGCCGGGGTCATGGGCGGTGCCGACAGTGAAGTGGGAGAAGGTACCAAAACCATTCTTCTGGAAAGCGCCTGGTTTGAAGCACGCAGTGTGCGCCGCACCTCACGCTGTCTTTCTCTGTCCACCGAGGCATCGCAGCGATTTCAGCGCGGAGCCGACATGAACATGGTGACCTTTGCTCTGAACCGTGCGTCCCGTCTCATGCAGGAGCTGGCTGAGGCGGAAGTGGCACCCGGAATTCTGGATACCTGGCCGGAAAAAAGAGATACCCCTCCGGTAACATTGCGTTATGATCGCACCACCTCTCATGTGGGCGTGGAGATTCCGCCGGCTGATCAGAAAGCCTTTCTCCAAAGTCTGGGTTTCACTCTGGAATCTGAAGATGACAGTTCCGCCACCTTCAAGGTACCCTCGTGGCGTCATGATGTGCGTCATGAAGCGGATCTGATTGAAGAAGTGGCTCGTTTATACGGTTATGAAAATATTCCCATCACCATGCCGCCGGTACGCCAATCGGACAGTGTTTTTGCGCCCCGCGCAACCCCCTTGAGAAATTTCCGAAGCTATCTCGCCGGTCAGGGTCTTACAGAAATCATGAACTGGTCTTTCGGCAGCACGGAGGCTCTGGCCAATACCGGCTTCGTCGCAGAAGATGCCGCTCTGGTGCGTCTGGCCAATCCCCTTTCCGAAAGCTATGCTGTCATGCGCGCTTCTCTGCTTCCCGGCCTTTTCGGGACGGGTGCCTATAATGCCAAAAGAGGCCGCCGGAATCTTCAGCTTTTCGAGCTGGGTCCCGTATATCTGAGCCGGCCCGATGAAATCCTGCCCGATGAACCCATGTATCTGGGTATTCTTCTGTGCGGATCCGCTCCCGGACACTGGAGTCAGGAAGAACGGCCCCTCGACTTTTACGATATAAAGGGATGTCTGGATGATATGGGGCGTTTCTTTAAAAAAGAATTTTCTCTTGTGGCTGGAGAGTCGGCCGCCTTCCAGAGCGGACAGTATGCCGAAATAAAATGGCGCAAACACAGCCTGGGACAGCTGGGCAAAGTCTCTGATGATGCAGTCAAATTCTTTGACCTTCCTGAAAACAGCTATGCGCTGGAGATCAATCTTGAAACACTGCTCAGCAGAATGGCCGGGCCGAAACAGTTCACAGCCATTCCCCAATATCCCGCATCTCTCCGCGATCTCGCTGTTGTCGTTGACCAGAGTCTTCCCGCTCAGGAATTGCTCGCCACAACCAGACAGGCGGCAGGACCGCTTCTCGTATCCGTGGATATTTTTGACGTATACAGTGGCAAGCCGCTGCCCTCTGATAAAAAAAGTGTCGCCTTGAGTCTCATATTTCAATCGCCTGAGCGTACCCTCACGGATAAGGATACACAAAAGGCCATGGACAGGATTGTGGTCCGCCTGCAAAAGGACCTGGGAGCCGAATTGCGTTGAACCCTTTTCTTCAACACCACATTGAACAGATGGACAAACTGACCCGCCAGTTGAAAGAGATTTTGCGGAGTTATGAAGAACGGCTGGAAGACTGTCGGGACAAAAACAAAAGGAATGTGGAAGAAAACTGGGCCCTGGCGCGACAGGTGAAATCCCTGGAAGAGACAGTCAGCCGCCTTCCGGATCTGCAGGAGGAAAATGAACGACTCCGCAAAAAAGGTGAACAGTCCGTGGAGCACGCCAGACAGATTCTGACTTTGACGAAAAAACTGACCCGGGATATGCGATGAAGAAAGAATCTCCCATGGAATGCAAAGTGCGTATTGCCGGGCTGGATTTGATGGTTCCTGTCCATATGAATCTGGAAACATCAGAAAAACTGGCTCAGGACATCAGTGAAAGAATCCTGGAGATTCAAACGGAAGGCGTCGGCATCAATACCCAGCGCGATGCCTTGCGTGTGGCTTATATGCTCGCCGTGGAGGCGATGGAAATCCAAGCCGAGTATAACCGGGATGTGCAGGAATTGATCAAGGCTTTGGAAAGGCTCAACTCATCTTTGAAAGAACTGGTGGATACCTTTCATCTTGAACCTCTGTCCGGCGACGACTGAAGAAAAGAGGACGCTTCTCAGGGGAAAGGAATTCGATGGCGGGGGAAAGGACGATGTTCCGCCCGGATCCCGATGACGGGCGGTGGCGGGGGAGTGATCCGCTCATGCCACCATTGCCGGCTGAAAGGCCGGAAGATCAGCTCTTCTGCTTCCTCATAAGATGAAATTCTCAAAGAGGCTTTTTCAGGGCTGTAGCACTCAATCTCCAGTTGAAGGGGAGCCGTGGACGAACTGGAGTACAGAGATGTGAAAGGAAGGGCTTTTCCGAAACAAGTGTCGGCACTGATTGTTTTTGAAAGATGCCAGGGTACAAAGCCGACATAGGTTATATCCGGGAAGAGGCCCAATATCTCATCAGGATGTTCCTGTGCAACGGACTGAGCACTTTCCATAAAACGCGACACAGCCTGCCCACCCCGATACCACTGCATATTCACCCATCCCTGACAGAGCATGGCTGCACAACACAGCAATGTGGAAAAACGTAGAACGGAAGAACGCCACCGGGGAAGCTTGCTCATATAAAGAAAGCCGCCGGCTATGACAATTCCCAGCAGGGCCTCAGGGATAAGCAGCCAGGCGCTGTTTTCCAGTGTAACCAGATCAATGGAAGTATGGCCCTGACTCAGGCGCACTGCAAAGATGGATAAAAAAGCAAAGCGTACCGAGGGCTCATCACAGCGACGGATAAGCAGTCCCAGAAACAGAATCAAGCCTGTCACCAGCCCATAACCGAAAAGAGGATACGCTTGAAAAAAAGAAAGAGTGCGTGGGAGAAAAGCGATGGGGTTCAAAAAAAGAATCAGAGGTGCGAACATGTTTTTCAAGGAAAGAGCTTCCGGAGACAGAACCTGTCCACTGAGAAAAAGCAGAGCCACACCGACGAGCGTGATATAGAGAGCCTGTCTGGATCTGGAAAACTGTTGACGGGGAAAGCAGATATACTCCATGAGCAGGATGACCGCAAAGAGCGGTATTGTAGAGGGGGCTGCTAAGCTCACAAGCAGATAGAAAGGCAAGGGAAGCCAGGAGCAGCGTTGTTTTTCATCGGAGCGGCAAAAAGCATAGACCACAAGAACAGCCAGACCCAGAAATCCCGGAAGGAGCCAGCCGATTCCGCCCAGAGAAAAAACAGAGGCTGTTTTCAGCGGGTTTGCCATGAAAAGCACAGCCGCTACAGAGCCCAGCCACCAGGGACCCCGAGTAAGAAGACGGGTCAAGATCAATACCAGAACCATGCAACCATAAAGGAGAAAGAGGTTGACCAGGAAATAAGCTTCAGTATGGTTTTTGAACAGATGGATCATGTGCAGAAAGAAAAAGCGGGGAAGGGGATACAGACTTTCCGGTGCCGCCATCTGCTCAAAAGCAAGACCTGTCGGATGCATTCGAAAAAACCATCCATACACAAGAATCAGATAGACAGCATCGGCAATGAAAAAAGGGAAGGCCCGTCCCGAAGGCGCTTTCTTTTTCTGATCGTCCTTTTTGTCAACAGTTGTCTGCATGATTTTTTTCTCGCTTCAGTGCCCTGTCGGCAAGCATACCATAAGAGAGTTTTCCATCACCACCATTCAGCGACCCCATGGAGATTGGTTCACATTTAACCTGTCATTTTCAAAACAAAAAAAATTTCCTTTGAAAAGTTCTTGACAAACTGTCTGAACGAGAGTATAATAACTCTTGACATTTTGGGAATTTATGCTATTAGTAAATAATAGAAAGAATAAGATGATTGAAGACCTGAAAAATGTATGTCTGTCATCTGTTCTGAACCTGTTCAAAAATACTGTTATTTCTGGGAGTCAAGACAAACCGTTACACATTGGTCGGTCATATAGTTCTAAGGTCTGAGTCACTGATTCTGTCTTTGTGCGAGAGGCTTTGCCTTCCCGTGGAGACAGGCGATAGTGTACAGGAGGAACCGGCATTTGGGCTTCAGAAAACCTAGGAAAGTCATAGGCGTCGACATCGGAACACATGCGGTAAAAACCGTCTTGATGTCCCGTGCCGGCGGTCGTTTGAAAGTCGAGCAGGCGGCCATGTGTCCCATAGACCGCAATCTCATGAATTTGGATCCCGTCAAGGCGCAGGAAGAGGCTGTACGCACCACTTTGGAAAAGATGCCTGTGTCCCAGTGCCTCATTGTCGGCGCTCTCACCGGTCAAACCGTTGTTGTTCGCTATCCCCGTCTCACCGATGTACCTAAAGAGAGGCTGGAAAGTGAGGTGGCCAAGGAGGCGGCCAACAGCATCCCCTACGATCTGAAGGATGTCTTTCTGGACTGGGTCGTACTGGAAGAATATTCTGAGGAAGGCCGTCAGCTGACTAAAGTGCTTCTGGTTGCAGCCCGCAAAGAAGTGGTTGATGTCCGTCTTCAGGTCATGCGTGCAGCCGGATTGGAATGCGGGATTCTGGGTGTCGATTCACTGGCTCTGGCCGACGCGGCGGAGGCCTGTGACTTTTTCATGATGAACGAAACAGTGGCTCTCATCAATATCGGGCTCAGCTCTTCAAGCATCCAGTTTGTCAAAAACGGTGTTTCCAATTTCATCCGTGACGTGAACTGGGGAGCCCGGGAACTGATTCAGTCTGTTGCCAAAGGGATGCGCTGCAATTACGAGCAAGCTCTGGAGAGGCTGGAGGGATATTCTCTGGATCACACAGCTGTACCCGAAGCTCTGGAAGCGGGAGGTATAGAATCCAGTGCTTTTGCTCACATGGATTCAACAGGCGGCTTTTCTCAAGTGGAATCCGGGGGCTATGGACATTTTGAAACTCCCTATCTTGAGGATATTCCTCAGGCGGGCTCTTATCTGGATCCTCTGGATGACGAACAGGGCTTGCTTGAGTCTGATTTGAGCTATCTGGACAGCTCTCTGGGTAAAGGTGCCAGTGTTTTTGATCTCGTCGTTACCCCTTTGAACCGTCTCGGTGTGGAATTGCGCCGTTCCTTTGATTATTATGAGCATCAGTTGTATGAACAGCCGGTGGATAGAATCTTGATCAGTGGTGGCCCTGTTGCTTTTGCGCCTCTGGTTGAAAGTCTTCAGGAAGTCCTCAACTTCAGTGATATCGAGATCGTGAATCCCGCCGCAAGTGCCCTTTTGGTTTCTGAAGAATCGTCACTCAGTGCATTCCATAGTCATCCCGCGCAATTTGCCGTGGCAGTGGGCCTGGCAGCACGTGGCATGGTTGAGATATAAGGTCACAGCAGCATGATCAGAATAAACTTACTACCTAAAGAGCTGAGACCCGTACAACGGACTCCCATCCCGCATATTGTCAGCCTGTTGATTCTGGCTGCAGTGCTTGTCTTCATGAATAATGTGTATACAGACTTGCGCCTGGAACGCACAATCGTCACTTCCAAAGTGGACAAAACCAACAAGGAATTGTCCGGCCTCCAGGAAGCTGTTGAAGAACACAAAGCACTGATTAAGCAAAAAGCGCTTCTGCAGAGAAAAATTCTCGCCATCCAGGAAATTCTCGAAGGTAAAACGGTCTGGTCTGAACAGTTGCACCAGTTGGCGAGCCTGACTCCGGAAAACATCTGGTATAAGAGGATCCGGGTCACTTCCAAGAAATTCTCAGAAGAACAGCCGGCCATAGACAGAAAGACAGGCAAACCTGTAATGGATGCGAGAACGAATTCACCCCGCATGACCCGTGTCTCGGTGGATAAACAGATTCTGGAGGTATCAGGCTATGCCATTGATGACGAACACGGCATGAGCAGCACCTCCACCCTGGCGGCTCGCACCTCCAATGATAAAGAGTTTTCCAGTTATTTTGAGCTGCACAACTCAAAAATCGGGGATACGGATTTTAATGGATATCCCGTTCGTGAGTTTACTTTTGAATATATTATAGGCGGTTGAACCCTGTTGTTTTCCGGAGCTTCGCCTGATGCAGGCGGGCACAATCATCAAACAGGAACATATATATGTCAATGTTCGCAAAAGGAAAGATTACCCGGCATGATTGGGCCTTTGTGGGAATTGTGCTGGGAGTGACCGCTTTGCTCTTTGTTGCTTTTTATTTCTTCGGATTTTCAAAGCTTAAAAACGAAATCAAAGCAGGCGAAGCGGAATTGGCAAAAGTCACCAAAGAGCTCAAGGACGCCCATGATCTTACTGACGGCATAGAGGAATTGAGGCTGGAAGCTCAGGAGATGAATCACCTGGTTGATACATTTGAAGACAGACTCCCGGAAGAAAGGCAGATTCCCGCCCTGCTGGCACGCTTTGAAAAACTGGGCAACGAAATGGGACTGCGCGTCCAATTGTCGTCCATGCCCACACGCAAGACATTGAACAGTGACATGGAAGTAATACCTTACAAGGCCATTACTGATGGACAATTTCATCAGATTGTGTCTTTTATCAACATGCTTGAGCGTGATGAAAGGTATTTGAAGATTTCCGACCTGGATGTTGAAGAAGAAGTGGAAGGAATTTCCAAGGCAACTTTTGTTCTCAGTACCTTCAGATTCCTTAATGAACCGGAAATCGTGCAATGAATGAACAAAACAAAAAACAAATGATTGTGGCTGGTGTCCTCATGGTGGCCCTGCTGGGTGTGCTCGTCTACCAGTTCGGGATCAAGGGGCTTGCTACCGAAGTGCCCGCATCAGGATCAAAACCGGCGACCAGGGAAAAAGCGCCCAGAAAATCAAGTGTATCCCAGACGGGATCCGCAGCAGTGGGTTCCGGTGACTTGGACAGCATTGATATTATGGCGCTTATTGATACTGTGGAAGTGATTCCCTTTGATTATGCTCTCTCGCGGACAGCCCGCAATCCCATGGCGCCTCTGGTAGGCACACTGCCACCGGGACTCAGTGCGGACACAGGAGCTTCAGACGAAGCCGATGCACTGGCTTACGTGCAAAGAGGCACGACTGCTACCCGTGAAGTAAGTGGAATTATCTGGGATAAAAATTTTCCGGTTGCCATTGTTGATGATGTTGTTGTTCATGTCGGTTATGAGTTTCCCAATGGCGCTCTGGTTCATTCCATAGAACCATTACGTGTACTGTTCAAGGTTGGCGAAACTATTATTCCTGTGGGAATGAAGGAGTTCTGATTTATGTGTGACCACCGATACATCAAGGCGGTATGCTTAACCGGAGTCATCCTGTTTGCGGCGATCTCGGTATGGGCAGACATGGATCTTCAGGCCGGATCCCGTGAGTTGTCTGAAAGAAGTTCACTTCTTGCACAGCAGTTGAGTGAATTGTCATCTGACTCTTCACCGGAGTCTCTGCAGGCTGAAAAAGCCGAGTCGCTCAAATCGATGCTCGTGGACTTCGTCAATGAACAGGAATCCGACAGCAAAGCCATACAGAACGGTGCTGATGTGCATCTCATCACAGAAGAGAATGCCGCGAAACCATCGGCCATGGAGCAGAAAGTGCTCGCTGTTCTCCAGATGGATGATTTTACAGAAGGACTCGGCAACTGGGAAGCCCCCGATGGGGTAGACAATCAAAGCTCCGCTCCTGCGGCCGACCCCGGCGCCGGTGACAGTCCCGAAATAGAATTATTCGACGACGAAGCTGTGGAAGATGATGGCGATGACGAAGGGCCTTTGCCCCCGGCACCGCGCGTCCAGACCTCCGAGGAAGTGAAAGAAGCCAACGTGTCTCTCACTTCGCAGCTTCGCACGCTTGCAGAAGATGAGGCCGAGGGAGTGACTGCTTCCGATGCCGGCACTGCTGCGGCTGCGACAATCGGCGGAGCAGCCACCATGTTCTCCAAAGATGGCTCCGATCCTTCTCAGGCGCCCAGCCGCACTTCAAAAGCCGGTTCCATGAATGATCTTGTGAATCTGGATTTCAGAAATACCGATCTCAGCCACGTTGTAGCTATTCTGGCACTCAAGGCGAATATCAATATTATTGCCGGAGCCGATCTCAAAGGCTCTGTCACTGCAAACCTCTATCAGGTTCCTCTCCATATAGCCATGGAAACAGTGCTGCGTATGAATGGTCTGGGACTTGTGGAAGAAGAGGGGATTTATTTCGTCGTTCCTTATGAAGAAGCCGCTTCGGTAAACCGTAAAACGGTCATGGTTACCATGGAAAATGCCAATGTGGACGAAGTGCGCAAGATCCTGGCCGACGTCACCAAAGGCATCCGTGAAGAAGCGCAGATCAGTATTTCCTCAAATAAAGCAACCAATGTTCTGATCATCAGTGCTCCCAAAGCGCGCGTTGAAGAACTGGTCGCCATGGCGCACCAGATGGATATTGCCGAGCCTGTTCTGCCCACGGAAACACGCGCCATCAGCCTCAACTATTCTGAACCGGGAAAGCTGGTGCCCCTGGTGGATAAAATGCTGAGTCCGCGTATTGGTAAAGCCGCTGCAGATGAACGGGCCCGCCACCTCATCATAACAGACATTCCCGTCGTGGTGGAGCAGATTGCTGATCTGATCAAGACTCTGGATATTCCCACCAAACAGGTGCTCATTGAATCCATGATTGTCGAAGCCCTGCTCAGTGATGATGCCGATACAGGCGTAAAATGGCTCATAGACTCCGTTCACCGCATGTCCCGCCGTCAGGCTCTTCTCGGTGAAGAAGGAAGGAGCATTGGCAATATTCAGGATCTCAGTTTCGGAACAGATCTTGAAGCATTGCGGGATCCCGGCGGACTGCTCTCATTCAGCGTCCTTACGGATAAGATTGACTGGACCGGTTTGGTTCAAGCTGAAGTGCGTAACAGAAACGGACGTCTCCTCTCCAATCCCATGGTGTTGACTGTTGAAAATGAAACAGCCAATATTTCCATAGCACAGGAAGTGCCTTATATTGAACTGGCGCAGACTCATGCCGGCGGTTCTCAGACCAATACCCGTTTTAAAGAAGTGGGTACCGTCCTGAACGTAACCCCACGGGTAACCCATGATAATACAATTATCTGCAAGATTGACAGCAAGGAAAGCTCCGTTTCCGGTGAGTTCCAGGGGGTGCCCATTGAGGACAAACGTGAAATAGCCTCCACCATGCGCATGCAAACCGGGCAGACAATCTTTATCGGCGGACTGAGAAAATCACAGGGAACATCCACAGCCAAGAAGATACCTGTTCTCGGAGACTTGCCTATAATCAACTTCGCATTCCGCTCCAATCAGCGCACAGAACAGATTAATGATCTTCTTGTATTCATGACCTGCTCCGTCATCGATGAAAAAGATTATCAGCTCAGTCCCCACCAGCAGAAAGTGCTGGAAGAGACACCGCCCAGAGAAATGAAGGTGGATGCCTGGGAAACCACCATGTTCGATACACGCCATCCCAATGTGACCAAAGAGCAGCAGTGGAAATGGCGCCGAGAACCGTGATGCGACGCTTTCAGCCTGGATAAAATTCAAACCCGGAGACAATAAACCGTCTCCGGGTTTTTCTTCACAAGATCAGCAGAGTTTTTTCTCCGGAAAAAACAAGTACTCAGCATAACCTTTAAAAAGATCTGATCCCGTCTTCTGCGATCAGATAATGGAGCGCCTCATCATAATTGTCCCGGGGAAATGAGGCATTCTCCTGAAAACTGAAACCCAGACCCACGCGAAGACCGCCATAGCCAGCCAGAAAACGGTCATAATAGCCGCCACCATATCCTAGCCGGTGCCCGTCAACACTGAAAGCGATTCCGGGAACAATGCAAAGCGAGTCCACCGGTGAGGTTCTGAGGGATTTGCAAGGAGCTTCAACTTCAAAAAGCCCGAAGCTTCCACGGATCAATTCACTTCTGTCCGTCAGTTCCGCCCACGCCATTGCTCCTGGTTGATCAGCCAAGAGGACAGGGATGAATACAGTCTTGTTCCGTGCCAATGCATCGTCTATAAGGGCATGGGTATCCACTTCGCCGTCCTTGGCTGATACATAACAGAGAAGCACTGTGTTTTCCAGATACAAGTCGCTGACTGTGAGATGTGCCAGAATACGGTCGCTCCTTACCCGCCAATCCTGAGGAGATAATGAACGCCGAAGATTTAAATAAAAAGTGCGTGCTTCCAATTTGCTTGAAAATGATGAGGGCATAGGATAAACCTTCAAATGTGATCAGGCCTGCTCTCAGTATATAAAAAATTAGCAGGAGGTTTTCAATCCTGAAAGCACAGTGCAGCAGAAAAAGATCTGCAGTCTTGATACATCCCTTCAGTCCATTGTGTTGCTGACTCTGCAAGTCATGTACTTTCAAGATATTGTGAGATCCTCGATTCGGAGAGCTGTCTTCCGACAATCACGCCAAATAATGACTTTGGACTCTTTAAAAGCCCTTGGAAGTAACTCCTGGGAACGCCAATTTCCACATTGGCAGACAGCGTATGATGACTCGAGGAAGATATTGTCTTGGATGCGGCATGACAGCTCTTTTCTCGAACAAATCCATTCCTCAGAAAACTTTCCGGAAGAGA
>JAAYJV010000009.1 GCA_012522755.1 Candidatus Hydrogenedens sp.
CAGGGTCAACTGCGCCTTCACCTTCTTCAGGGTCAACTGCGCCTTCACCTTCTTCAGGGTCAACTGCGCCTTCACCTTCTTCAGGGTCAACTGCGTCTTCACCTTCTTCAGGGTCAACTAGGTCTTCACCTTCTTCAGGGTCAACTAGGTCTTCACCTTCTGCAAGGTCACCACACTGAATAACGTTGACGGTACGCATGGCCGATGCTGTTCCACCATCATAGTCGTAGACGATCTCGTAAGTATCGATTCCATACATCGCCATTGCATCATTCATTGCTGCAGCGATGGTATCGAGACTATAAACAGCGTCCGCATCTCCAAAATGGGCAATGGTAATCTGAACCGCACTATTCGGTGTATCCGCCCACACGTCAAACTCACCAACCCAGAGTTCGGCAATACCAGCTTCTTCGTATATGTCTTCTTCGAAGCACAAATCCACGTCAACTTCACCGGCCAGCACCAGAACAACAGATTCCTCAGCAACGGCGGAGATCATTATTCCTGACAACAAAAGGCAAAGCAAAGCAGGGGTCAAAAGTTTCTTACTCATGTGAAATATACTCCTTCAAAGTAAAGCACAAAAGGCAACACTATATGGCACAGCAAACATGACGACAGATAAATTCCTACGCCGGCGCCGGGAAAATGAATGCTTGATACATTCCTTTCTCCGTGCAGACAAAGCTATCCATAGTATAATTTTTTATTGTATCACAAGACGAGAAACAAAACAACTGTTTTCCCAGTTCCGTTGCTATAACTCTGTAGAAATGTCCTCTTTTACCGCATTCTGGTAGAAGAAAAAACGGCTTGAGTCCAGGTTGGGAGACTGTAAGAATCACGACTGATCTGACTGATGTGGGATAGGCGGCGGTCAAAAGACTCGAGAACAAAAAATATTAAGGCTATAGAGGGAGCCTGGTAACCACAGCGCAACATAGTCGCAACCAAATGATTGTTTCTCTTTTCACCGCAGAGGCACAGAAGACACAGAGAACCACCGAGAAATGGAATGAATTTTTTAACCAGGTCATTCACTAAACACACGGAAAAGCACATCTTAACCGAAGAGATGACACTGACACGACGTTCCTTAGTGCCACAGATGAACACTGATTAACACTGATAGATTAAAGACACTGGGTCGCGCAGCCTGGGAACGCCAATTTCCACATTGGCAGGAGACCCGGGAAAAGACCATGACTTAATGTATGCATTTGACGGGATAACAAAGACTTTTATTTAATTCGTGGCCAGCAAAAGGCCTGTTACCGAATCATTGTCTATAAAATATCGGTGCCATAATTCGCTGAGGGCCAATGGGGACATTGGCGCTCCCAGGATATGTTCACTCTCTGCCGTAAAGTTTTCTGAGTAATGGATTTGTTTGAGAAAAGAGAGATCTCATGCCGCAACCAAGTCAATATGTTCCGCGGGTCATTATACGCTGTCTGCCAATGGGGACATTGGCGTTCCCAGGAGTGATTCTCAAGGTCTTTGAGGATTTCCCAAGGCGTTATTTGTTCGTGATTATCGGAAGACAGCTTGCCGAATCGGGGATCTCACAATATCCTGAAAGTATATGATTTGCAAAGTCAGCAGCATGGAGTTCTTCAAAAAAAATGATGGAAGATGACGGGTAGTAGCACAACAACCTCATCATCTTGCGGAAGCTTTACCGAGTAATGAATTCGTTTAAGGCGATCTGGCACAGCAATAAAAATGCCTGCAGGAACAATGTCCTGCAGGCAATAACATCACAAGATAGCTCTCAATTCAGTCTGAGATTGCCAATCTGCTAAGATCCTCAGCCTGTACGCAACGGCTTTAAAGAATCTCAGCATTCAGAGATCATATACATTATTTTTTCTTGCTATGGCTGAACGACACCAGGGCAAGCACACTTAAAGACAGCAACAGCCAATCGGCCAGGCCTTTCTGAAGATTTTCCAATATAGATTCTTTCCCGAATTTGTCTCCGGAACAGCCTTTACAGCCGCAACAACCTTTGCAGCCACATTCTTCTTCAAGCTCGCCTTCAGAAGGATCACCGCCTTCGCCTTCGTCGTCACCGCCTTCACCGTCACCACCTTCGCCATCACCACCTTCGCCGTCACCGCCTTCGCCATCACCACCTTCGCCGTCACCGCCTTCACCATCACCACCTTCGCCGTCACCGCCTTCACCCTCGACAGGTTCAACGGGTTCACCTTCAACAGGTTCAACGGGTTCGCCTTCGACAGGTTCAACGGGTTCGCCTTCGACAGGCTCAACGGGTTCGCCTTCAACAGGCTCAACGGGTTCGCCTTCTACAGGTTCAACGGGTTCGCCTTCACCTTCAGAAGGCTCTCCAATAATGATGGTACGAGTGCCTTTGGCAATGGGATTATTTTGACCTGCAGGAGCATAGTAATAATCAAGGTTATAGATGCCAGGGTAATAGATCAAGTTGTACAGGGCAATAACTTTCGGAATATTTTCCAAGGTAATTCCCGTCAAAAAGCTTTCAGGAATGTCTTTCAGATAGATCTGCTGTGTTTCGTCAAATAATTTACCGGTAACATTAATCAAAACTCCTGACACCCAACCTGAATCCCAAGAGACGCCGCCCTCTGGATTAAGAACACCTTGTATTCCCGCTTCTTCGTACCAGATTTCCGGCCACTCCGCCGGCCATTCATCGGGCCATACTGTTGGCCACTCTTCTATCTCAAAAGGCTGACCCGATGGGATGCGATAAATCACTTCATCACCTTCCAAAAGCAACTTGAAAGGGGGCTCACCGTTTTTCCCTTCATCAGCAAAGGCTGGTGCCGCAATGAAAGCGAGAATCAGAGTGAAGACTATATATTTTTGCATGGTATCAACGCTCCTTTATGGTAACTGACTATACTACCCGGCCATTGTTTCGTTACAGGACCGCAGGTTTTTATGGAAGACAAGCCCTGTGCCCGGGCTGAAGTTTGGAGATGGGACTCCTGTTATGACGGGTTTTCCGACTTAGTTGATTATCATGTTATTTTAGCAGAAGATTTCATAAAAAGCAATATAAAATAGTAGCGCAGCATGGCCGCAACCAAATGAAGCTTCTTTTATTTAACTGCGAAAAGCGCAAAAGGACGCAAAAGGAATGAGAGGAAAAAGCTTATGTCTCCCCGGAGTCTCTTTCGTGTCCACAAACCTACCCTCTCTCCTCGCAGATCGGATCGATCTGACGGATCCGACCGATTCCTGGGAGACCACTAATCCCTTTAAATCTCTTATTGTCCCCAAGACATACCTGCGCCGTCATGCCCGGTCTTCCGCCTTTTTGTTCTCCCAAGAGACAGAATTGTATGTTGTATATTCTGCGGGTGAAGCTTTGGCCTTGAGTGCTTTCCGGCGTAAAGTTTTCTCAGTAATGAATTTGTTTAAGAAAATAGAGATATCCTGCCGCAATCAGGTTTATAACTTATCCGGGTCATAACACGCTGTCTGCCAATGTGAAAATTGGCGTTCCCAGGAGTGAATCTCAAGGTCTTTCATGGTTCCCGAAGGCATTTTTTGGCCAGATCAAATACTGAACACTCCGAACAGGCATAATGAGGCATGGAAAAGATCTACAGACTTGCAACGTCCATCCTGTCCACTTCGTCCTTTGTCCTTCCTGTATCCCCAGCCTGAGCCCTACCCTTCAAAACAGATCGCCCGCATACAGTGAAGTATATGCGGGCGATAAATTCCTTTTCGATGTCAGGTATCAGAGGAAGCGCTGGTTCCTTACCAGGCTGCGCAGATAATCAAGATACTCACTTACGGGCATACGTCCGGACACGGGCACTTCTTCCAGTACTTCACCCTCTGTGTCTTGACTTTCATCCACGGGCTCCGCGACCAGGGATTTTGTTTCTTTTTCCGTGGTCGGGTTCACTTCGGGATCATCCTCGGACATGTTAAGCACTTCTTCACCCGTTGTTTCTTCCAGAAAGATATTGAGCTTGCTTTTCAGTCCGCCATAGGGCATAAGGCCATATCCGGGGACCTCGGACAGGTAGAGCAGCACTTTTTCATCGGAGCTGAAATTGGGAATTCCCGGTGCTGTCATAGCCAAGGTGCCATATACTCCACCGATGACGGAGAAAGTCAGGTTGGAACCACGGTTCACATTTCCTTTGACAACATCCTGCACTTTGAGCACCACATCTGTAAAGATACGGTTACGATGGTCCATCCGTGCTTCGGCCGACAGGACTGTTCCTTTGACAATCACATCCGCCTGAGCAACGAGGGTATCTGTAGTCAGAGGCAATTGCCCGGCGTGGCCGGTGACGGAAACGATAAGGAAAAGAACAATCATGGCACCGACAAAGACTTCTTTGCGACCTTTCTTGCGCAGGAGGAAGAGTGCTACCGGCAGGAAAAGGAGGGCCAGGAGCCACCATCCTGCGAGTTCGAGAGCAGCTGCAAGAAGAAGGGCTGCAGAACGAAAGAAGGTCACGAGGCTTGCATGACGCTGTAGCTGGCCCGAGACGAAGGGTGACACACGATAAAAAGCATCGACCAACGCGGTGCCTGCAGCAGAACGCAGGAGCGTACCGTCGCGGAAACTGCGCAGTTTATTGTTGAAAGAGGAGATTCCACCGGAGCCTCCGCCACCGCTTCCACCAAGGGTACCCAGCAGGCTGATATCAGGGATGGTTTCGCCATCGGTGATATCGCTCGTATAGCCATCGGTGTTTTCAATAATATTCATGGGGCATACTGTATCGGGGTCGCCAAACATGGGGACATTGGTCGGCAAGATGTGCGGCACTGTTTTTCCGGTGGTTTTGCTGATCAAAGTATTTTTCTCAAAGCTCCAGATAAGCGGCGTTCCGACGGTATTGTTGTCGATACCGTAAATATTGCCGTCTTCGTTGAAAACCTCGGAGGGATATCCGCTGCTGAAATAATCAGAAGGGCGGGCATCATAAGAAAAGCTGATGGGGAAATCTCCCTGAAGACTGTCAAACTCCGAGGAGCTGAGTCCTGGAGGAGCCTGACGCTCATAGCCAAGACCATTGAGGGGGTTCAGGGTCAGTACATAAGACGGCTCGTAGAATTCATTGATGCCACCGGGCACTTCCAACTGTTTCCAGAGACCATGCAAGGCGAAACGACCGCTCAGCTGCAAATTCACATAACGTTCATACAGTCCTGTCATGGTGCTGAAAAGAGGCACACGGCGTTCATTGTCATTGGCTGAGAGACTGGCCCAGGCGACTACATGACCGCCGGAGACGGGCACCGGTGGAATACCTGTGGTACGACGCACATGGGTGCGCGCTTCCTGAGAAACACTGAAGAAATTGCTCTGTCCATCCTTGCGCGGATAGAGCCAGGAGATCCCGGAGATATCATCGGGAGCCAGATCACGCCAACCGGCCGTATAATCGCCGTACCCGTTCTCGGTCAGGAAATAAATGGGGAACATGGTCGGCGTGGCACCCACAGCCCGGGCGATGCCATCAGCACCGGTCATCTGCAATACGGCGGGCTCAACAGACAAGCCATCGGATGCGCCTGAAAGCAACACGGAATTATAGGGATCCAGATTGTTCAGAGGCGTAAAGGAGAGGCCGAGCAATTGTCCGACCTGATGGGTAACCGTGGCCTGCAGATCGAGAAGACCGAAAGTGGTGGCGGGTAACAGGCCGGGACGGTGAAGGTTGGCATTGACGACGATGTCGCAGTCCAGGATAGTTCCTGCAGGAACCATCACCGAGTTTCCGCCCAGCTCAGAAATAATCGTCTGATCTATGGTATAGAGAAGGAAGGTGAGAGCCGGTTGGAAAGAATCCAAACCGGGAACAAAGATATCATCGTCATCAATCTGGCTGTAGCTGTCCAGAGCAGACACATCGGATACCTGCATATAAACCATGGGCAGATAATCTGTATACACAGCTGCGGGCGCAATGGGATCTTCAATGGCTCCCGCAAAACGGAAGGCCACATAGCTGCTCGGCACATTTTCCCAGGTCTGGAAAGCGGCCTTGACAAGTTCCATCTCATCAGGGGTAAAACCACGGGGCCCGCTTTCTATGCGGAACTCCAGACCTTCACCCTTATCCACAGTACCGTTTTCATCGGTATCGAACTCTTTGAAGGCCCAGGTTGCATAACGCAGCTGTTGAAAATAATTCCAACCGCCTTTGGGGAAAAAGGCCTGGCCGGGAGTGACCGCAAAAAGCAGCGTCAAAACAAGCAGAAGTGTGAAGCTGCGGAAGCGCCGACGGCTGAAGGTCAAGGCGGCACCAAGTGCAGCCAGTAAAGTCAAGTCGCCCAGCCAGCCAATACGGCCGCTTTCTTCAGCAGGGCCGCAGCCGAGGAGACCGGCTTTATTGCGAATCTCAGGGTTGATATATTCCACTCCATCAACCATAACTGTCTGACCTCCATTGACTCCCTGAGTCCGCACAGCCACATTCAGCTTTCCGGGAACAGGCAATCCGCCCTGAGGCCAACCGATCTTCATGGCGGTGCCGTCCTCGGATATATCCAGAACAGGCATGAGGGTTTCGCCAAAATGAACCGCAACGAAATCATTGCCGGCAAAATTGGCACCTTTCATGGTCACAGGGAAATCTTCTTTACGTACAACAGAGGGATAAACCCCAAATATCTTCGGACCCTTCACGGTCACGGTGTTGCTGAGGCTGAAAAGATCGGAACGGCTCATTTCATCACCTGTCTTGGGATTACGCACAATGAGCGTGATGGGTTCCTGAGGAACAATGCCATCACGGGTCTCAATGGACACATGGATCTCCTCATTGGCTGACCGCAGCACAGTCACTTCATAGCCGCTGAGAGCTACAGTTGCGATATCTCCGAAGTTATTTCCTCTAATCAGGAAATCAAAAGGAGCACCGGCGAAGGTCTGCACAGGCAGGACCCTCTGGGACACACTGTCAATACTGAGAGATCGGGGCCCCTCAGCCCGCTTCTTTGCCGTGACCACACCCGAACGTCCTTTCACGGCGCTGTGGCTGCGGATCCAGTTGTATCCGCTGCGATCAGCGCGCTGACCCGCCCGCGCTTCATCCATATAGTAATAGAGCGGGGGCTCCTTGAAGTGGGTGACAAATCCCAGACCACGTTCGGCCCAGATGAATTCCCGGAACAGCTTGTAGTCATGTCGGTCTTCGCCCGGCAGATTCGCCCAGATATGAGGATCAGGTTCTGTCGGTGTGGCCGGGCCCCAGGACACAATAGCAGCCCGGAGTTTATCGCCCGTATGCATTTCGTTGGACGCACGGATCACGATAAAGAAATCAGGGCCTGTTTCAAAGCTCGCTGTGCCATCGCCGAAACCATCATAAATCCACTGACGGTTCCGGGGCTGACGATCCCGGGATTTGGGGAAATCGCCTGTACCGGGCAGAGAGAAGCAGAAACGCACTTTAATGGCATCACCGGTCTGGCCCATGAAACGGGGCGGACAGTCAAGAGACAGAGGAATATCGATATCAGGATCGAATACACCATTCCGGTTGTTCGGGTGGTTATCGTTGTCACGATAAATGGCCAAACCACTCACCTGCTGATCAATATCCAGTGGCAGGAGATCCGTAAGGGGGTTGAAGGCCGCATGAGAGCCTTCCTGGTAGAGCTCCACAGTCACCTCTTCGAGATAAGTCGGATCCTGCACAATGCGCCAGGCACCATCACGGGGTTTCCCGCTCAACAGGAAGAGTGTGTTTTCATTATTACTCAGAATCTCATAGCTCTCATAGCGCTCATCAACGAGCACATCACCTGCATAGATGTTTTCCGTCCAATCGGCACCGGAAACATGGAAACTCTTGTCACGACCTGTACCACGGTCGCCACTTTCCCTGACAGTCTGGACATTCGTGGCAAGATCCAAGCCCAGAAGCGGAACAGCTGCGCCGCCTATGTCCATGTCAGCCCAGCGCCCTGTCATATCCACCACAGCGGCGGGGACGTTGGCTTCAAGCATGTCATGGCCATAATAGGACTGGACAGGCCCTTCTTCCGGATGTGTTTTTGTAAAGGCTCTGGGGCTTGTATTCACCTGCGGCCAGAACTGGATACCCGCTTTCCGATTATTGACAGTGCGTTCAGGCAGCGTGGCCGGAACCACGGCACGAAACTTCTGGAAGCGCGCAATGGCATCGGAAGTCTTGACCGTGAGAATCAGATCAATACCGCCCGTAGACGTGCCGGTCAGATCGTCCTTCGGAAGCTCCCAGTTATTGGTGGGACGCAAGGTCAGCACCCAGGCTTTGTCGCGATCATCCACCAGACCATCGCCGTTCATATCATCGGGCATCCCATCACCGTCAATGTCAATATACTCGGGAGCGGATTTCCAGGCAAGACCGGTCACAGGAATCATCTTGTGGTATAGAGGCAGGGGTGTATCGCCATAATAGCTGACTTCTTCCGTATTCATGAAGATGACGGGCAGAGAACTGGAAATTTCTGAGTCTTCTCCTCCTTCCTCCGTATTCAGATCCATAGCCTGCTGCCAGAGAAGGACACCGGAATCCAGACTCTCATTTTTGTTTTTGTACGGGTCGAGGGAACGGAGAATCTCAGGTTTGAAGTCCGGGCCCCAGAAGGCAACATGCAGCTCCGCCAGCTCCATGCTGTTCCCTTCTGAATTAACGATGGGATCGCTGCTGCCCGCCAGATTAAAACCGAGCATGGGCGTATGTTTACTGCGCCGTTCAACTTTCTGCGTCAACAGACGTGCTCTGGCATCTTCCGGTGCCCAATCACTGAGCCGCGGGAACCCGGAACCCTGACTGCTGCCCGGCCAGGTCTCATAGTGAGGAAAGGACAACTCGGGATCGGGCACAGGATAAGCCGAGGAACGGGGGCCCCAGGTGGGCTCATCATAGTATTTAAAGTAGAACGGTCTGGTCTCAAAAGAAAATTGCGGAACGCCCAGTAAAGCACCACCCAGAAGCATGGGCTGTCCAAAAAGTGTAAACTTGTGTACCACTTCCAGTGCCGTGAAGGAATACACATCAGGCTCGTGATTATTGGCGAAGCGGGACTGATTCAAACCGAAGGGATCCAGCCAGGCGGCAAGTGTGGAAGATCCGAAGGAGGAAAATCCCAGAGGTACATTGGTCAATTCTTTACATTTGCATATCAAGCCTGTAGGGAAATGGTTGGAAGCGTATATCTCATCATAGCGATTCGAATCCATACTGGCGCCCATGTAGGTCTGGACCAGATCCAGCACCTCCAATCCCTGGCGGTGCGTCTTCGAGGCATGGACATTCAGAGTGCGTTCAGGCCACCAGGGTTCAGTGCCCCAAGCCGGCTCATCCTGCCAGGCTGGATTCCGCGGTATTACATAAACCTCTCGCTCATCCCGCCGGAAAATCTGAGATGTGGCATAAATACCGCCTTCCCACTGCTGGGTAAATGAATCCTTGCGCCTGGGTTCAATAAAAGCTTTGAACTGAGACCCCAAAGTGGCACCAGCCTGACCTGAAGCCATGGAGGATATATCTTTAAAACCACTGTCAAAACGGGCAACAACAAAATAGTCATAAGAAAACTCACTGCCAAGACCTATCTCACCGGGCAAAACGTTGTTCGGGATTTTTTCGGTCAGATAGGCTTCGGGATTGTCTTCCGTACCTGCAAAAGTGAGCTTGATTTTCCACCAGGGAGAACCGCCACCGGGGGGCTCAGCGATGTGCTCCCACTCAGTGTGCATACCCAGTGAGGCAAGAGGCATATCGCCATTATAGGAAAAGCCGCCGACTCCGCCGGCTGTGGGAGTGGGCGGATCAAATATGCCATTGCGGTTGGTATCTTCCCAGACCCAGATTCCATTGTACCCGACATGGGTCGTTCCGAAGGTTTCATCGGTACCATGACCGATGGGCTTCAGTGCCTGTTTGGGATTGAAACCGCCATTACCCGGATAGCCTTTCGGGTCACCGCCCTCATCGGTGAAGACCACGTTTACTTCCCGCAATACGGCATAAGGAAAATCTTCTTTCAGACCGGATAGCAATGAACGACTCGAATGAATATTGATGCCGATCACGGGCATCCACGATTCCAGAGGCATGAGCGAACGGATGTTCAAATACTGGCCGGTGGCAATACTCAACAGCGTATCTGGTTTATTCCACCGGGGCCGCGAAAACTCGGCGAGAGGAATGGACAGATAAGGCGTATACTGGAAGAAGTTGGGTGTGGGGATAGTTTCCCAGCCTTCCAGAAAATTTATACCGCCCAGATCCGGGCCTGTCGGATCAAAAACGCCGAAAGAAGAAGAATAGTAAACTTCATCATCAAGAGTCTCACCTTCAATGAAGGAAGGGCTATAGCTGTCCGCGGGAACATTGTCGTCTTCACCGCCATCACCAAGGTAACTCTCTCCAGTTTCGGGATCAACCATTTCCGCCCAGGTTACCTTTACTCCCATGCTCAAGGCACTGCGCCAGGTGGCGGAAGTGCGTACAGCGACAATATAGGCCGCACCGTCCGGAAGATAATCATCAATTTTAGGCAGGCTGATAATGCGATCAGATTCCTTAAATGTCATAGAATATTTGACACCATCGTTTGTTCCGTAAGGGGCTCCCGTGCCATCCCAGCTCAACAAAAGGTAGTCGCCTGTATCCAGATTTCCGTAACGATCCTCGCCTGCTTCGTCATCCTCTGTATAAAAGTCATCAAAGATGGCGAATTCCAAGATGTCGCTGGCAGAAGGTTTGCCACGAACCATGAACTCTTCATCGTCGGGATCAGCGGCCACCAGTTCGTATTCCAGTTTGCTCAGATAGCGCGGAGCATACGCATCATCACCATAAGCCATGGTAAAGCGGAATAGGGGCACCCAATCATGAAGAGGCAGAAGGGCTTCTTTATCACGAACAAGCGTTTCAAAGTTTATCTCGGCTTCATCCGCAAGCTCTTCTTCCTCGCCTTCCGCATCCAGATCAACTATCAAGTCATCATCAATCTGTTTTTCAAAAGCGGAATCAGGTACATAAGCGGCAAAGGAGGAAGCGGGGGTCATGAATCCCGCAAAGCTCGCATCACCGGAAGCAGGATAGGCAAAGCAGGGGCTGTCAGCGGTGGACAGTGCTTCTCCGCCTGAGAGAATGCCCGCCACCTCACCTGTGGCACTGAGAATGACAGGCGCTCCGGAAAGATCACCCAGAGGATCCACCGTGACGGCCAGTCCGGCCTCGGTCGGAGTGAAGGGGCCGGCCGCAATTTTTTCAGGGAGCCCTGCGGGATAAGCGATGACTACAGCTTCTTCACCAGCCACAGCCGGTGACAGGGCCAAGGGCAGGGCCTGAGCCACAGTGATGGGCCGATCCACACGGAGGAGCGCGAATTCTCCATCACTGGCAACAATGTCAACAGGCGTGTAGAGTTGATCCTCATAAAAAGAAAGAGCGACTGAGGCATCGGCGCTCATTTCAAAACCAAAAACAAAACGATAGGCAGCCAGGGGAGTTGACTCGTTCAGACAGGCTGCGGAAGTGGCGATGAGATCGTCGGCCACCACGAAACCGGCACAGAGAGCCGCTGTGGGTTGTTGCGCAAAAGGATGATCCGAACAGGGAGGCTGACCATACTGCTTATAGGCATCTGTCATGAGCGTGGCTGTTCCCTGCTCATCCGCCTGCAGCGCATCAGCATCCACCAGAGCACAGACAGAAGCGGCCCATCCCAGGCGCGCTTCGTCGGTCTGCTCAAAGACATCTGTCCATATAGTCAGACCGGCATCAGACACAAAGCTATCCGCCGCATCCGAAATCAGGTGGTTTTGTCCCTCTTCAGCTTGGACTGTTGTGACGCCGATAAGCGCTGTCAGAACCAGAAGAACTACCGCAAGCCCGGTGCCTGTGCGGTTCCATTTGCCTGGCGATTCTGTACGGAACATCATATCCTCACTCCCATCCGAATTCGGATTGCAGTTACGCGGATTTACTTTTTCAAAGACACTTGTTGCTATTATCGCACAATCCCTGTTATGCGTCAACTGTTTACACCCGCCCAATGCTGAAACAGCACAGCACGGGTACGCAATACTTCCGCGTACGCTTCAATGCTATGGCAAGTAAACTCTTGACAATTCCTTATAGATTATTACAATTTTCGAGTCAAATGTCAATAAAAACAGGATGCTTTTTTTTATGGCAGACTGAAAACAGTTTTCAAAAGAAAAATTCAAATATAAAAATGAGTCGACACCAGACAGAAAATGCTCTTTTTTTTAACCAGGGAATCAGCCCGGAGAACGGGTAATCAACAGATTGTATAATTCCAGAGTATCAAGTTTTTGCCCCATCAGAAAAGGTCCATCTTCTCCTGCCGGATCACTTTGTCCAGATATTCCGAAGCCCGGACAATAGACGGAACAAAAGGATTCACGGCCAGTGCCTGCATGGCCAGGTCGCGGGATTTATGACGCACCGCTTCAATCACCAGACGGTCGCTTTCTTTGATGGAATGATACAAACCACTCAGAAAACGGGGAAGCATGCCCATCTTGCGGGGCTTGATGCTTTTGGCACTCACACACACAGGAACCTCCACCGTACTGTAATCGGGAAGATCCGTAATGGAGCCTTTATTGGGCACACATAATATAGTCTCGGCCGGCCTTCCCGCTTCAAACTTCTGCAAAAGCGGAATAATCGTATTGTCATACCAGAGGGCATTGCGCTGACGAGTCAGATCAGGCACTTTTGTGAGGCTCGGCCGGGCATACATTTTCAAAATACGCTGCTCTGCATCATAGAGGGCCTCGCCCCGGAAACGGGCACCTGTCTGCTGGCGGCGCAACACTTCCTGGCGACGATAATAAACGCCCAGCACACGGACAGGAATCATACGGAACATGCGGATCAGGGCATGATCAAAGAATTCGTCCTCGCTTTTCTCCACCATCTCCAGAAGCTGACTCATCCGGCTGATACCCGCCACCTTCACATCCTGAATCCAACCCAAATCATAAAGGCCCAGATAATTCACCTCGATCGCATCGGGTTCACGGCCGAGAAGCGCAGCGATTTTCTCAATGTAAATTCCGGGAAGATCGCTCACACCCACCACATTGAGGGAAGTGTAGCGTGTCAGGGCTTCCACGAGAATCCCAACAGGATTGGAAAGGTTGATGATCCGCACCTTGGGGTTCACAGCTTCGGCACATTGTGCAAAATTGAAAACCACAGGAAGGGTTCGAAGGGCATTGGTGATGGCTCCCGCACCCAGACGCTCGCTGCCCACCATGTCAAACTGAGGGGGCAGCTTTTCATCACGGATGCGTGCCTTCATCCCGCCCACGCGTACCTGATTGATGATATAGGAAGCACCCTTCATCGCTTTTTCAGGGTCTGTCTCCGGAATAATCTCAGTAAGATGGCCGCTCCGTTTGACAAGACGCTGACAAAAACGACTCACTATATCCAGTTTCTGACCCGGCATTCCCAGCAAGACCAATTCCTTGACCAGAACATTATTGGAAAGCAACGCCTCAAGAAACTCAGGCGTATAGACACTGCTGCCACCAAGTACTGTTATTCGGTCAATCATGGGCCGTCTCACAGTCCAGGGAAGGGACAGCCACGCTGCCCATCCCGGAAAATGCCAAGGGCACAAGACCCGCCGCACCTGAACTTACAAAGCCAGATGCCTCTGCTTCGGGAAGACGACACGGAACGGTGCCGACCGGGGAGGCGAGTGCCTCATGCCCAATTCGCTTTCCAATCTATAAGTTTTCACAGGGCAATGTCAACATTTTATGAAAGACAGCCCGCGCGATGGCCTCACAGATGGAACATCAGTAGCGATTTGAGGAGGAGAAGACGCTTTTTTTCAGGTCGTCACACCCGTGAACACGAAGAAAAAGACCAATGTTCAATCATAGAATGCACTGACACACTGAAAAGAGCAGAGACAGTTCTGTGGATGCACCCGACCTTCCGTTAATGTCCGCCCCGACTTCCTTCAGCATCATTTATGACTTTGCAGTGAACTTTTTAAAAAAACTATTCCTGCGCTTTCAGGATATTTTCAACCAGCCGGTATACATCCGTAAAAGCCTGGGCTCCGGATTTCTTTCGTGATTTCGCCCGATTGATGGCCTCTCGTATTGCTTCTTCGGGAAATTTATTTCTATCGATACTTTTATCATATCCGGGAAGATAGCGTTTCAGACGGACTGCGCAATCCGACGCAAAAACCAGCCCCGTCCCGTCTTCAAAATGCAATAACAGCCAATATTCAAAGTTGGGTTTGCTCAGGGCCACATGGCGATTGCTCTTTTGCTTTGCCCAATCAAAAAGCATTTGCAATTGTCGGGCTTCCCATTGATCCTGATCAACAACTATCCAGGCTTCATCACTCTTTTGAAGAGCCTCTTCCTGAAGATAATTTTGCATGCGCTTGAGTACATAAGCCGGAGCGCTTTTTGCATCTCCTTTGATACATTTAATGCGCACTATTCTGTTGTCTCCTTCGAAGAGAAGAAAATAGGCCGGCTCTGTTTTCTTGCCTTCCGTGGCAATGACAAATAGTTTTTTATAACTGCGCAGCCCGTAAGGTCTGGTAAAAGATCTTCGGCGCCGTCCCATCAGTTTTTACTCCCCGAGGGATCATAAGACAAGGGCTCTTCTCCTACCCGGTCCAGGACAGGCACGCCACCCAGACGCCCTTGGAGGTAGCTTTTCCGGATATCTTTGTCGTAGCGCACATCTTTGAATTCACTGAAAGAAAACAGTTGTGAACTGCCGTCTGACTTTCGCTGTGTGACCCACATCTCATCGCGACGCAACAGACTCTGATCCATGAGACTCAGATCATGGGTTGTCAGGATAAGCTGTTTGCGCGTTTCCGGCGAACAGCTTTCCAGATACAGTTCCAGCAATTTCTTGGTAAGCAGACTGTGCAGGCTCCGATCCAATTCGTCGATGACAAATACCTTGGTGCAATCAGCAGCCATGAGGGACACAAAAGCCGGAAGCAGGTCTATGAGACGCTGTGATCCGTCCGATTCCTGAGACAGCTCAAAGCGTACTTCGCCTCCATCGGGCGCATGATGATAAGAGATGAGTTTTTTCGCCCTGATCTCCCCCTGCTTGCGACTCACCAGAAAGCGAGCGTTCATAGACCCATCTATGCGCAGCGTTTTGCCTTCCTGAAGTTCTTCCTGGATCTGTGACTTTACCGCAGCCGAAAAGGGCAAATCTTTGAAGGCCACTTCTTCCGTATCCAGACGCTTGATCCCTGTATCCATCTGCTCCAGAAGTGTATTCACCTGATCACTGAATATGCTGTCCTTATCACTGAGTATCTCAAAAAGTTCAAAGCGCGCATCAGGCGCAACCATTTCCAGATGATCTTTAAACCAGATATAAACCGCTTCGAAGGTCTGCAGATTTTGAAACACACTGTTCGTCAGGAAGAGCTGGTTCTCCCGGGTGCCGCGGGCTACGAATTGCAGATATTTCTGTTCCGGTAAAGAACGATG
Organism: Candidatus Hydrogenedens sp.; assembly: GCA_012522755.1. Classification (GTDB taxonomy): domain Bacteria; phylum Hydrogenedentota; class Hydrogenedentia; order Hydrogenedentales; family CAITNO01; genus JAAYJV01. The sequence goes on from JAAYJV010000009.1 coordinate 15,515, forward strand.
AAACTCTACAGTCCGCCCCTCCCGTTGAAAAAGAACCCTTTCCGTTGTCTGTCCTATCCGTATGAGATGCTCTTTCAACACTTCTTTATGGGTCAGCGTAAATCCATATTCATAGAATGTGCCGTCCACACATATTTCCAAAGTGAAGCTGGAAGGTGCCCCTGGTTTCTCCGGGTCGAGCAGAAAAGGAGTAACGGGTATGGGGCTGTCAGGCTTCCTTCCATGGACTACCAGGCGTTGCACAAAATTGAGTGCCTGAAAAAAATTTGTTTTGCCCGAGGCATTGCCTCCGTATACGGCCGCCATAGGCAGGATTTTCGCATAGGATTTAACTCGTGCAACCCGTTCATTGTGTTGTCGTTCGGGGGAGGCGACCATGGATAGTTCAGTCGTTTCAGCGAAGGACAGCCAGTTATCTATGGTGAATCGTATGAGCATTACCTTCTTTCCTTTCGAGTTTATTTCTCCATCTGCCCATACTATACCACATTCTCCCCCACTTTTCAAGTCCCAAAGAGATATTTTCTCATTCCATCCCTTATCTCCCTTCAATCTCTCTCACAAGCGGTTTGTCGGAGCTTATTCAGCCTTTCAGTGCCGTATCGATTTCTTTTGCGAGTTGCTCCAATTCCTCACGTGTGCAGTCCAGAATGACTTTACCGCCGCCCGGATGTGCCAACTGGAGCTTGAACTCTTTCGCCAGCCCTTCAATTTGAAATCGTATTCCTTCGGGCATTTTCGCTTCCGAAACCATCCACCGTTCCGCATCAAACTCTGCGATTTGTATGAGCACACCAAAAGCATCACGGGGATGAATGAAGACTTCTTTCCAGCTTCCATCAGGGTAGGCATGTTTCCCGAAATAGGGGATTCCCCGGGTCTCCAATTTTTTCAGCAGGGCCTCCAGATCCGGTGTCTGGAGGGTGATATGATGAAAGCCGCCTTCCTTTTTCGCCAGAAAGCCATCCAGAAAACTGTCGGGCCCTGAGGGAGAGATAATTTCCAGGCGGGACAGATCTCCCAGAGCCAGTGTCTGCCAATAAAAATTCCGATCGGCGGCTTTGTATTTTTCTCCAGCCACGGCTCCGAGAATATCCTGAAAAAAGTGCAATGCAGCCTCATGATCACGCACAGCGATGGCCACATGATCTATACGCTCAATCATGGTTTTTTCCTTCCTGACCGGATCTTCAATTAATAGGTCACTCTGACACGATAACTGACGACTGTTTCTCCATCAGCCGGGACATCCACAGTAAAGATGGCTGTACGCGCATCTTTTTTTGTATGGGGATGCGATTCTTTCAGTATCTTCCAGTCACCTCCGGGCATGGGTTCCACCACATCGACCTGGATGGCTTCTTCTTTTCTGTTCCGGATGGAGAGTTCAAATTCTGATTCATAGGTATTGAGCCCCAAATGGCTCTGGTCCCGCTGCACACGGTCGCCTACCACATCAAAGGCCTTGCCCAGAACAAGCCGGATTTCCTCATTGCGAGGTGTATGCTGAATCCGGTCTTCCCCGGAAAACTGAAGCATCCCGGAGCTGTCGGGCTGATAAACGCGCATGATCCCGGCCGGCAGCGGAACGCCCAGACCGTTTTCTTCCGTATTCTGAAATACAAGAAAAACATCAGCGTTCTGATTCTTCTGTGCATCCACACGACTGCTGTAAAAGCTCATGTTTCCCCGGAACTCATATTTTTTGTTGATCTTGACATCTTTACCACTGAGCAGGCTCACTTGCTTGGTCTGTTTTTCCTTGATCGTCGTCCGGCGCTGCAAGGTATAGAGGTGATATTCAGAAAAGGCCTCTTCCTCCATCATGGGCGGTGCGCCGGCCAGAGCCATATCCATAGCCATCATTTTCCGATGTATGACAGGTTCACTCTCCGCAATATTCACCTCGCCCGCCACGAGCTTCAGCTGCGCATTATTATAGGTGGCGCCGGACTGGTTATTGAGTGTGACCCAGCCTTCCAGATCCAGGCTTTTTTCATCTTTATCCACAGTGAGCACATAGTCCGCACGCCAACCGATACCAGAGGCGAGATAGGTCGCTTCCACTTCATGATCCGTGCCGTTATTGCCCAGAAGCCAGACGAGGGTCGGTTTGGCTATGAGGGCTTCCGGGATCTCAGGAAGAACCACCACACCGGGATGTCCCAGATAAATCTTTCCTTCCATCTCATATATGGGCCCATTGTTCACACTCAACAATTTGGCCGGCTGTTCAAAAAAGGAGAGTTCCGTATTTTTGTTTACCAGCGTCACCGACCGTCCCACATATTTTTCCATGAGCTTGTCAGGGCTCATCAGATCGTATTCATAATTCTGTTCGAAAATTTTCAATGCGCCGGGATCATTCATGGAGCGCAGGCTCACCGTTTCCGGCTTGATCGTTGCCGCAACATCCATAAACTGCAAAGTCCCTTCGCCCGGCAGAAGCTTGATCTTCCGACGATCACGAACGAGAGCCCGGTCATTATTATAAATAGTGACAGCCACGTCGGTCTGATCGTCCAGAGTCGTCTGGCTGCTGGCAATGTTCGCAGCCACGGGATCGGAGAGCTTGAAAGTATCGGCCGACAGAGTACCTGTGGTCAATACGAAAAGAACGGATATAATCAAAATAGACGGAAGGAACGGCTGGGCTTTCATTATTCTTCTCCTCGTGTTTGCAAACTGGGAAACAGACGGTATGCTCATTGTAACACATGGGAAACACCAGACTGATTAAAAAAATGCCACTATAGAGTGAGCATTTGTCACCGGTTCAGAGCCGCTTTTTGAGCCGGTGTCAAGGTCTTCCCGGGCTGATTACCTGCAAACGGCTGTTGACTTGCGGGTGCGGTCCCGGAATTATTTGCTGCGGCTTTTTGAGCCGGTGTCAAAGTCTTCCTGGGCTGATTGCCTGCAGACGGCTGTTGTCCCCCGGATGGGGTTGTCTTATTACCGGACGGCACCGGGGTAACGGTATTTTTGGAGCTTGTTTTTGAGCTTTGGGCAGGTGCTGGTGCCGGCGTGGCATAATGCGAAATCACATCGTGAAACTGATCATCCGTGAGTTTCGTCCCTATATCTTCCATTACCTTGTGAACCAACTGTTCTGTGTCTGTTTCAGCCACGGCGTGGACTTCACCCTGGAGCTGTTCAAAACTCTGAAGAATCTCTTCAAGACGAAACGTCTCTGTTTTATCAGTCAACATAATGCGGCTGTAACCAATCACATCAAGTTTTACTTTCAGCGCTTCGGCCTGCTCTACTTTCTCCTCATAATATTGCTGGATATTTTTCGCAAGTTGGTTACGCTGATCCAGACGACCTTTGGTTTTTTCAATCAACTGCTTCAGGCTTTTTTCATCGCGCTCGACTCCTGAAACAGACACCGGCCATGAATGCGATGCCTGGGCATGCGCATAAGAGGTGCATAAAGAGACGAGAGCTTTTTCGGTGTCTTTCAATGCCTCAGCATTGTTTTGACGTGATGAATCCAGATCTTCAATTATTTTACTGATGTTCTCCAGGCCTGTTTTACAGTCCGCCTCCAATCCATCACAACGCCTTGTCAAATATTGGCTGTATCCATGGCGATCAGCGGCAATCTCCTTCTCAGTCCACTCCCTCTCTACGCCTGTAACACCCGCACCATTGCGAAGCTGCGACAGAATCGCCAAGGGAGACCAGTGAGAATCCGGCGAAGATACAGCCTGCCAGACAAGTGCTATGAGGAACAACACAAATACCGTTACGAAAAGATTTTTCATTCACATAGCCCTCCGGCTGATGGGTCAAGTCTGATTTATTCCAAGGGCATGGACAGCAGTTCACTGAATTCCAGGTCTCGCGACTTCTGGTACTCCTCTTCGAGAAGCTCGTCAACAGTGGTTTCGTTAACGGGCATTTTGACGAAGTGAGCATTCTTGGCCAGCCCCTCCACTTGAGATTTCAATTGATCTGTCAAGTGATCCAGATCAGCCGAAGCTTTATCCATACGAATCACTTCAAGCTGATGGGCGAATTCTCTTCGGGTCGCTTCTGTGTCCGCAAGCCTTTCTTCCAATTGGGCTGCATGGGAGGACAACTTTTTCTCAAATTCGAGAAGGCTGTTCTTTTCAGTCTGACAGGCATTGAAGCGTTTTCCCAGAGCAGCCACCTGATTGCGCAGTTCTTCTTCAGAATAGCTCTTTTCCCGAACTGTCGTCGGCCAGCTTTCTGCGTTGGCAGCCTCCTGGTATGCCGTCCGGAATTCCGAAAAGAGTATCTTCACCGCTTCGTATTCCGTGGCATTCGCCTGGATCTTGCGTTCTGTGGAAGCCCGTAGTTGAGCAGTGCCAATCTGTGCTGCTTTCATTTCAAGCACAATCTCATCCGAAGCCGAGACGGCATAAGTCATGAAACCAACGGGGTCTTTGGCAATGGCCTTCGGCTGCCAGGTGGTCAATTCATCTATTTTCATGCTGATGTTTGTGGCAACCGGTCCGTTGCATGCCTCGCATCCGGAAAATCTGGCAACCCCGGCAATTAACAGAATGATGACGATAATGTTGAGAATCCAAATTTTCATGAGAGCCCTCCTTGTTGAGATTGTTCCTGAAGTTATCAATTAGACGAGCTCTCAACAGAATTATTCATAACGGGGCATTTATGATGAATCAGTGGACTGGATGGATCTTTGAAAACTGTGGATCTTTTTCAGCTCCCTGTATTTCTTCCCAGTGTGCCTGATTGATCAGGTTAAAAAGACAGCGTCATTTGCTCGTGGCGATACAGCAATACATTTGAAATAAAAAGACGTCAAAGCTCATCTGCAACATCGGGAGTTTTTGTTTTTTTCGTCCTGCCGTGGTATACTCATCATGCATGTTCCCTCTTTTTCCCTCGCATTTTTCAAGGGGCAGAACCCTATCCAATCACCGAAACAGGAGGATATAACCATGAAATTAAAAGGTAAAGCTCTAATCGCTCAGGGCGGCGGACCCACCGCTGTCATCAACCAAAGTGCCGTAGGGGTTATACTTGAAGCACGTAAACACCCTGAAATTACCCGTATTTATGGGGCACGCCATGGCGTCAACGGCATTATCAATGAAAATTTTCTGGATCTGACCGATGTGCCCACGGCCAATCTGGAAGCAATGGCGGCCTCCCCTTCTTCCGGCCTTTATTCAACGCGCGATAAACCGGACGAAGCATACTGCAAAAAAATCTTTGAAATCTGCAAAGCCCACGATATCCGTTACTTCTTCTATTGTGGAGGCAACGACAGTGCCGGCAGCTGCCAGACTGTGGCCAAAGAAGCCGAAGACGCCGGTTATGACATGTACGTTATTCACGTTCCCAAAACCATTGACAACGATCTGCAAGTCACGGATCACTGTCCGGGTTATGGCTCAGCAGCAAAATTTGTTGCTCAGGCCTTTGCCGGCGTGGATCTTGACAACCGCGCGCTCCCCGGTGTTTATATCGGTGTGGTCATGGGTCGTCATGCGGGCTTCCTCACAGCGGCTGCCGCACTGGGCCGTAAATATTCTGACGATGGCCCTCATCTCATCTATCTGCCTGAACGCACCTTCAGTCTGGAAAAATTTACCAGCGATGTTGTCAAGACCTTTGAAGAACATGGTCGTTGTGTCATTGCTGTATCCGAAGGCATCGTCGATGAAAGCGGTGAAGCCATTGCAGCCAAATTCACGGGCGGCGAAAAAGACGATTATGGCAATGTCCAGCTCTCCGGTTCGGGTGCCCTTGGCGACATGCTTGCTGACCATATTAAAAAGAACACAAAGATCGACCGTGTCCGCGCCGACACACTGGGCTATCTGCAGCGCAGTTTTCTGGGCTGTGTGAGCGAAGTGGATCAAGTCGAAGCACGTACCGTTGGTGAAATGGGCGTACGTTTTGGTGTGGGTCAGCAGAAATCAGGTTCCGTTACCATGAAACGCAGTGGTAACTATGCCATTTCCTACGACCTGACAACGCTGGATTCCGTTGCTTACGACGCTATTGAAATGCCTGATGAGTACATTTGTGAATCCGGCAACAACGTGACCGACGCCTTTATCAGCTATGCCCGGCCCCTCGTGGGCACACTGGCTGAAGCCACGCTCATTGATGCGCCTTCCGTCGAAAAAATTCTGAACAAGTAATTCCCTTTGCCCCTTTCTGTGAGCCGTTTCGGGCTGTTCTGAAGAGCAGTTCGGAGCGGCTCTTTTTATTTTCCTCTCCAACAAAGGAAATTGCGCCGAAGCGGCTCTAATTGGTATGCTAAAGAACCAAAAAAAGGAGATTCCATGAAAAAGACACTGATTCTCTCGCTCATGCTGATCGGATGCCTGGTTGTTGTGGGATGCGGAAAAAAAGGCGATGACCCTGCGGATACAGCAGGCAAAGCCAATGCAAAGCCACGTATCGCTCTGGTGATGAAATCTCTGGCCAATGAATTCTTTCTGACCATGGAAGAAGGTGCCCGGGCCCACCAGGCGGAACATGCCGAAGACTATGAACTGCTGGCCGACGGTATCAAGGACGAACTGGACGTGAACCGTCAGATTCAACTGGTGGAACAGATGATGGCACGCAAGGTGGATGCCATCGTCATTGCACCGGCCGATTCCAAAGCCCTGATTCAGGTATGTCAGCGCGCCCGGGAAGCGGGAATAGTCGTCATCAATATCGACAATAAATTTGATGAAGATGTGTTGGCGCAGCGGGGCGTCCGGATTCCCTTTGTCGGGCCGGACAACCGCAAGGGCGCCCGTCTGGCCGGAGAATATCTCGCTGCAAAACTCCAGCCCGGAGATCCTGTGGCCATCATTGAAGGGGTTCCTTCCGCCTTCAACGCCATTGAACGGCGCCTCGGCTTTGAAGATGCCATGAACGCCGCCGGAATGGAGATCGTCGCCTCTCAGGTTGGCGACTGGGAAATGGACAAAGCCCATCGGGTTACCTCGGCCCTGCTCACGGAGCGTCCTGATATCAAAGCCTTCCTGTGCGCCAATGACAGTATGGCTCTGGGCTCTGTGGCCGCCTTGCGTTCCGCCGGAAAACTGACCGATATCCCTGTAGTCGGCTTCGATGCCATTTCAGCCGCTCTGGAGCTGGTCAAAAAAGGAGAGCTCCTCGCCACCGTCGTGCAGCATGCCGACAGACTCGCTGTATTCGGTATTGAAGCCGCCCTGGAACTGCTGCAAAGCGAGGCCAGCCCTGAAGACCAGGAGACACCCGTAGAACTGATTACAGCGGAAACGCTTGCATCATGATACAGGGACGTCAACTGCTGCGGGCACTGGTGAATTATGCCGGACTGGCGCTGGTGCTGGGTCTGCTGATCACGCTGTTCGCCCTCAGAACAGACTATTTTTTCACCTGGACCACCTTCCGCACCATTGCCAACCAGATTCCCGATGCTGTCATTCTCGCAACGGGAATGACCTTTGTCCTCATCATCGGCGGTATCGATCTGTCTGTCGGTTCCGTGCTGGCTTTGGGCGGTGCTGTGCTCGGTCTCGCGCTCGTGCAATGGCAACTGCCTCTGCCCCTGGCCATTCTGCTCTGTCTGGGTACGGGCATGATTTGCGGGATGCTCAACGGTTTTTTTGTCATCCGCTGGCAGCTCCCCGCTTTCATCGTGACGCTGGGCATGCTTGAGGCGGCCCGGGGCGGCGCCTATCTGGTAACGGGCTCCAAAACCCAGTACATCGGCGCGGGAATGGACTGGCTTACACGCTGGAATGTTCTCGGTCTTTCACTGCCTTTTATCGTGGCCATAACCACTGTTATTGTCGGACAGTTTGTCCTCAGCTATACCCCCTTCGGCCGCAGCCTTTTTGCCATTGGCGGCAATGAGGAAGCGGCCCGACTTTCCGGCATTTCCATCCGACGGGCCAAGCTGGGTGTCTATGCCATTTGCGGCACTCTCTCCGCACTGGCGGCTGTCATCTATTGCTCACGCCTCACCGCCGCCGATCCCAACGCCGGCAGTGGCTACGAGCTGCAGGCCATCGCCGCTGTCGTTATCGGCGGTACAAGCCTCATGGGCGGTCGCGGCTCCATCATCAACACCCTCTTCGGCGTGATCATCATCGCTGTTCTTGAAAGCGGCCTCATACAGATGGGCGCCCAGGAACCCGTCAAAAGACTTGTTACAGGCGGTATCATTGTCGCAGCTGTGGTCATCGATTATTACCGTGGCAAAATCTGATCCTCCAAATTTTCCCTCAGCAGCCCTGTGAATAATGACAGGCCAAACCACTGACAGCCCTGCAGGGGACAACAAAAATTGTGTTTCCTTCTTGAGCTCACGCAGCAGCTGTTCCCTGGAATATTTTGCGGTTCAGGGCCTGTTTTTTGTATAATCACCCGCTTGAAGAGAGCCCGTGTGCTTTAACCAAGCAGTTTTCGTATTTCAATAAAGGGTCTGCGGGCGCAATCAAGTCCGGGCTGAGGACATGAACCAGTGATCAGAGCACCAGCTGTGTATCTGCGCTGCGATAAAATATCCCAGCCTGGTACCAGACCGGAAGCTGCTTCCCGGACTGGAATTACAACAGGCGTCAGCCTGACGCTATCATGAGGAGCAACTTGTATCATGAAAAATTGTGACCAGGTGCTTACCACCAACAGTATTGTTACGCACTGGATCGAAGAAATGGCGGCTTTATGTCTGCCCGACAAGATTGTCTGGATTGACGGAAGCGAAGAGCAGCGCCAGGAACTGGTTGCCGAGGCATGCAGCACAGGCGAACTCATTGCTCTGAACGAGAAACACTATCCCAATTCCTTTTATCACCGCACCCATCCGCTGGATGTGGCGCGTGTCGAAGACAAGACTTTTATCTGCTGTCAGCGTGAACGGGACGCAGGGGCGACGAACAACTGGAAGAACCCCGAAGAAGCTTATACGGAAGCGGCGAATTTTTTCCGTGGCGGCATGCGCGGACGTACCATGTATGTGGTGCCTTTTTCCATGGGGCCCGTGGGTTCTCCTTTCAGCAAAATCGGTATTGAACTCACAGACAGCATTTATGTTGTGCTGAACATGATGATCATGTGCCGTGTGGGCAAAGAGGTATTGGATGTCCTCGGTCAGAGCGACGATTTCACACGCTGCCTGCACAGCAAAGCCACCCTGGATCCTGAAAAACGTCGTATCCTTCATTTCCCGGAAGACAACACCATCTGGTCCGTCAACTCCGGCTATGGCGGCAATGTGCTTCTGGGCAAAAAATGTCTTGCCCTGCGTATGGCCAGCTGGATGGCGCGCAAAGAAGGCTGGCTGGCGGAACATATGCTGATTCTGGGTGTGGAAGAACCGGGCGGACGTATTGACTATGTCGCGGCGGCATTCCCCAGTGCCTGCGGCAAGACCAATCTCGCCATGCTCATTCCTCCCGAAGGATTGAAGAGCAAAGGCTATCGCATCTGGACCGTGGGTGATGATATCGCCTGGATCCGCCCCGATACGGACGGCCGTCTCTGGGCCATCAACCCTGAAGCGGGGTTTTTCGGTGTGGCGCCGGGCACCAATTCAGCCTCCAACAGAAATGCGCTCATGACCGTGCAGAAAAACACCATTTTCACCAACGTGGTTCTCGGTGAAGACGGTACGGTATGGTGGGAAGACGGGGAAGGTGACGCACCGGCCAATGCTACAGACTGGCTCGGCAACCCCTGGCATCCCGGCAAAAAAGATGAAGAGGGTAAAGAAATCCCGGGCGCCCATCCCAACAGTCGTTTCACGGCTCCCCTGAACCAGTGCCCCTCAGCCTCTCATCGCATGGAACATCACCACGGCGTACCGATTTCCGCTTTCATTTTCGGCGGCCGACGTAACCATCTTGCGCCGTTGGTTTATGAAGCCTATTCCTGGAACCATGGTGTATTTGTCGGTGCCAGCATGGCATCGGAACGCACCTCGGCACAATACGGGAAGCAAGGGGAAGTACGCCGTGATCCCTTCGCCATGCTGCCCTTCTGCGGCTATAACGTGGCCGAATATTTCAAGCACTGGATTTCCATCGGCCGCTCCATCAAGCATCCGCCGAAGATCTTCCATGTGAACTGGTTCCGCCGTGACGAAGAGAACAACTTCCTCTGGCCGGGATTCGGTGAGAATCTGCGTGTGCTGGAGTGGATCCTTCAGCGTGCACGGGGTGAAGGCGATGCCCGCTCAACACCGATCGGCTATATTCCCGCTGAGGATTCGCTGGATATGACGGGGCTGGATCTTCCCGATGGCCGGCTGGAAGAATTGCTGGCTGTGAACAACCGGGACTGGAAAGTGGAAGCTGATGATGTGGAACAGTTTTTCGACAGCCTGGGTCTGAAAGTACCCTGGGAACTGAGGAACGAACTGGAAGCACTCCGCAACCGGCTGGCTGAAGATAGCGAATAACAATTTTTGGCTCATCCGGTTTTTGCGTACTTGATGTTTCTATCCGACGAGTTTGATTTTTGCTTCGTGTAACGCAAGTATTTTTAATTTAAAGAACTCCATATCTCGAAATCCATAGGCTCGGCGTTGC